>JAAYCS010000211.1 GCA_012729655.1 Desulfovibrionales bacterium | reverse complement strand
TCGCGGCCAAGGAGAATATTTCCCTGTCCCAGGTCATCGCCGTGGGCGACGGGGCCAATGATCTGCCCATGCTCGACGTGGCCGGCCTGGGCATTGCCTTCCATGCCAAACCCCTGGTCCGGCAGGGCGCGGGACAGGCCATCTCCAACGTCGGTCTGGACGGTGTGCTCTACTTCCTGGGCCTGCGCGACCGCGAGACCATGGACCAGCTGGCGGGCCGGGAGGGATGATGTTCGGCAAGCTTTTTCTGCTCTTTGCCGTCGTACCCGTGGCCGAGATCTACGTTCTGGTCAGTGTCGGCAGCGTCATCGGCGTCTTGCCGACCATTGCCCTGGTACTCCTGACTGCCCTGGCCGGGGCGTACCTGGCCCGCATGCAGGGGCTCTCGGTCATGCTGCGCATTCGCGAGAACCTGGCCCAGGGCTACATGCCGGCAGAGGAACTTCTGGACGGCCTGCTCATCTTCCTGGCCGGCATGGTCCTGCTGGCCCCGGGTTTCCTGACGGACGTCGCCGGGCTTCTGATCCTGCTGCCCGGCACTCGCGACATCTTCAAACGTTGGCTCCGGAAGAAGTTCGACGAGTGGCGGCAGAGCCCCAACGTGCAGATCCGCTTCTATCACTGAAAATCAATCCTCCACAAAAAAGTCCGTATCCACGCGCTTGATGACATAGGTTTCGACAGGACTCACGCCCAGGTCATGGTCGATCATGAGCTGGACCAGTTCCGCCCCGTCGATGATGACGATCTTGGGGTCGATCTGCCGGGCGTAGTCCCTCGCTTCAGCAGAAAAATGACTGGTGGTGATGAAGATGCCTTTTTTGGCGCGTTGACCGTGCAGGGCGCCGACGAATTTTTGGATTTCCGGCCTGCCGACAACCCCTTCCCACCGTTTTGCCTGCAGGTAGATGGTATCAAGGCCTAGCCTATCCTGCTTGATGATGCCGTCGATCCCCTGGTCCGCTGTTTTCCGCGTCGCCTGACCCGCGTCTTTGACCGAACCTCCGTAACCCATGGTCACGAGAAGCTTAACCACCAGATCTTCGAAAAATTCCCAGGAATTAGTCTTGATGTGCCGGGTCAGTGATGCGGCCAGCTCATTTCGGAGCTGCAGGCAGGCGGATTCGAGCAGCTCCACGGGGGTTTCGGATCCGTTGGCGGGAGTCAGGTATTCTGGATCATTTTGCGGAGTATTGTCCGCTCCCTTTCGGAATTGGAGGAACGATGGGAATTGTTCGAGAAACTTGATAGTCATGCGTTCAGGCGGATCGCGGAGAACAGTTTCGCCCAGGGGGGTGATCCTCAGCATTCCGCGCTTGGGTGATCCGAGCAGGCCGGCCATGGTCAAATAGACCTTGGCCCAGGCCACGCGGTTACTGAAGGTTGTCTGCCGTCCGCTGGGGAGTTTAGCTGCCAGCTCTTCTGGAGTCAGGGCGAAATGCCGGGCCAGGACTTCGCGTGCTTGGGCCAGGGAATGCTCGGCGTGATCCCCGGCCAAGGAGAGCAGGGGCAGCATGATGGTTTGAAAATCCGGAATAGCCATAGATGTCTCCATGATGCGTTTCGGCGATGCATAGCCCGGAGGGAGGACAGGGTCCAGTCTGAAGATCAGAAAAGATGACAAACAGGCCCCTCTTGCCTAGAACCGTGTCTCCAACCCACGGAGACGACATGATCCATCGAAATCTCAAATCCTGCCTCGATGATCTGGAGCGGACCAGGCAACTTGTCCGCATCGACACGCTGGTGGACCCCTGTCTGGAGGCCGGCGCCATCCAACGCCGGGTCTTCCGGGCCGGGGGGCCGGCCCTGCTCTTCACCAACGTCAAGGGCTCGCGCTTCCCCATGGCCGCCAATATTTTCGGCACGCTGGAACGGACCAAGTTTATCTTCCGCTCGACCCTGCGCCGGGTGGAGGCCATGCTCGCGGCCAAAGCCGATCCGCCCGCGGTTCTCAAAAGGCCCCGCCTGTGGCCAGCCGTGGCCCTGGGCGGGTGGCATACCCTGCCCAAGACGGTCAGGGACGGCCCGGTTCTGGCCCGGAAGACCGCGGTTTCGCAGCTGCCCCAGCTGGTGTCCTGGCCCGGAGACGGCGGGGCCTATGTGACCCTGCCTCTGGTGTACACCGAGAGCCCGTCCAGGCCAGGCCTCATGGGTTCCAATCTGGGCATGTACCGCATCCAGCTCTCGGGCAACGCGTTCGAACAAGACCGCGAAGTGGGCCTGCACTACCAGATCCATCGCGGCATCGGGTATCACCACGCCGAGGCCATTGCCCGCGGCCAGGCCCTGCCGGTCAACATTTTCGTGGGCGGTCCGCCGGCCATGACACTGGCCGCCATCATGCCCCTGCCCGAAGGCATGGCCGAGATCCTTTTCGCCGGGGCCCTGGCCGGACACCGCATCCCCATGGTCAAAATGCCCGGTCAACTTCCCATCCTGGCGGAGGCCGATTTTTGCATCCGGGGGCGTATCGACCCGCGCGCTCAGAAGCCCGAAGGACCGTTTGGCGACCATCTGGGTTATTACAGCCTGGTGCATGATTTTCCCGTCATGCGGGTGGAGGAGGTGCTGCATCGGGAGGATGCCGTCTGGCCGTTCACCACGGTGGGCCGCCCACCGCAGGAAGACACCATGTTCGGCGCCTTCATCCACGAACTGACGGCCGATCTTGTGCCGCAGGTCTTCGGCGGGGTGCACGAGGTCCACGCCGTGGATGCGGCCGGGGTTCATCCGCTTCTTCTGGCCGTGGGCAGCGAGCGCTACGTGCCGTACGCCGGCGAACGCCAGCCGCAGGAGCTGATCACCAACGGCATGTCGCTGCTGGGCAACACCCAGACATCGCTCTCCAAATACGTCGTCCTGGCCGCGCGCCAAGACAATCCGGCCCTGTCCTGCCACAATGTGCCCGCCTTTTTTCACCATGTGCTGGAGCGGCTGGACCTCTCCCGCGACCTGCACTTCATCACCCGCACAACCATGGATACCCTGGACTATTCCGGCATCAGCCTGAACCAGGGCTCCAAGGCGCTGTGGGCCGCTGCCGGAAACCCCAAGCGGGCCATGGCCACGCGTCTTCCGGACGGCCTGCCCTTGCCGGACGGGTTCCATTCGCCCCGCCTTTTCGCGCCGGGCATCCTGATTCTTTCCGGGCCGCCTCACGGCCAGCCGCGCGACACTCAGGACCCGGCCATGGACGGCTTGTGCCGCGTTCTGGAGCAGGCCACGGGGTTGGACGGCTTTCCGCTCATCGTTGTGGCCGACGACGCGGACTTCGCAGCCAGTTCCTGGGACAATTTTCTGTGGGTGACGTTCACTCGGTCCGATCCAGCCACGGACATTTACGGCCTGGGGGCATTCACCCGTTGCAAGCATTGGGGCTGCCGAGCCGTGGTCGTCGACGCCCGGCTCAAGACCTATCACGCCCCGCCATTGCAGGACGTGCCGGAAATCGAAAAAAAGGTGGATGAGCTTGCCCTGCCAGGACGGCCCCTGTATGGAATTTTCTAGTCAGCAACAACCAATACGAGGATAAACACATGCGTACAAAGATAGTGGCCACCCTGGGCCCGGCATCCATGGACCAGCAGGTCATGCAGCAGATGGTCATGCTCGGAGTGAGGGTTTTCCGCCTCAATTTTTCTCATTCCGACGCAGCCTATTTCAAGCCGGTCATCCAGAAAATCCGTCAGGTGGAGGCCGAGACCGGAATCTGCCTGACGGTTATGGGTGATCTGTGCGGACCCAAGATCCGCATCGGCGAGGTCAAGGGTTCCCCCTTGCAGATCAGCAAGGGAGTTCAGGTCATGCTGGGCGCATCGGACATGGCCGGCCAGGCTGGAGACAATATTTTCATCAGTCTGGATGTGCCGGAGCTGTTGGAAGGTCTGGAGGTGGGCATGCCCGTGTCCCTGTCCGACGGGATGCTGCAGTTCCGGGTCAGCCGGGTCATCGAGCCCGACCGCTTGGTCCTCATGGAGGCCATCAACGGCGGCATCCTGACCTCCAACAAGGGCATTGCCTTTCCGGGCAAGACCCTGCGGGTTGCGGCCATGACCGAAAAGGATCGACGCGACCTGCATGAGGGGTTGGACATCGGCATTGACGCCGTGGCGTTATCTTTCGTGCAGAGCAAGGAAGACATCGAGGACATCAAGACGGAAATTTCCAAGCACGGGACCTGGATCCCTGTGGTGGCCAAGGTCGAACGCAAAAACGCCGTGGACAAGCTCGATTCCATTCTGGACGTGGCGGACGCCATCATGGTCGCGCGCGGGGATCTGGGCCTGGAGTGCAGCCCGGCAGAACTTCCCATTATCCAGAAAAAGATCCTGCGCTCATGCCGCCACGCCCAGAAACCGGCCATCGTGGCCACGCAGATGCTGCTGTCCATGGTCAAGAACCCCATACCCACCCGTGCAGAATCCACGGATGTGGCCAACGCCATGCTGGACGGCACCGACTGCGTCATGCTGTCCGAGGAAACGGCCGTCGGCAGCTACCCGGTGGAAGCCGTCCGCTTTATCAATGAAATCGCACAGTACGCTGAACCCTATTTCCTGGATCGAATCGGCGGGCCCTTCAAGCCCAAGGCCGAAAAAAATCCACCCAAGTTCCTGGCGTATTCGGCCTGCCTCATGGCCGAAAACGCGGACAGCGCCGCGCTGGTGTGCCATTCGACCACAGGGGCTACAGCCCGGTACATCAGCTCCCGCCGTCCGGCCCAGCCCATCTACGCCATGACCACTGACGCGCGGATCATGCGCTGGATGAACTTCTTCTGGGGGCTCACCCCTGTGGAAAGCACCACGGAACTCAAGAGCCATCAAAAGCGGGCCGAGAAATTCGTGCAGGAACACTCCGGGTTCAAGCCAGGAGAGAACGTGATCATCGCCAGTGGGCAGGCCACGCCGGGCATGGGCACGGTCATGACCAACGAGATCAAGGTGTACTACAAGTAGTGCTGCCGGCCGTTGAAAAACGGCAATCTGCGGCGTTGCTGCAAAAAATCCAGG
This sequence comes from Desulfovibrionales bacterium, assembly GCA_012729655.1. Taxonomy (GTDB): domain Bacteria; phylum Desulfobacterota; class Desulfovibrionia; order Desulfovibrionales; family Desulfomicrobiaceae; genus Desulfomicrobium. The sequence continues at coordinate 14,579 of JAAYCS010000211.1, read as the reverse complement.
CCCGCACGTATGTCAGAATACGCATCGGGCCTGGATTTTTTGTGCGCCCTGCCCGCCGGAGGCATCCTTCTAAAAATCCAGGGTCTTTTTCCAGGCCAGGGCCAGACCTTCGACCTCCGCGCTGACCAGGGTTTTGTCTCCGGCGCGCAGGGTCAGGGTGCCGTCGGCTGTGGTCCGGCCGATGGATGCCATGAAATCGCCGCAAAAGAGGGCTTCGAAGGCTGCCCGCCTGTCGGAGGGCACGGTGACCACGAAGCGGCTGGCCGACTCGCTGTACAGGCGCTGTTCGGGCAGGGGACAATCCAGGGCCGGGACTTTGTCCATGTCGATGTCCGCGCCGATCCTTCCGGCCAGGGCCATTTCGGCCAAGCACACGGCCAGGCCGCCGTCGGACACGTCGTGGGCCGCCGTCAGGAGACCTGAGGTGATGGCCAGGTGCATGCGTTCGTAGCGGGTGCGGGCTGGAACCGCGTCCACCTGCGGCACGCTGCCGCACAGGCCGAGCTGGTCGGCGTACTCAGATCCGCCAAGTTCGTTCCGGGTCAGGCCCAGGACATAGACCGCCTCATCGGGGCGCTTGAAGTCCGAGGTCATGGTCTTGGTGCAGTCGGGGACCACTCCCATGACCGAGAAGAGGACCGTGGGCGGGATGGAGATCTTGGTGCCGCCGCCCGTGTAGTCGTTCTTCATGGAGTCCTTGCCGGACACGCAGGGCACGCCGTAGGCGAGGCAGTAGTGGGCCAGGGCCTGGTTGGCCCGGACCAGCTGGGCCATCTTGTAGTGGCCATCGGGCGTTTTTTCGGACTGGACCGGGTCGCACCAGCAGAAGTTGTCCACCCCGGCCATGTGCCGGATGTCCGCGCCTGCGGCCACGGCGTTGCGCACGCCTTCATCGATGGCACAGGCCATCATCCAGTAGGTGTCCAGATCGCTCAATTTCGGGCAGATGCCATTGGCGATGACCAGCGCCCGGTTGCTGCCCAGCTGCGGCCTGATCACGGCCGCGTCGGCGGGGCCGTCCTCCTGCGCGCCGACCAGGGGCTTGATCACGCTGCCGCCCTGGACCTCGTGGTCGTACTGGCGGATGACATATTCGCGGGAACAGATGTTCAGACGGCCGAGCATAACATGCAGGAAATCCTGATGGTCCAGGACCCTGGCCTCTTCGGAAGTTCCGCAGCAGCAGGTGCGGGGGGGCTCCCATACGGCCGCGAGGCGCATCTGGGGCGCGCCGTCGTGCAGGAAGGCCATGTCCAGATCAGCCACGATCCTGTCCCCGTAGCGGACGTGCAGATAGCCCGAGTCCGTGAATTCACCGAGGTCCGTGACTTCCACGTCCATTTCTTCGGCCAGGTCCGTAAAGGCCGCGAGGCGAGTTGGCGGCACGGCCAGGGTCATGCGCTCCTGGGCCTCGGACACGAGGATCTCCCAGGGCCGCAACCCATCGTACTTGAGAGGGGCCTTGGCCAGGTCCATGTCGCAGCCGCCGCAGTCCTGGGCCATCTCCCCCACAGATGAGCTCAAGCCGCCTGCGCCATTGTCGGTGATGGCGTTGTACAGCCCGAGATTGCGGGCACGCATCAGGAAATCATACATTTTGCGCTGGGTTATGGGGTCGCCGATCTGCACGGCCGTGGCTGGCGAGCCCTCGTGCAGCTCTTCGGAGGAGAAGGTGGCCCCGTGAATGCCGTCCTTGCCGATACGGCCGCCGGCCATGACGATGCGGTCACCGGCCTGGGCTTTCTTTTCGTGACTGGTCCGGCCGGCCACTGTGGCCGGCATGGTCCCGATGGTGCCGCAGAAGACCAGGGGCTTGCCCAGGAAACGCTCGTGAAAGACGATGGCGCCATTTACCGTGGGGATGCCGGATTTGTTGCCGCCGTGCTCCACTCCTTCACGCACCCCTTCGAAGACCCGGCGTGGATGCAGCAGACGCGGCGGCAGCTCGCCGTCATAAAAAGGCGAGGCGAAGCAGAACACGTTGGTGTTGCACAGGAGATTGGCGCCCAGGCCCGTGCCCATGGGGTCGCGGTTGACCCCGACGATGCCGGTCAGGGCCCCGCCGTAGGGGTCCAGGGCCGAGGGACTGTTGTGCGTCTCGACCTTGATGCACACGTTCATGTCATCGCTGAAGCGGATCACGCCGGCGTTGTCCTTGAACACGGAGAGGCAGAAATCGTCTGTTCCCATGCGCTGGCGAAGGAGCCGGGTGCTGCCCTGGATATACGTCTTGTAGAGATTGTTGATTTCAGCCCTGGTGCCGTTCGCGCGGTTCTCGTAGTCGATGCGGGAACTGAATATCTTGTGCTTGCAGTGCTCCGACCAGGTCTGGGCCAGGCATTCGAGCTCGGCGTCGGTGGGTGCGTGGGGGAGACCCGTGGCCCGGCGACGGGCCACGACCTCGGGCCGGGTGAAGTAATCGCGGATGCAGCGCATTTCCTCCAGATTCAGGGCCAGCACGCCGTCACGGGACAGCTTCATCAGTCCGTCGTCGTCCAGGCGCTGGAGATCAACGATCTCCACGGTGCTGGACGCCGCGCCCGTGACTTTGGCCGTGCGGGCCGGAAAACCCGGATTTGCGTCCCAGGATGCCTTGTCCGCGATCTGGAAGCGCTGGATAAGCTCGTTGGCCAGGAGGTCCCGGGCGATATGCTCCACCTGATGCCGGTCCAGACGTGCCCGGATCAGGTATTGCGTGGAGGTGTAGACGGAGATGTCCGCCTTGCGGTCCCCCAGGACGGTGCGCAGTGTTTCTTTGGCCGTGCGTCCCTCGTTGTCGGTGACTCCGGGCCGGAAACCCACCTCGATGATCCAGTCGAACCCGGTTGCGGCCGGACCGGTTTGGGCCGTATGCAGGACCGGGTCATGCAAGGCTCCCGCGGCAATGGCCGCATCGACCTGCGCTGCATTCAGTCCTTCGATGGTATAAATCCGGATGATGCGGACCTGATCAACACTCAGCCCAAGTTCGCTCTTGATCTTATGGGCGGTCTTGTTGCCCTGGGTATCGGTCACTGTCTCGCGCAGAGCCACTTCGACGCGGATCGGCATGATGTTCTCCATGGAATGAGTTGACGCTTCACGAAAGCGTTTCGGTTTGCAGGTGCACGATGGCGTTTCCGCCTCGGGCCTTGGCTTGATAGTTGGCTTTGTCGCAGCGCTCAAGCAGGGAGGAATCCGTATCTTCGGGTTCAAGCAGGCTCATGCCGATGCTGAGGGTGATGCGGGAGTCATGGATGCGTCTGAATTCTGCCTGGACCCGTTCGGCAATGGTCAGCAAAGCGGCTCGGCTTGAATTGCCGGAAACAATGACGAACTCGTCACCGCCGAACCGGCACGGGAAGTCAAATCCCTTGCGCAGCACGTTGCGCAAAAGCCTCCCCAGCTCCAGGAGGGCCTTGTCCCCGCCAGGATGACCGTACGTGTCGTTGAACTTCTTGAACCCGTCGATATCGAAAAAAATGAGCCCCAAGGGGACGTTCGTTCTCCTGGATCTCGATATTTCACGCTCCAGAATGGGGGTCAGTTGGTGCCGGTTGAAGACCTGGGTCAGGGAGTCGAACACGGCCTGCTCGCGGATTTTCCGCTCCAATCTGCGGATGGTCGAGATGTTCCGGCCAACCACCAGTCCGTAGTCGCTGCCGGAGGTGAAACGGGCGAAGATCATTTCCAGCTGCTGGTGTTCCCCGTCGAGCAGAATCTGGGCCTCTACGGCTTTGCCTCCCTGCTCCAGGGCGTCCATGTCCCATGGGCCAAGGTGGGTGGTCAGGGGCATGGTGATCTGGAAAAGGTTCCTGCCGGTCAGAAGGGGGGCATGCCGGCCCGTGGCAAACGTGATGGTGCCCTGCTGGTCGAGGGTCATGACCAGGTCCTGCATGGCGCCCAGCAGGCGAACCAGGAAGTCCCGCTGGTGCAGGGCCTCGAATTCCAGGACCTGAATTTCGGTCAGGTCCTGGATCAGACCCAGGATGCTGGTGGAGCTGCCGGATGCAATCCTGTACCCGGACAGGGCGAAGCAGGGCGACTCCGCATCCGTCTTGGGTCCGAGAGGACAGTAAACCGCGCAGCAGGTGGGTTGTTTTGGATCGTGCAGAAAATCAAGCCAATGCTGTTTGTTTTTCTGGAACTGATCCTGGGGAAAGACGTCATGCAGCAGCTGGCCTTCGAGGCGCTGTCCCCCCCCGACAAAGGAGGAGAAGGTCGGATTGACCCGTACGATCCTGCCTTCGCCGTCCAACAGGGCGACTCCCGTGGGCAGGATATCCAGCAGATCTGCCTTGATTTCGAGGGGGGTGACGGTGTTCAGATGGCGCCAGTAACTGCGGGCCAGAAGCCGGGCATACAGGGACATGTCGGCCTTGGGCGGGTTGGCCTCCCGGGGCTCCCCGAGACGCAGTTCCCCCAGGATCGTACCCTCTATCTGCAGGGGAAAAGACAAGCCTGCATGGGGGTTGAAGCCTTCCAACGACATGGCCTGTTCTGTCGGTCCGAGTTCGTCCCCGTCGAGAAGAAAACGCTCCCAGCACCGGTTCGAGGGCGAATAGAGGATGATTTCGGCCTGCCTGTAATTCCAGTTCCAGCGGAGGTGGCGGCCGATGCAGAGGGCGATGGCGGCGCTCCCTCCGGTCAGTCCTTCCACTTCCTTGGTCTGGAAGTAGAAATCCTGGATGGATTGCAGCGAGTGGGAGAAAAGAAGTTCCCCGGAAGGGACCTCCTTGATATTCATGGCGCTGCATAACTCCGCGAACAGGGACATGCCCTGCCGGCGCAGCTCTTCCAATCCGTTTTTGGGCAGGGCTCCTGCCTTGGCCATGAGACAAGAGAGATGACCCAGGCTGTCCGGGGACGGGTCCGCCTGGAATTCGACTTCGGCCCACCTGGTGCCCAGGATGACCGCCTGGGTCAGGGGAGGATGGTCGAGCGCATGTTCCAGATCGTGGTGGGCCAGGACAGCGGTGATCATGTGCTGAGGAAATTTCCACTCGGTCAGCAGGTCAGCCGACAATGTCGAATGATCCTCGGGCAGGAGTCCCTCCCAGTTCAGGGAAAAGGGGCCAGTGTTGACGAAATCCGGCTGCCTGAGGCGGGACAGGGCCTGCTCGGGGAACGAGGCTGCGTACAGCAGCAGGGACATGTCCTTGACCAGTGTGCATATATAGGCGTTGCTTGCCTCCCTGGGGGCAATGGCCTTGGCCACCAGTTCCGCGCCCAGGGCGGCCCAGATGATGACCCTCCAGTTGGCAAAGGAGTTGAACCCGTTTTTTTCGAGGAGGGCGCCCAGACTTTTTTGCAGGGACAGGGACAGGGCGATGCGCAGGATTTCGTTGTTCCCGATGAGGATGGCCGCCCGTTGCAGGTCGCTGATCTTTCCGGCTTGCCCGTAGTAGGGCGAGTTGACCAATGCCAGAATGGCCGTGGTCAGGGCCGGGTCCAGTCTGATGATGGAGGCGATGGTTCCGAAGTCCGGGGCGGGATTGACCACTTCCTGAAGGAGTTGGGCCGTGGCGGGCGAGAATGTCGCTTTCAGGCTCGAGCGCAGCGAGGTCGTGAGCTTGTCCCGGGAAATGGGGTCCTGGTGGCGCATGGCTATTTTTCCCTGGTGATCACGAAATGCATCATGGCCTTAAGCAGCCTTTTCTCCTGACCTTCGGGTAGGACCGCCAGGGCCTGGCTGGCGTTTTCCAGGTAGGATCTGGCGGCGGCCCTGGTCCTGTCGGCAAAGCCCTGTTCGGCAATGGCCGCAACAATGAGGTCCTGACGCGCCGGATCAAGGTTGGCGTCGGCCAGTTCCAGAATCAATGTTTCGCGTTGGGTTGCAGGCAGGGATTCCAGGTACAGCAGCAGGGGCAGGGTGAATTTGCCTTCGCGCAAGTCTCCGCCCAGCGGTTTTCCTGAAGTGTCGGAGCGGGATGTATAGTCCAGGGCGTCGTCCACCAGTTGGAAGGCAATGCCCAGGTTGAGCCCGAAGGTTCTGGCCTTCTGGCGGGTACGTGCGCCGGCACCGGCCGCGATGACGCCAAACTCGCAGGCGGACTGGATGAGGTATGCGGTTTTGCCGGTGATGATATCGATATACTCCTGGCGCGTGATTTTTGGATTGCGGAGGGCCGCGATTTCCATGATTTCACCGCTGGCGGTCTGCATGATGGCCTGCGCGATGCATGAGGTCAATTCAGGGTTGCCAGTGCGGGCCACGAGTTCGTTGGCCAGGGCCAGGAGCACATCCCCGGCCAGGATGGTGGGCGCGACCCCGAAGAGGGTGTGGGCGGCGGCCTGTCCACGGCGCAGATCGGCATTGTCCACGATGTCGTCGTGCATGAGGGTGGCCGAATGCAGGAATTCCAGAGAGCTGGCCAGGGTGTGCAGATGATCCCCGCGAAATCCCAGGGCCCTGGCGAAGAGGATGGTCAGCATGGGTCGCAGCCGCTTGCCGCCGGCGTTCATGACGTGTTCTGCCACAGGGCGGACCAGGGGCGGCAGGGCGTTGATTTCGGCCTGAATGGCGTTGTTGATGGCCGGGAGTTCCTGGAGGAAGGCGATTTTGAGCTGCGCGATGGCGTCATTCATGGTTGGGTCCGGAATGTTTGCAGAGTGTCAAGGGCTGCCTGTCCATCAGGTCCCATGTTCAGGCTGTAGTCGTTCACGTAGGCCTCAATATGTTGCGCCAGGGTGTCGCCGTCAAGCTCGCGGGCCAGGGATGCAACCAGGGGCATGATGTCCGAGGGGTGGCTGCGGGCGTGCAGGATGCTGGCCCGGATGGTTTTCTCGATGGCGGATAGGATCTCATCGGGCAGGCTCTTGCGGGCCAGTATACAGCCCAAGGGCAGGGGGAGGCCGCCGGTGCGGTCCTTCCACCAGCTGCCCAGGTCTGTGTGCAGATGCAGCCCATAACGGGCGTAGACCAGGGCCGTTTCATGGATGAGCAGGCCGGCTTCCACCAGACCGCTGCGTACGGCCTCCACTACGGCGTGGAAAATCATGGGTACGGGGGTGAATTCTTCTCCCATGGCCGAGCGCAGGATCAGCATGGCCGTGGTGTCCAATCCCGGCACCGCGATGGTCCGTGGCATCCCGGAGAACCCCTTGCGGGTGACCAGCTTGGGACCATGCTCCAGGCCGAAGGCACCGCCGCAGGACAAGATGGAGTGGGTGTCTGTCAACCGCAGGGCCGTGGCCGCGCTGACCTTGATCACATCCCAGGCATTGTCCAACGCGCCTTGATTGAGTTCCTGCACGTCATGCCACAAAAATCGGCTGTCCAGGCCGGCAGGGGCCGGGGCATGCCCGAGAATCCAGGCCCCGAAAATGAACGTGTCGTTGGGGCAGGGCGAGATGGCCACGGAAAGGGTTGTCATGAAGGGTCTCCTAAAAGCGTTGGCAGAATCTTGCCGAGGGCGTCCAAAGCCATACGGAAGTCCCACGACCCCTTGTCCCGTACGCCTACCGCGTTGGACACCGTGCGTATTTCCAGAAAGGGCAGGGCCTGCCGGCGGGCCGCCAGGGCCAGGGAAAATCCCTCCATGTTCTCCGTGCCCCCAGCGTAGCGGGTTCGCAGCTCTGCGGCCCGGTGCTCGTCACCGCTGACCCCGGCCACCGTCAGGCTCGGCGCCATGGCCCAGTCGGCCGGCAGATGCAGGTTCATGGCTGCCGCCGCAGCCGCAGGCGCAAGGTCAAGCCGGTTGGGCGGGGTCAGGACCAGATCAGGGAGCATCTGATGGGCAAACGGTTCTTCCTGAACTGATCCGGAAAAATGAACCCCGTATTCGGGCCAGATTTCGCTTTGGGCCACACAGGGCCGGCCCATGGGGATAGCATCCAGTTCAAAACTGCCGCAAATGCCCAGGTTGAGAATTCCGGAAATACGCTTGGGTTGTTGGAGGAGGGCACCGATGGAGAGGGCCGCGGCGACAGGGCCAATTCCGACGACGCAAATCAGGAAATCCCGGTTGCGGATGGAGACTCGCGCCGGCCAGGAAGAGGGTGTGGGGGCCAGATCGGAGATGGTCCTCAGGGCCTCCCGCGCAGTGGCGCACGCCAGGACGATCACGAGCAGGGCTCCTCGGGTTACAGTCGCCAGTAGGTGAGTTGCCGGCTCAGGGCGTCCTTGTCCAGCAATCCCTTGACATCCATGACGATGCCCGCTTCCGGGTTTCGGAACATGGACTTGAGTCTTGAGCCGTCAAGGATCGTGAACTCGGCATGTGCAACGGCCAGGATCACGGCGTCCAGGTTGCTGAGGGCGTGCATGGGCTGGAGCTCGACCCCGTATTCCGCCATGGCTTCGGCGGCATCGGCCAGAGGATCATGAACCAGAACCTGGACCTGGTAGTCTGTCAGCTCATGGATGATGTCGACCACCCGGCTGTTGCGCAAGTCCGGAACGTTTTCCTTGAAGGTCAGACCCAAAAGGCCGACGCGGGCGCCTTTGATCTGATTCCCGGCGTTGATCATAGTCTTGATGGTTTTTTCGGCGATGAACTTTCCCATGCCGTCGTTGATGCGCCGGCCGGCCAGGATGACCTGGGGATGAAAGCCCATGGCCTCAGCTTTGAAGGTCAGGTAGTAGGGGTCCACTCCGATGCAGTGCCCGCCCACCAGTCCCGGTCGGAAGGGGAGGAAATTCCACTTTGTACCGGCGGCTTGCAGAACTTCCGTGGTGTCAATGCCCATGCGGTCGAAGATCTGCGCCAGTTCGTTCATCAGGGCGATGTTCAGATCGCGCTGGGTGTTCTCGATGACTTTGGCGGCCTCGGCCACTTTGATGGAGGAGGCCCGGTGCACGCCGGCCTTGACCACGGCCCCGTAGAAGCGGGCCAGGAGGTCGGCGGTGGGCCCGTCCTGTCCGGATACAATTTTGGTGATGGATTCCAAGGTGTGGATCCGGTCCCCGGGGTTGATGCGCTCAGGGGAATAGCCCACCGTGAAATCGGGTCCGCAGCGCAGGCCGGAGCGCTCTTCCAGGATGGGCACGCAGATCTCTTCGGTCAGCCCGGGGTAAACCGTGGATTCATAGACGACGACAGTGTCCGTGGACAGATGGGCCCCGACCGTTTCGGTGGCGCCGATCACGGGCCGCAGGTCTGGCTTGCGGTTGAGGTCGATGGGTGTGGGTACGGCCACAACGATGATTTTTGCCTGCTCCAGGGCCGTGGGATCGTCCGTGAATTCGACCCGAGCTGCGGCCAGGATGTCCGGGTCCACCTCGCGGGTGGAGTCGTGCCCCTGGCGGAGGGCGTCGATACGCGGACGGGAGATGTCAAAGCCGATGACCCGGAAATGGTTGGACAGGGCCACGGCCAGGGGCAGGCCCACATAGCCCAGTCCCACCACGGCCACGGGACTCCTGCCGGACGCTATGTCTGCGAAGGTGATCATGGATTCCTCAATTTATTGAATATTGAACTCATGTGGCCGGATGTCGCGCTCAGGCCCGGGCTTCCTGGCCGGGAAGTTGTTTCTGCCCGACATGGATGTACACGATCCCGGAACTGAGGCCCTGGTAGGCTACGCTTTCAAATCCTGCATCGCGCAGCTCGCTGGCCAGGGTCCTGGCGTCGGGAAAGGCCCGGATGGTATCGGCCAGATACTGGTAGGCAGAGGGGTTCCTGGAGAAAAAGCGGCCTATGAGGGGCAGGACCTTGCCAAGGTAGAAGTTGTAGAGGCCCTGCCAGATCCTGGCCTGTCCAGTGCCGAATTCCAGGATGCAAAGTCGGCCTTGGGGAGCGAGGACCCGCAAAATTTCACGGTACGCGTCGGCCCTGGGCAGGATGTTGCGGATTCCAAAGGCGATGGTCACGGTGTCAACGCAGGCGTCCGGCAGGGGGAGGCTGCGGCCGTCGGCCTGGATGGGCATGATGGCTGGCTGGTGAGAGATTTTCGTTTTCCCCCGGCAAAGCATGGCCCGGGAAAAGTCCATAGCCAGGACTTGAGATCGTGGATGCTGGCGCAGAATCTCGCGGCTGACATCCAGGGTGCCGGCGGCCAGGTCGAGTATCGTGCCAGTCGGTCCGGGTCGGACGGTGCGGACCAGGCGTCGCCTCCAGTACAGATCCAGCCCGGCACTCAAAAAATGGTTCAGAAAGTCGTACCAGCCCGCGATATTGTCGAAAAGGCCGGAAACCCGCTTCCCGTGCTCACTCGGATTCAATCGTGCATTCCTTGTCTGGGAAGGCGGAACCTGTCTTTTTCACGGTACGATAGATGTCATCGTAGATCGGTTCGAAGTATTCGGCAAAGTTGGAGGGGGAGATGCGTCCTGTTTCGATGAATTTGACGACGATTTCCTTGGCGACTTGCAGGACTTGTTTTTGGATCTGATCCATGGCTGGCTCTCCGGTTGGACTTGGGGCAAAAAAAACCGCCCGGGGGGAATGGTGTCGACCTGCTTTGGGGAAACCGGGCGGTAAAAAAAGAAAGAAAAACCGTGCAGCCCTCCCTTCGTTTTTTTCCGCCCTAGCACAGCCTCTGCGGCGAGTCGAGGGGCCGCCTTGGAGGTCCGCCGGGACTATGCACCCATTTCCCGCAACAGGGCCGCGATTTCCGCGCGGATGATTTTTGCAGCGGCAGCAGGGATCTGCCGCTCCACGTATTCCTGCAATTCCGCTTTCAGGCCCTCCCCGTAGACTCTCTCCACCAATTCGTCCACTTTCTGGCGCAAGAGCTCTTCGTTCTCCTGCAGCTTCAGAATTTCTTCATCCTTGGCCTTGAGGGTTTCCTGGAGATCGATAATGCGTGCTTCCTGGCGTTGGGTCAGCTTGCGCAGTATCCCTATCTCCGATTCGATCTCCTGGACAGGGATCGCGGCTTGGGGGGTTGTCAGGGCGTCCTGGAGGGCTTCAATCTGGCCCTGTACAGTGCCCAGGGCTTGGCGCAGGGGCTCAATCTCTTCAGGCCTTGCCACCGAGAGTCGCTTCTCCATAGTTTCCATCATTTCATTGCGCAGGGCCAGGGCGAAGGGCACCTGCTCCGGGGTGTCCGGAAGAGCGGCCATGATCTGCTGCGGGGTGAGGGCCGGTGTGTGTTGGAGTCGTGCTTCCAGGGAGGATATCCGTTCCGAGGTGGCGTCCTGGAACTGCTGCAAGGCCTCGATCTCTGGTTGTGGCTCGCTGAGGCGTGTTTCCAGAAGGTGTACGGCATTCTTCAGCGAATCCAGCTCAGCCAGGGACGGTTGGACGGTCAATCTGAAATCGGCGTTTTTCTGCATCTGAGCGTGCAGGGCCTGGATTTCTGATTTCGATGTTGCGAGTTCCGCCCGCAGGGATTCCTGGATTTCGTTACGCAAGGCCAGGGCGAAGGGGATCTGTGCGGTGTTGTCCGGCAGGGCGGCGAGAATCCGTTCCGGGGAAACGTCTGTTGCGGCCTGGGCCTTCCATGATTCCAGGGCGTCCAGACGGGAATTCAGCAGGTCAAGCTTAGCAAGGAAAGGCTCTTTGTCCAGGCCCGTTGCAGCGATCTGCTGCATGGCAGAGTACGTGGCAGAGGTCTGGTGCGCCTGAAATTGGGGTTCGCCTGTCTGAAATGCCAAGGGGGCAACGGCGAGAAGGTCCCGGGTCGCGTCCTGCATCGCCGCCATAGGATCTCCGGAGTCAAGGTCGGGGATGTCCAGACCCAAGCCAAGGTCCGCAGGTTCAAGGATCGGGGCGGGCTTTGCGGCATCTGGGGTTGTCTCGGCAGGCTGGCTGTCTATGATGGGATTCTCGTCTTGGGCGGGGACCGAAACCCCGGAGCCCGTTGGACCGAAGTCTGAGACCATATCCGGGATGGCCAGCTCCAAACCGAGGTCCGCAGGTGCGAGGCCCTCCATCTCTGTCAGTGCCGCAGCAGTTTGAGACGGTCCGTTGGGTTCGGCATGATCGTACGCTGCCGGCATGTCTGGACGAACCGCCTCGGCCGGGAGGGTCGTCGATCCTGATGCGGTTTCAGGCGCCACGCCCTCACCCATGAGAGACATGTCCGTTCTGGCCAGGTCGGCCAGGGCATCCAATTCTGCCAGTGTGTCGTCCTGCACGGAGCTCGCGGCGGATTGAATCTCCTCCGGGATGTCGTCCAACAGTTCATCGGTCAAGTCCAGGGGTTCTCCGTCACTTTCCAGCATAGTCTCAGACAGGGAAGAATCGGGGCCGGCCGGCTGGGAAGGGAGCACGGGTTCAGGCCGGTCTCCGGTCAGGAATGTGTCCAGCGTGGTTTCCAATTCTGGTTCGGAACCGGCCTGCAGGGATTCAAAGAGGTCGTCCAGGTCGGAGATGTCCGTTTGCAGCTGCGCCGATGCAGGTTCGGTGAGGGCATCACTGTCCCTGACTGGGGGCATTGTCACTGGCTCAGCGAGCATGGAATCCAGATCAAGGATGATTTCTTCGCCGCTTTTTCCTTTTTTGGGGATGAGATCGGCATCGCGGAGAAGGTCATCGAGTTCCTGGTCCAGGCTTCTGGCGTCGACCGCAGTGTTCACGGGAAAGTCGTCGAAGCCTGGGTCCAACGGCACTCCTTCTTCCACGATGTCCGTCAGTTCGATAATATTGTCAGCTGGGTTGGCGGAGGAGGTCATGACAGTATCCTTGCTTGAAGTTGGCAACTTGGTCCGCTCGTAGCAGGAAGGGCAGTCAAGGGCAATGCGGTGAACAGCGATCCAGGTCCCAGGCCAAAAAAAAGCCCCTCCGCAGGTTCTGCGGAGGGGCGAACCAAAGGCCGGCCTTTGCTTGTGCTTATGCGAAATCTACAGCGCGGGAATGCGCCTTACTTGGTGTGACACTTGCCGCAAGCGCTGGGGCCCGTAGGCTTGTTTTCGGTCTTCAGCTTCTTGTGGCAATCGATGCACTGATTGTGGAAGGCATTTTCCACCAGCTTCACTTCCTTGGCGTTGTCCTTGCCCTTGGCTTCAAGGGAGTCATGGCAACCGGCGTCAGTACACTTCTTGATTTTCCCGCCATCCTTGTCCATGGTATGATGGCATTCCTGGCACTTGGCAGCGGCGTGCTTGGAGTGGGCAAAAGGCACCGTCTTCTGCAGCGCGCCGGGTTTGCCGTCTTTTTCCTTCGTCTTCATGCCTGCGGGGGCCTTGATGACATAGTCATCCTTGGGGGCGTCGGCAGCACTGACGATCGGAGCGGCGACCAGACACAGGAGCGCCGCACAGAGCAGGCTGAGCAACAATGATTTTTTCATCCTCTTTCTACCTCCAGAAAGAAAAGTTACAAAAAGCACAAGCTGGGGTCTTTATACCGACGTTGTTGGTCTTCAGTCAAGAATGCCGCTCAAATGCACTGAACCTAAAACCGGACCTTGCTGGCTGCGTCCAGGGTGCGCTCCAGATCCTCCGCGGAATGGGCGAAGGAGGTAAAGGCGCATTCAAATGCGGATGGTGCAAGATAGATGCCCTGTTCCCGCATCTGTTGGTAGAATGTGGTGAAAAGTTTCGCATCAGCAGCCTGGGCCGAGGGAAAGTCCGTGACCGGAGTGGCGGAGAAGAAGATGGTGAATATGGAGGCGATGTGATTGCGGGTCACGGGCAGCCCCTTGCCGCGCAAAATATTCTCGAGTTCGCGTGAAAAGGCCTCGGTCCGACTGGCCAGGGCATCGTAGTTCTGGCGGGCCAGGGCGTTCAGGGTGGCAAGCCCGGCGGCCATGGCCAGGGGGTTTCCGGACAGGGTTCCAGCCTGGTAGACATTGCCGCTGGGCGCGATGTGCGCCATAATTTCCCGTTTTCCCCCGTAGGCGCCAACAGGCAGGCCGCCACCGATGATTTTGCCCAGACAGGTCAGATCCGGTTCCATCTTAAAGGCTTGTTGGGCTCCACCGTAGCCGATCCGGAATCCGGTGATGACCTCGTCAAAAATGAGCAGGGCCCCAAACTTCCGGGTCAGGTCTCGCAATCCCTCCAGAAAGCCGGGCTTGGGCAGCACCAGCCCCATGTTGCCGGCCACGGGTTCGACGATGACGGCGGCGATGTCGTCCCCTTGCTCTTCGAAAAGAGCCCTGACCATGTGCAAGTCGTTGTAGTGCGCCAGCAGGGTATGCTTGACCACGTCCTGGGGTACGCCGGGGGTTCCGGGGATGGACTGGGTGGCCACTCCCGATCCGGCGCTGGCCAGGAACGCGTCGGCATGGCCGTGGTAGCCTCCGTGAAATTTTATCACACCGTTGCGGCCCGTATATCCTCTGGCCAGGCGCAGGGCGCTCATGGTCGCCTCAGTGCCTGAACTGACCATGCGAACCATCTCAATGCCTGGGACCGCGTCGATCACGGTCTGGGCCAGTTCCACCTCCAGCCGGCAGGGCGCGCCGAAGCTCGTCCCGTTGGCCGCCGTGGCGGCGATGGCAGCGGCCACCTCCGGATGGTTGTGGCCCAGCAGCATGGGCCCCCAGGACATGACGTAGTCGATGAGCTCCGTGCCGTCCTCGGTGGTCAGTTTGCTGCCCGAGGCACTGGCGATGAAAAGGGGCTCGCACTGCACGCTTTTGCAGGCCCGCACCGGGCTGTTCACGCCTCCGGGGATGAGGGTCAAGGCTTTCTGGAAAAGATCCTGTGAGATGGTCATGCTCTGCTCCGGAATCTAGAAATATTCCATGGATGTCTTTTTCAG
>JAAYCS010000210.1 GCA_012729655.1 Desulfovibrionales bacterium | reverse complement strand
TGGATGCTTGATATGTTATATTCCTTCCTGAGCATGGGGATGACGCCCATACCAGGAGTTTCCTTTGATGAGGAACTCAGCAGAGCATTGGAAGGACCAAACAAGCACCTTCAAGCCAGCGCACTCAGAACGGTTGCTACACTTTTTTTTGAACGTAATGCTGGAATCAACGAAGCATTACAATTTTTACAACAAAGTGAAGATCTTTTTCGAAGAATTGGTAATCAGCTAGAGTCAGCACGAACAGGGTTACGTATAGCAATATGTCTGGACGCAATGAATGCACATGATGAGTCTGAAAACATACGTTCAGAATCTTTAAAAATTCTTTCGAATTTTGGTCAATTAGATTTATATCCTACTGATTGTATGAAAATTAATGATAATAAGTTATCACAAGAAATGCATGGGTATGTATCGTTCCTTCAGGATCTTCCTCGAACACAATTTTATTTAGAAAACTCACAGAAAAATTTATTTAAAATTCCTATACAAAATATTTTAGCAAAAAAAATTATTACTGATTCAATATTGTTTTTTTCTGAATATGATCCATTGGAAAATTGTCGCATTGCCTTTGAATCACTTCCTTCCTTTTTAAATTTACATCAATTTCTTAGTCAGGTTGCATATATCGCATGTAGCGAACTTGGGGCTGAACGTGCACTCATCGCTCAAATGAATGAAGATGGAGGATTAGATATCAAAGCCACAAGCAATATAAGCAGTAAAGAGATTAAAACTGGAACAATGATTCCTAAGTTATCTTCTATTTTGTCAAAATTAGAAAATACTCCATTATTTATTGAAGAAAATGGTGTTGTCTCACTTACAATACCATTAAAAATTTATAATTTAAATTTTTGGATTTTATATATAGAAAGTAGTTATGCTATTCATGCTTTAAAAAGCATTAATCCTAAATGTTATAAAGAAATTGTATGGATTTTTTCACAAGAAATAAGGCATGCTTTACATTATGCAGAAAAAAATAGCATTGATAATACACCTTTATTTTCTTCAATAAGCATTTTTCGCAAAGACAGATTAGATTCAATAGTGTATGAAAGTCAAATTATGAGAAAACTTATCTCAAAAACGCGTCATGTCTCTACAACAGAAGCGCCTATTTTAATACTTGGAGAAACAGGAGTTGGAAAAGAGCTTCTTGCGCAGTATATCCATAACTGCAGCGGTCGTCATGGAAATTTCATTGCTGTTCATCCAGCAAGTAATGCAGAGAATCTTTTTGAGAGTGAATTTTTTGGTCACGAAAAAGGTGCCTTTACCAGTGCACACAAGAAAAGAATCGGCTTGGTGGAATTGGCGCATAATGGAACTCTTTTCATTGATGAAGTTGGGGATATACCTCTTGCGATTCAAACAAAACTGCTGCGTGTATTTCAGGATCGCTGCTTCTGGCGAGTTGGCGGGAATAATCCCATAGAATCAAATTTTCGATTAGTTGGC
This sequence comes from Desulfovibrionales bacterium, assembly GCA_012729655.1. GTDB lineage: Bacteria > Desulfobacterota > Desulfovibrionia > Desulfovibrionales > Desulfomicrobiaceae > Desulfomicrobium. The sequence continues at coordinate 9,731 of JAAYCS010000210.1, read as the reverse complement.
GCGACCAATAAAGATCTTTGGGAGGAAGTCCTTGCTGGTCGCTTCAGAAAAGATTTGTATTATCGCATGGCGGTTATCCCATTGACCCTTCCGCCGTTACGTGACCGTAAAGAGGATATCCCTGTTTTAGCTAAACTATTTCTGAGTAAGTTTTCAAAATTTTATAATAAAAATATATCTTATTCTGATGAAATAATATTTGATAAACTTTTAAAATACGATTGGCCAGGAAATGTAAGAGAATTAAAAAGCGTCATTGAGCGTGCTGTTATACTTTATCATGGAAATGAACTAAAATTTGAAATACAATCAAAAAATACAGATTATAATAATTGTGAAAAATTAATTCAAAATAATGATGATTTTACTTCTGACTTACCTACTTTAGATATTTTAGAAGAAAGATATATTAAGCATGTGCTTAATATTACAGATGGAAAAATTACTGGAAAAAAAGGAGCTTTAGATATTTTGGGAATGAAGCGTTCAACTTTTTATTCAAAAATAAAAAACTGGTCATGACTAGAACTATGGACACCAGGTCTTTTATGGAAACGCAATGCATAGAGGCCGGAAACGATCAGACGACACAGGACTGAATCCGTGATCAACTCAGCCCCCATGACGGCTTTTCTACGTAGCGCTGCGGGCTGTAACCCAGTCGGCGTAACCCGGCTCCTTCGACAGTTGGCGCATGGACTGCGCCGGACGACTGTCCCCTGCATCGGTCTTTTCACAAAGGACCAGCCCACGTTCAGGGTTGCCTGCCACCCGGAGTCTTCAGCCTCGCTATCCGAGCATGCGCATCAACTCCATGGGATGGGCGATGATCTCCCTGGCCCCGGCCTTGCACAGCTCCTCCTCGGCCCGGAATCCCCACAGCACACCGATCGGATACATGCCGGCATTGACTGCCGTGAACATGTCCACGTCCGTATCACCCAGATAGAGAACCTCTTCCGGCAATACTCCGAGATGCCGGAGCAGCTGCCGGGGGGCCGCCGGGTCGGGCTTGACCGGAACCCCCGGCTGCTGTCCCAAGGTCAGCGCAAACGGCCATCGTGACAGGAACTCGTTCACGCACAGCTCGGCAAAGGCCTGGGGCTTGTTGGTCAGTACGGCCAAGGCCAGGTTCCTGGAACACAGGGCGTCCAGGAGATCGGATATCCCCTCATAAAGCCTGGTTTTCGTTTTCCAGTTGGCCCTGTATTCGCTCAGAAAGGCCTCCAGACTGCGACGCATGATCGATCCCTCCTGCGCCCCGGCAGGCAATGCGCGGGCCACGAGCTGGCCTGCCCCGCTGCCCACGAAACGGCGATAGGCTTCCACGGGATGCGTCGGAAGACCCTGCCGTTCCAGCACCCTGTTCATGGCCTCCGCCAGATCTTCCAGGGTATCCAGCAGGGTCCCATCCATATCGAAAACAACTGCCTTGCAGCGCATATTTTTACCCTCCACCATTTCCAGTTCATGAACGCATCGGCACGATCCGCAAGTGCGAACCTGCCGGGGACCAGAAAGGTCATTCTTTGACCGCACACATCCTCACGGTTGGGCATGATCAGACAACATTGTCGTGAATTGGAAACAGAAGCTCGTCGTTGCTGACCGCCCTAATCTGGGGCACTGCAGCCGGACCGGACCGCAGAAAAAAAAGCGGACCCCCCTGCGGATCCGCCTTTCATGCGTCGGAAACTGCAGTCTGTCTACCCGCCCAGATAGGCCTTGATGACCCGCTCGTCCCTCAGGAGCTCCTCCCCGCTACCCTGCAGCACGATACTCCCGGTCTCCAGCACGTACGCGTGGTGTGCCACTTTCAGGGCCGCAAAGGCGTTCTGCTCCACCAGCAGGACTGTCTTCCCCTGCTCCTCGTTGATGAGCCGGATGATCTTGAACACGTCGTTGACCAGCAGGGGCGCCAGGCCCAGGGACGGTTCGTCCAGCATGACCACGTCAGGGGAGCTCATCAGTGCCCGGGCCACGGCCAGCATCTGCTGTTCACCGCCGGACAGGGTCCCGCCCTTCTGATTCTGGCGTTCGCGCAGGCGGGGGAAGAGATCAAAGGCCCACTCCTTGTCCCGCTCGATGCCGTCCCTGTCGGAACGGCTGTAGGCGCCCAGGTACAGGTTCTCGGTCACGCTCAGATGCGGAAAGATGCGCCTGCCCTCGGGAGACATGACGATGCCGGCCTTGACGATCTCCACCGGATCGAGGCTGGTGATATCCCGGTCCTTGTAGGTGATGGTCCCTTTTTTGTGCTTGATGAGCCCGGAAATGGCCCGCAGCGTGCTGCTCTTGCCCGCTCCGTTGGCCCCGATGAGGGTCACGATCCGGCCCCTGGGCGCTTCCAGGGAAATGCCTTTGAGGGCATGGATGCCCCCGTAATAGACGTGCAAGTCGTGGATCTTAAGCATGCTGAACGTACTCCTCACCCAGATAGGCTTCAATGACCTTGGGATTGGACTGGATGGCCGAGGGCGAGCCCTCGGCGATGGTCACCCCGTAATCCAGGACCCAGATATGCTCGCACACGCCCATGACCACCTTCATGTCGTGCTCGATCAGGAGAATGGTCAGGTCGAAGCGGGAGCGGATGGTGCGGATGAATTCCATGAGCTCCAACGATTCCTGCGGGTTCATGCCTGCAGCCGGCTCGTCCAGGAGCAGGAAGTGTGGCTGGGTGGCCAGGGCGCGGGCGATCTCCAACCGGCGCTGGGCCCCGTAAGGCAGGCTGTTGGCCTTTTCCCCGGCAATGTCTGCCAGGCCCACCACGTCCAGCAACTCCATGCCCCGGGTCCGGATGGCCCTTTCCTCACTGAAAGAGGCCGGAAGCATGAGCACCGATTGGACCCAACCGGTCTTCTGGCGCACGAAGTTGCCGATCATAACGTTTTCCAGGGCCGTTTCGTTGCCGAAGAGGCGGATGTTCTGAAAGGTGCGCGCGATGCCGGCCCGGCAGACCTGATGCGGCGACTTGCCCGTCAGCTCCCGGCCCTGAAAAAAGACCTGCCCTTCCGTGGGCCGATAAAACCCCGTGATCATGTTGAAACAGGTGGTCTTGCCCGCCCCGTTGGGACCGATCAGGCCCGTGATGCTCCCCTGGGGGATGCTGGCGCTGAACTCCGACACGGCGGTCAGTCCGCCGAAGCGCATGGTCAGGTTCCTGGTCTCCAGAATCGTGCTCATGCCCCACCTCGCTTCATCAATTTGGCCAACCCGGCCCAGGTGATCTCCCGCATGCCCATGATGCCCTCGCGGCGAAAGAGAATGACCAGGATCAGCACCAGGGAAAAGACCACCATGCGCATGCCCGGAATGCCCGGCATGGTCCATTCGCCGATGGTCACGGGGTTCTCCACGAACCTGAGCCATTCGAGCACCACCGTGATGCCGATGCCGGCCAGGATGGACCCGGTGATGGACCCCAGGCCGCCGGTGACCACGATCATGAGCACGTTGAAGGTCAGGGTGAAGAGGAACATCTTGGGATCGATGGTGGTCAGCAGACTGGCCAGGAGGGCCCCCCCCACTCCGGCGAAGAAGGCGCCAATGGTGAAGGACAGGAGCTTGATGCGGAAGACATTGATGCCCATGGCCTTTGCTGCGGTCTCGTCGTCGCGGATGGCCTTGAAGACGTTGCCCGTGTTGCTGCCCAGGATGCGGATGACGAAATACAGGGTCAACAGGCACCAGCCATAGTTCCACCACAGGTTGGCGTGATCCGGGATGCCCTTGAAACCGAGGGCCCCGTTGGTGACGCGGGGGATGTTGTTGGCGATGACCCGCACGATCTCGGCGAATCCCAGGGTGGCGATGCCCAGGTAGTCGTCGCCCAGACGCAACAGCGGCGCGCCGATGACAAGGCCGAAGAGGGCGGCCACCACGCCGCCCGCCACCACGGCCACCAGGAAGGGCGCGTGGGAGTCCTGCACCCAGGGGTAGGCCTCCTGCAGGATGAAGAGAGTCATCTTCTGGTCCGGGGTCATGATCAGGATGGAGCAGACATAGGCCCCGATGGCCATAAAGCCGGCATGCCCCAGACTGAACATGCCCGTGAACCCGTAAATGAGGTTCAGGGACAGGGCCAGGATGATGTTCACGGCGATGAGGTTCAGGATCTGGATCTTGTAGCCGTCCAGGGAGCCCTGGGCCCACCACAGAAAAAGGCCCAGGCAGGCCACCAGGGCCAGGTTCAGAAATATGGTGCCTTTCATCAGACCTTGTCCTCCGTCTTGACGCCCAGAAGGCCGGTCGGCTTCACGAGCAGGATGCCGATGAGCAGGATGAAGGCGAAGGCATCGCGGTATCCCGCCAGGTCAGGAAAAAATGCCACGGTCATGATCTCGATGAATCCCAGGGCCAATCCACCGATGACCGCGCCCTGGATGGAGCCGATCCCCCCGAACACGGCCGCGATGAAGGCCTTGAACCCGGGGATGGCGCCCATGATGGGCTGCAGCTGCGGATACCGGAGGGCCCACATGATGCCGCTGGCCGCTGCCAGGGCCGAACCGATGCCAAAGGTCAGGGCGATGACCTTGTTCACCGAAACCCCCATCAGGTAGCTGGTCTCGATGTCCTTGCTGATGGCCCGCATGCCCAGACCCGCCTTGGTGTGGTAGACGATGTAGACCAGGCCGAGCATGAGCAGGAAGGACAGGACCGGCACGAACAAGGTCAGGGGCAGCACGCGCACGTCCCCCCACAGCATGGGGTTTTCCAGCCAGGCCGGACGGTAGACCTCCCGGGGGATGGCCTGAAAGAAGACGATGGCCACGTTCTGCAGGAAAAACGAGACGCCGATGGCGCTGATCAGGGCCGAGATGCGCGGAGCGTCGCGCAGGGGGCGGTAGGCGATGCGGTCGACCAGCACGCCGATGCCGGCCACCAGGATGATGGAGGCGACCATGGCCACGATCCAGGGCAGGTGGAAGAGGGTGATGCCCCAGAACACCAGGTAGGCCCCGAGCATGAATATTTCGCTGTGCGCGAAATTGATCAGCCGCAGGATGCCGTAGACCATGGTGTAGCCGATGGCGATGAGGGCGTAGAGGCTGCCAAGGGTCAGGCTGTTCAGGAAATGCTGGATGAATGTAGCCAGGTTCATGGAAGATCCTTGTCGGAAACGGGCGGCGGGAATACCCGCCGCCCGTGCGCCCGGGCGCATGCTCTCAGGGATTAGAGTTCAGGGACGATGCTGCCCACGTAGGTCTTCTTGCCGCCCTTGATCATAACCAGGCCGACGGGCTTTTCGGCGTCGTGGGTCTCGTTGATGGTCGTGGTGCCGGTCACGCCGACAAATCCCTTGGTTGCGGCCAGGGCGTCGCGGATGGCCTGGGGTTCGGCCTTGCCGGCGCGCTTGATGGCGTCCATGATGATCATGTAGGCGTCATAGCCCAGGGCTGCATTGACGTTGGGATCCTTCTTGGGATTGGCCTTCTTCCACTCTTCCGTGAACTTCTTGGCCACGGGGTTCATGTCAGGCATGGACGGATCGTAGGGGAAGGTGGTGTGCATGAAGCCTTCCACTGCGTTGCCGCCGATGGCGGTGATCTCCGGGTTGTCCATGGCGTCGCCGCCCATGATCTTGAAGGTGGCGCCCAGTTCCTTGGCCTGCTTCATGATGATGGCACCTTCGGCGAAATAGGAGGGAATGAAGAGCACGTCGGGCTTCTTGCTCATGATTTCCTGCAGCTGGGCCGTGAAGTCCTGATCGCCTGACTGGTAGTTCAGGGTGGACACTATTTCGCCGCCCAGCTTGGCGAAGGACTTTTTGAAGAAGCTGGCCAGGCCCACGGAATAGTCGTTGGCCACGTCAATCAGCAGAGCGGCCTTTTTCAGTCCCAGGTCCTTGAACGCGTAGGTAGCGGCGCCGGCGCCCTGGAAGGGGTCGATGAAGCACACGCGGAAGATGTACTTCTTGCCCTGGGTCACCAGGGGGTTGGTGCAGCTGGTGCCGACCTGGGGGATGCCGGCCTTTTCGGACACTTCGCCCCCGGCCATGGCCAGGGACGAACCGTACGTGCCGATGATGGCCTGCGCTTTTTCCTTTTCGATCAGACGCTTGACCGCGTTTGCCGCCTCGACCTTGTCGGACTTGTTGTCAACGACAAAGAGTTCGACCTTCTTGCCCAGAATCTGGCCCATTTCCTTATGGGCCATCTGTACGCCTTCCAGTTCCAGCTGGCCGCCAAAGGCATTCTGTCCGGTCAGGGGCAGAAACACGCCGATGCGGACGGTATCATCGGCGGCCACGGACATGCCGGCAAAGCCGCAGACCATGGCCATCACCATGCACAGGACAACAAGTCGTTTCATCAAAAACTCCTCCTCAATGAACGTTGAATGCCGGAGACATGACTGGTCTCCGGTCGGTGCGCGAACCTGGGCCCATCCCGGGGCGCGCGACCATTGCCAAAAGCCGGAACATCCGGCCTTGTCCACTTCCGATCCGGCGCTGGTGCCCTGACGGGCGTATCCTGCACCCTACCAGGAAACCACCGCGGAAATTTTTTTGGCCAGTTCCACCAGGGATCCCGCAAAACGCCCTTCGAACTCTTCCATGGAATAGCGGTCAGTGGAGGAATCGAAGCTTACCCCCCCCACCACTTTGCCCGTACGCAGGCTGAAAAGCGGAGCGCCTATGGCGATCAGCCCGGGGACGAACTCCTCCCGGTTCCTGGCATAGCCGCGCTCCACAGCCCCGCGCAGGTCGGCCAGGAGTTCCTGGCGGGACACGATGGTCTTGTCGGTTTTGGGCTTCAGCTCCAGCCGGTCCACGAGCCCATGCAGTCCGGTCGGGTCCATGAAGGCCATGGCCGCCTTGCCTGCGGCCAGGTAGTAGAGTTCCGAGCCGTAGCTGAAGGATCGAAAGGCCTTGGTATCCTGGGACTCGCGACGATAGATGAGATAGATGGAATCACCGGAGAGGATGCCCACGTCCACATGCAGGCCATGCCGTTCGTGTGCGGCATCGACCTGGATCTTGACGGCCCGTTCCAGCTCGCTTTTTTCAAGAATGGAGTGGGCCAGGGCCAGCATGCGCACGCCCAGTCGGTACAGTCCGGTGCGGTCGTCGCGTTTCAAGAAACCCAGCTCGCAGAAGGTGTTGACGTAGCGATAGACAGACGTCTTGTTGATGCCGGTGCGGCGGGAAATCTGGGACAGGGTGCATCCGACATCGTCGTCGCCGAACATGTCCAGAATCCCGAGGCCCTTGGCCAGTGTTTCGGAACTGTTGTCCTTTCCTGCCATGCCGCTTCCGCGTGAAGGTTGTGTCGCGGGCACCTTTTCTCACGATAGAGAATCGAGCGTTCCGCTGAGAGAACTCATGACATGTATCGGGAAACGGCTATTCCAAAAGAAAGGACATTGTCAATCAGCAGGCCGGCGGGAATTGAGTCTCTGTGCAGGGGGCAGCCGCGATGGCGCAGGCGTGTCGTGTGGACCCGCACGCCCTGCTGTGGATCCGGACCAGACAGTCGCCTGCCGGCAGACCCAACGCTGGGAATGAACAAAAAAAATCATGCTGCACGGGCAGGGATCAGGCCAGGGCGGCCAGCACGCGCTCGAAGCGTTGTTCATTGACCACGCTGCCCCATCGGGATCCCCGCTGTTCCGCAACGAGCCTGAAGCCGTGCTTTTCGTAGAGATGCCGGGCTGTCTCCAGCCCCTCGAAGGTCCACAGGTAGATCCTCGGGTATCCCCTGTCCTGGCAGAACCCCACGGCCCTCTCCAGAAGCTGGCCGCCTGTGCCTTTTCCGCGCTGGGCATCGGACATGATGAACCATCGCAGATGGGCGCCCCCGGTTTCGGCATGGATCCCGTCGATGGCGATGCATCCTTCGACGCGGCCATCCGCCGAAGCAGTCCAGAACCCGTCCCGGCTCTCGTCGCAGCGCTTCAGAAACTCAGCCAGATCGGTCGCAACCTTGGCTTCGAAGAACAGGCCGAAACCCCAGTGCGCACCATAGTAGGCGCCATGAAGTTCAACCGCCCTGCCCAGGGATCCGGGGACATACCCTTTGTCTATGCGTATTCGTGACACGGTGCTTCCACCTCCTGGTCCCTGGGCCGGACGAATTAATACTCAAGCATGCGGGGCAGGGACTTGGCCTGCTCTATCCATTTGACCACTTCGGACTCGGTGGGAACCCGGCGGGTGAGCTTCTTTGCGGCGTTGGCCTCGGCCAGGGCCGTGGTCAGATTCGCGGCGTTTCTGCGGGCCAGGGCCGGTACGGTGTCGACGCCGGCTGCTTCGAGCAGCTCCGAGTATTCCGAACCGACACCGCTGATGCGGTAGAGGTCAACCATGTTCGCGAATTTGAGTATCTGCGCCTTGGTGAGCCCGGATTTCTCCGCCAGTGCCTTCCTGTCCCTGGGCGTGCGGCAACTGGCCAGGAGCGCATCCGTGTCCTTGACGCCAGCCTCGCGGAGCTTTTTTCCGGTGGCGGGACCAATCCCTTCCACATCTTCTATCTTGTAGTTGGCCATGGTGTTCCTCCTTGTTGTTTGTCCATCATGTCCGGACCTGTCGCCCTGGATCACTCGTCCACGATCCAGATGTAGTCTCCCACCCGGGAGCGTTCCGTCATGGGCGCATCCTCGAGCATGAAGCCGAAGGTCATGACCGCGATCTTCAGCTCCGGATGATTCTTGTGCAGCTGATACGGTATGCCAAGATGGTGATCTGAGTGAAAACGGCCGCAACAGAAAAGAATCCGGCGGCCCAGGTACGGTTCGAGAGACGCCGCCATGACTGCGTCCTTGAGCACCTGGGCCTTGAAGAGCCCGTCCACGCTCTTGTTCATCATGGGCCCCGCAGGATGCATTCCGCCCACGATGTCCTTGAAACGTTCGTAATACTCCTCGGAATCAACGTGGATGACCGGGGGCAGGAAGACACTGTCCTCGGCCAGGACCTCCGCCGAGATCTCGCCCGCCTTGGCCACGGCCGAGGCGGCCCGGCGCGGGATGTTGGCAGCCACCACGGGTATGGACCGCGTTCTGGCGAATTCGACCAGCGGCCTGTACTGTTCGCTGTAGCCGGGCCAAGGCCGCGACGAATCCAGAAACGTCTTTTCGGAAATGACGCCTGCCAGGTAATCGTCGAGGACGGGCTGCACATCGCGTTCGAACATTTCCAGGGCCAGAACGATTCCCGGGTCTTTGTCCCAGAGCCCCTTGAGCACTTCCAGTTCGGCTTCCTGACATTCCCTATGGTCATGGGACTCGCCGACAAAGGTGATGTCGTAGTCCGTGATCTGTGAGAAGAAAGGCTCCAGATCGAACATGAAGCCCCTGTTGTTCATGACAGAATACAACGCAACCTCCTGGTATCGATGAATGTTTGTATTCTTCCCGCATCCGGCGCGGTCATGGGCGGCGCATCCCGGGATGTGCCGTCCATGACCATCACGGTGCTTCCTACGCCGACTGCATCCCGACCATCTGTTCGATGCGGCGGGCCACCTCCGGGGGGAGACCCAGGTCGGCAGCGAGTCTGTCCATGTAGGCCTTCTCGGCCGCGGTATCGACCTCAATGGCCATGAGGGACGCCCCGTAGACCTGCGCCGCCAGTTCCGGCTGGCCCTGCGCCGCGGAAACCAGGCTCTCGGTTTCGGCCGGCTTCTGCATCTGCATGATCACGTAGCGCTGGGCCTCGGCATCGGCCCCGGCTTCCTGCAGCTTGCCCACGATGCGCTGGACCTCCCGTTCGTCGATCTGCCCGT
>JAAYCS010000209.1 GCA_012729655.1 Desulfovibrionales bacterium | reverse complement strand
CATGCGCCATCCAGCGTGCCGCGTGATTCTGTGCAAATTGAGATTTCATGAAGACCTCCTTGAATTGGAGGCCCATTATCTCACATGAAAAATTTATGGATAGATGCGGACAGGTGAGCGCTTACAGGAAATGCGCACTCTGGAGCGGCAAATCAGCGAGGCCAAAGACAGGCACAACGCTTTTTTGAAGGAACTGGGACTGCCGCTCTTGCCGTGATCCGTTCATTTTTGGCAGGAAGATTCAGTTTTTCGATACGTTCGAATAACTGCCCACCAATCCAAGAAAGCCCCCCGATGACTCGGAGGGCCCAAAAAAGAGGCGGCCCCGCGGCCGCCTCGTGCATGGTTAGATCCCGTTATTGCAGGAACTTGAAGAACTCGCTCTCGGGCGTGAGCACGAACTGGGTCTGGCCCTTCATGGTCTTCTTGTACGCATCCATGGTCCGCACAAATTCGTAAAACCCCGGATCCTGCTCCAAAGCCTGGGCATAGATTTTCGTCGCCACGGCCTCGCCTTCGCCGCGGGCAGTTTCCGCCTCCCGGCGGGCATCCGCCAGCATGACCGTGCGCTGACGATCGGCGGCGGTCGTAATCTTGGCCGCCTCCTCACGCCCCTCTGATCGGTATTGCTTGGCCTGCCGTTCACGCTCCGCCTGCATGCGGCCGTAGATGGCCATCTGGTTTTCCTGCGGCAGGTCCGTCCGCTTGATCCGCACATCAATGATATAGATGCCGTAGTCCTTGAGAATCGCGTTGGACTTGTTTGTCACTTCACTCATGATTGTGGACCGTTCGGTGGCCACGATCTCGGTCAACAGGTAGCGGCCCAGTGCCTCACGCATCTGGGAATAGACGATGTCGTCAATCCGGGAAAGCCCGCCCTGCACATTGCGCACCGTGCGGTAAAACTGCAGGGGATTGACGATCTTCCAGCGCGAATAGTTGTCCACCACCATGTTTTTCTTGTCTTTGGTGATGATTTCAGCGGCAGGCGCGTCGTACTCCAGCACCCGGGCGTCGAAATAGATGACGTTCTGCACAAACGGCAGCTTGAAATGCAGGCCAGGCTTATAGTCGGATTCGCCCACAGGCTTGCCGAGCTGCAGGAGAATGGCCCGTTCAGTCTGGTCCACGACAAAGATGCTCTGCAGGGCAAAAAACACAAACAGGCCCACGGCCACGGCAATCGCTTGCAACTTTCTCATTGCACTTTTCCTCCTTCCCTTCCTGCACCGCCGCCACTCGGATTGGCGGACCGGTTGAGAGGCAGATACGGAAAAACGCGTTGCATGGATTCGTTGGAAATGATCACTTTTTCCACCTCTGGCCGGGACAGAATCTCTTCCATGGTTTCCAGATAGAGGCGTTTCCTGGTCACATCCCTGGCCTTCCGGTACTCTTCCAGCACGGACACGAAACGGGAGCTTTCACCCTGGGACTGGCGGACCTTCGCTTCCTTGTAGGCCTGGGCCTCGTTGACGATGGCCGCAACCTCGCCCCTGGTCTTAGGAATCAGATCATTTTCATAGGCTTCTGCCTCGTTGATGAACCTGCTCTTGTCTTCCTTGGCGCTGGCAACGTCCTTGAAGGCATCGATGACCTGCTTCGGCGGATGCACATCCTGCAGCTGAACAGCCACGACCTTGACCCCGTTCTGGTAGCTGTCCAGAATACGCTGCAGAAGGTCACGCGCATCATTCTGGATGGTCAGCTTGTCGTCGGTCAGCGCCGCGTCGATTTTGTTGTAGCCGATGACCTCGCGCATGGCGGCCTCGGCCGCGTCCTTCACGGTTTTCTCCTGATTGGCGACATTGAACAGGTAGTCCTGAGCGTTATCGATCAGATACTGGACGATGAACTGCACATCGACAATGTTCTCGTCTCCGGTCAGCATGAGCGATTCCTCAGGCACCAGCCTGATGGAAGAGCCGGTTCCTGCCGTCGGGGCAGAGCCCCCGCGGAACCCCACCTCAATACGTTGGATCTTGGTGACTTTCGGAGTTTCGACAGACTCGAAAGGAAAGGGCAGGCGGTAATGTGGACCCGGTTCGGTGGTGCGGTCATAGGCCCCGAAGCGCCTGACCACGCCCAGCTCATCGGGCTCGACAATGTAAATGCCGCTCCCGAGCCAGATGAGCAGCGCGGCAAGCACGACCACGCGCCAGCCCGGCAAATTCATCTGTTTGAACTGCTTGACTTTCTCGTTTAAATCCCCGAGATCCGGCCCAGGAATGGGGCCAGACTGCCGTTGACGCCGTTCTTGTAGTTTTTCCCAATCCCAATTCATAATTGCTGCACCTAAAAGACTCGCGCCCCGAGGTCAAGGAAAGGACGCCGACCTGGTCATCCCGCAGGCATATCCATGGCAACCCCGAACGCACAAACACGTGTCACTGTCTACACGGACGGCTCAAGCCTCGGCAATCCCGGCCCCGGAGGCTGGTCCGCCATTCTGTTGTGGAATGATTCCCGCAAAGAGATCTCCCAGGGCTACCGGGAAACCACCAATAACCGCATGGAGATCCGGGGCGTGTTGCATGCCCTGGAGCAGCTGACCAGGCCATGCGCGGTCCAGGTGCATACGGATTCGCGCTACGTGTGCGACGCGATCGAAAAAAAATGGTTACAGAACTGGATCCGCAACGGCTGGAAAACGGCAGGCAAAAAGCCTGTCAAAAACCAGGATCTGTGGAAACGGCTGATGCCCCTGCTTGCGTACCATGACGTTTCCTTTCACTGGGTCAAAGCCCATGCCGGGCACCCGGAAAATGAACGCTGCGACGTACTGGCCAAAACGGCAGCCGCCAAACCGGGACCGGCCGAGGATGAGGGATACGTGCCAGGAGAATAGGGAAACCCGAATGCCCGCCCGAGCCGGGCAGCATGTCAGCCTTTCCAGATCGCAGTGAAGACCTGCACCATCAGCAGAACTCCGACACCCATTTTCAGACTCAAGCCCAGAATCTTGCCGAACATGGCCCCGACAGCGGCCTGATGCGCAACGCCTTTCTCCCGCTTCTTCCACAAAAGCTCCACGGCCAGACATCCGCCATACGCGCCGGCCACAGCGCCCAGAACAGCCCCGAGTCCGAAAAATAGGGGTGCGAACAGAATCGCTCCGGCAATGGCGCCCAGGATTGCCCCCCAGTTCCCGGAACTCGATGCCCCGTATCTTTTAGAAGCCATGGACTGCAGGACGAATTCCAGAACTTCCGCCACTCCGGCCGCAACAACGAGAAGAACGAGCAGCAGCGTGTCAGGCTGGGCCGCCGGATGTATCCACATCCATAGAAAGAAGATACCCAGGATGAACCAGTTGGCAGGCAAACCGAAAATATGGGTCAGAAATGCGAGGAGACAGAGAACAGAGGAGAGGATGTTGGGAAGGGGGATCATATATCCTGAAATAAAAAAAGTCCTGGCGACGACCTACTTTCCCACCAGTGGACTGGCAGTATCATTGGCGCTGGAGGTCTTAACTTCCGAGTTCGGAATGGAGTCGGGTGTGGCCCCT
>JAAYCS010000208.1 GCA_012729655.1 Desulfovibrionales bacterium | reverse complement strand
CATGCGCCATCCAGCGTGCCGCGTGATTCTGTGCAAATTGAGATTTCATGAAGACCTCCTTGAATTGGAGGCCCATTATCTCACATGAAAAATTTATGGATAGATGCGGACAGGTGAGCGCTTACGGGGTAATGCAGCCGCTGTCTGAGGCCTCATCAGCGAACGCGGTATTTTCATGACAGGCTGATTTTGTTGTTGCCTGCGTTGCCATTGGTTTTGTTGCGCGCTGATCAGCGAAATGCAGGGCGGTGTTTCGGGCATTTCTGACGTGGCGGGTTTGGAGAACGGTCTGGTGCAAGCGTTGGCTGGTCCACAATGCCGGACCTGTGCCCAGCGATGGCAGGGTGCGCCGCAGGCTTTGGAAACAAAAACGCCTCCGCCCATATGCCTGGGTCGAGGCGCTTTTGTGGGATTCTGCTGGGGATCAGTACTTGATGGAGGAGAAACGCAACAGTTTGTTCCATTGGTGGGTGGACGTGATGCGGCGGATGGTCCCGGTCTTCCCCCGCAGGACCAGGGAATGGGTGGTGGCTCCAGTGCCGGTGTATTCGACGCCCCCCAGGAAGGTGCCCCCGGAGATGCCCGTGGCCGCGAAAAAGACGTTTTCATCTCGGACCAGGGTGTCCGTACTCAGCACCTCATCCAGATCCAGGCCAAAATCGAGCACCCGTTTGCGTTCTTCGTCTGACTGCGGATCGAACTTGGCCAGGATCTCCCCACCCAAAGCCTTGATGGCGCAGGCCGCGAGAACTCCCTCCGGGGTTCCGCCAGTGCCCAGCATCATATCCACGGATGAGGAAGGGTCCACGGCCATGAGAGCCCCGGCCACGTCGCCATCTGTGTGCAGCTGGATGCGCGCCCCGGCGACGCGGATCTGCGCGATGAGATCCTTGTGCCGGGTTTTGTCCAGCACAAAGACAACCAGATCCTCGACCTTCTTGCCCAAGGCCGTGGCTGTGGCCTTCAGATTGTGGGCCACAGGCGCATTGATATCCACCACGCCCCTTGCTGGTGCGGGAACAACCAGTTTTTTCATGTAATAGCTGGGCCCTGGGTTGAACATGGTCCCGGCCGGGGCCAGCCCAACCACGGCGATGGCGTTGGGCCGTCCGTAGGCCAGGAGATTTGTTCCCTCCACCGGATCGACGGCCACGTCCACGGCCGCTCCCCGGCCCGTGCCCACCCGTTCGCCGTTGTAGAGCATGGGGGCCTCGTCCTTTTCCCCTTCGCCAATCACGATACGTCCATCGATATCCAGGGTGTTGAAGGACAGGCGCATGGCGTCCACGGCTGCACCGTCCCCTTCGTTCTTGGCCCCCTTGCCCAGCCAGCGTGCCGAAGCCAGGGCCGCTGCTTCCGTGACCCGGACCAGATCCAAGGCCAGATTGCGTTGTGGAGCTTCCATACTACCCCTTGATGAAATTGATCAGGTTGGCCGAGGTGAATCCGTATTTTTCCTTGAGCACAGCGGCCGGCGCCGACGCGCCGAAATGGTCGATGCCCCAGACTTTGCCGTCCAGGCCGACGTATTTGTACCAGATGTCGCTGCGTCCGGCCTCGATGGCCACGCGCTGTACAATGGTCCGGGGCAGGACGGAATCGCGGTATTCAGCACTTTGCTCGTCGAAGAGCTCCATGCTGGGCACGGACACGACGCGGATTTTTCTCTCCGGCATGGCCTTGGCAGCCTCCAGGGCCAAATGCACCTCAGAGCCAGAGGCCAGGAGAAGCATCTCCGGGGCTCCGTCTTCGGGGTCGCGGACCACATAAGCGCCTTTGGCTACGTGCGCCTCCAGGGGTTGCGGCAGATCAAGCACGGGCAGTCCCTGCCTGGTGAACACGAGCACCGAAGGCCTGGACTTCTGCTTCAGGGCCACGGCCATGCAGGCAGCGCTCTCCCGGGCGTCGGCCGGACGCAGAACAAGGAGGTTCGGGATGAGACGCAGGGAGCTGACGTGTTCGATGGGCTGATGGGTCGGGCCGTCCTCGCCGACGAAGAAGGAGTCGTGGGTGAAGACGTGCAGGACCGGCAGATGCTGCAGGGCCGACATGCGGATTGCGTTGCGTTCGTAGTCCGAGAAGACGAGGAAGGTCGCGCCGAAGGGCACGATGCCGCCATGCAGGGCCAGGCCGTTCAGGATGGCGCCCATGGGAAACTCACGCACGCCGAAGCAGAGATTGCGGCCCAGGGGATTGGTCTGGGCGTTGAAGACCCCGGCTGCCTCGCGGAATTTGACGGTCTGGTTGGACGGGTCGAGGTCGGCCGAGCCGCCCATGAGGGTCGGCAGCTGCTCCATCATGGCGTTCAGGCAGGCGCCGAAGGCCTTGCGTGTGGCCACGCCGGACCCGGTCTCGAACCCGGGCCAGGTCAGGCTGCGCTCGCAGACCGGCTGCGTGGCGTTTTTCCACCTGGCTGCGAAGACAGGATCGGCCAGCCGGGCGGCCAGGGCCTGATCCCAGGACGCACGAGCCGCGCTCAAGGAGGCAAAGCGGCCCTGAAAATGGCGGATCACGTCCTCAGGCAGGTAGAATCCCTGGTCCGGCAGCCCCAGTTTGGTCTTGGTGGCCAGGATTTCCTCGGGAGGCAAGGGCGAACCGTGGGTGGCTTCGCTGCCTTCCAGGGTGGCTGCACCCTTGGCCATGGTTGTGTGCCCGATGATCAGCGTGGGTCTGCCTGTCTCGGCGTGTGCAGCTTTGATGGCTGCCCGGATCTGTTCGTGATCATGCCCGTCGATCTCCAGCACGTGCCAGTGCATGCTTTCGAAAAGTGCCCTGTGGTTGACATTGTCGACCCGACAGGTGGGACCGGCCAGCTGGATCTTGTTGCTGTCATAGTACACGATAAGCCTGCCCAGCCCCCATTGCCCAAAAAGGGCTGCACTGCCCAGACAGATGGGCTCCTGGATGTCTCCGTCCGAGGCCAGGACATAGGTGAAATGTCCGGCTGTGGCGTCATCCAGGTAAGCGGACAGGAAGCTTTCTGCTGCAGCCATGCCGCCGGCCATGGCAAAGCCCTGGCCCAGGGGGCCTGTGGTGGCCTCCACTCCATCGGTCATGTCCTGCTCAGGGTGGCCTGGGGTCTTGCTGCCGAACTGGCGGAAGGCCTTCAGGTCGTCGAAGGTCAGGATGCCGCGCATGGTCAGCAGGACATACAGCAGGGCGGATTCGTGACCTGCGGAAAGCACAAAACGGTCCCGCTTGAACCATTTGGAGTCAGCCGGATCGAAGTTCAGAAAATCTTTGAACAGGACATAGGCGAAGTCGGCCGAGGACATGGCTCCTCCGGGATGACCGGAGTTGGCGGCCCGGACAGTGTCCATGATCAGACCCTTGATGACGTGAACCGATTTTTGGTCGAGAGAGGAAGCAGTAGTGGTCATGGTGATTCTCGCAGTATGACAGAATTGAAGGCGCTAGGGTTGATGTGTGACGGGGAGCAGCGAGTCCATGAGGTCCACCCGGCGCTGATGGCGGCCTTCCTGGAACTCAGCGGTCAGGAAGGCGTCCAGGATGGCCTTGGCCAAATCCACACCGATGATGCGCTCGCCCAGGCACAGTACGTTGGCGTTGTTGTGCATGCGGCTCATGCGGGCCATATATTCATTGGTGCACAGGGCGGCGCGGATGCCTGCAAAACGGTTGGCTGCCATGGACATCCCAATTCCTGAGCCGCAGATGAGGACGCCTCTGCTGTTGCGGGACAGCACTTCGGCGACGAGTTTCTCAGCGATGCGGGGATAGTCGCAGCTTTCTTGGGAATGGGTGCCTGCGTCCACGACTTCGAATTGTCCGGACACATGGTCCATGAGGATGCGTTTGAGGCCCAATCCGGCATGGTCGGCACCGAAGATGATGACTCCCATGGTTTCACGCCTCGCTGTCGCCCGAGCGATTGTGGACATATTCCGCCCTGGTGGCGGCGAGTTCCTTTTCCAGATGATCGATTTCTTGCTGCAGGAAGCTGATCTGTTTCAGGATAAGATCGTTGTCGCTTGTCGTGGGATCAAAGAGTTCGGCCCTGCTTTGTGCATCGGCGAACGCCTTGCCCAGGGTCTGGAGTTCCTCGCCCAGGCGTTTGCGCAGCTGTCGGATCTCCCAGGAACGGAGGCATTTGATGACAACCCATTTGGCCTCGCTGGCCATCAGCTTGAATCCGTTGAGAACTGGCTTCAGTGCATTTTGCAGCATGTTCATCCCCTGGTTTTGTGGTC
Organism: Desulfovibrionales bacterium; assembly: GCA_012729655.1. GTDB lineage: Bacteria > Desulfobacterota > Desulfovibrionia > Desulfovibrionales > Desulfomicrobiaceae > Desulfomicrobium. Next base: position 1,792 of record JAAYCS010000208.1, on the reverse strand, counting down.
AGTTGTAGTGAGGACCTGAGATAATGCGCATCCATTGGACGTCGTGGGGCAGATTCAGATCCAGATCCGAGAATTGCCATTCCCCCCCTGGCTCCAGCGATTTGACCCGGAGCACGGCCTTGCCTTCCTCAGGGGAGGAAAAGGTGAATTTTTCAAACAGTCTGTGCCCGGCAAAGGCCTGGGACTCGTAGGGTTTTTCACAAACGAGGGTCCACCCTTTCTGACCGTGCAGAACCAGGGATTCAAGGTCTTCGCTGGCTTCAACAGCAGAAATATCCCCTGCAGCAAAGTTGAATCGTATCCTGCCGTCCCGGGTCCCGTGCACAGATGTGTATGTCTGGCCCAGCACAGCATCGAGGTTTCCGATGATGAGATTGCTTATTTGCTTGGAGTTGAATGGCACAGGGATCTGGAAAAGGGCCAGTCCAACCTGCGCGTTGGCATGGCGGTAGGCCTTGTTTTCCGAGGGGATATATGCTGTCCAGAGCTCCGGAGTCTCCCGGATCATGGCCACCGACGCTCCGGTGCCGGAAGCGAGATCCAGTCGGAGGACCGAGGATGAAAATCCCCACAGCTGCCCGACCAACCTGCCTGTCCTCTCCTTGGTCTCCACCTGCAGGGAAAAGTGGGCCGTGATACGTTCATCCTTCCTTTCCTGTGGATGCAGGGCCGACCATACGTGGGCGACAGTCTCTGGGCTGTGCAGCTGTATTTTCGGGGCGCAACCGACCAGGAACAGGAATGCGGTCAGAATAACGGAGAATGCTCCATGAATCATCGGCGGAATCCCAGCTTGTTGATCTTGATTTTCACGGCTTCGGCATTTTCTCCCTGGAGCTCCAGTGCCTTGGTGTACCCCTTGTGGGCTTCTCCGTTGAAGCCAAGGGCACGGGCGATGTCCCCGTAGTGTTCCCAGATAATCGGGTCATTGTCGACAAAGTTCACGGCCTGCTTGATCTCCTGCCAGGCGAGACGCGTGCGGCCTTGCTTGAGATAGACCCAGGCCAGGGAATCGATGAAATACCCGTTGTCGGGTTTGGTTTTCAGGGCGTTTTTGACCAGGATTTCGGCACGTTCCAGGTCACGGCCCAGCTCCGCCAGCGTATAGCCCAGGTAGTTGAGGGCTTCGGCGTGCTCGGGATTCTGGGCGATGACTTTTTCCATGATGACCATGGCCTGGTCCTGGTCTTTCATGCGATCATAGAGCAGACCCAAACGGTAGAGGATGGTCATGTTCTGGGGCCACTCCGCATTGGCTTTGAGCAGGAGGTCCAGACTGGCCTGATGGTTCCCTTCCCGTTCGTAAATCTCGGCCAGAACTATCCGGAATTCCGGCTGCCGGGGAAACATGGTCGTGGCCGAAAGACACAACTGTTTCGCCTCGTCCTTCTGTCCTCCCTGATAGAGGAGATGGATGCGGAAGACCAGACTGCGTTCATGGTGGGGATGACCTGCGGGGATTGACCCCAGGTAGTTGAGTGCCTTGTCGGGTTCGTTTCGACCCTCGTATTCCAGAATGGCCAGGTAATAGAGTGCGTTCAGAGGTACGGGATTCTCCTGGGCCAGCGGGTCGAGCAGTTGAGCTGCATGATCGTAAAATCCCTGAGTGAGGAAAAGGTTGGCGGCTTCCAGGGTCAACGCCTCGTCTTCCTGATACTCCAGCAAATGCGAAAGGGCCTTGTCCGGATTGTTGAGCTTCAAATTGAGGTCCACCAGGCGAAAGATGATCTGTTGGCTCTCAACTCCCGAATCGACAAGCTGGGCAAAAATCCGCTCGGCATCAATGTAGTTT
>JAAYCS010000207.1 GCA_012729655.1 Desulfovibrionales bacterium | reverse complement strand
AGCAAGGTAACCTTTTTCTTGCATTTGAAAGAATGCGAATTTCGATTTAACAATAGGGGCCAGAACATCTATAAAGTCCTGCTCAAAATCATCAGGACAAACCCGCTGTTCTAGTCATGACCCAAAAAAATATAATATCAATATAATACGTTTAAATTTTCTCTTTGGTCCAGGCTTTGCTTTGCAGAAGTTGTGCTCAAGCACGACACAAAGGAACGCATATGTGGAACCGTGGCGCGACAGGTCACACATCAACCATTGAAAGGAGAACACTCATGAAAACGTACAGCACCACCCTCACTCTGGCTCTGACCCTGGCCTTTGTCATCGCCGTCACCAGCCTGGCCAGCGCACGTGGGCACGGCATGATGGGCCACGGCATGGGGGCCCTGACCCCGGAAAAACAGGCCAGCATGCAGAAGCTGCACGAGGATTTCGCAACCACCACGGCGGATCTGAGAAAGCATATCTTTGCCAAGGAATCCGAGCTCAATGCCGAACTCTTCGGAGAAAGGACGGATGACAAAAAGGTCGAGGCCCTGACCAGTCAAATCAACGAGCTCCGCGGCAGGTTGTACGCAGAGCGGGTCAATCTGCACAGGAAAATGGCGGCGGAAGGCATCGTGCCCATGGGTGGCAGGGACATGGGTGCGGGCATGGGCTGTCCCACCACGGGCGGAGGAGGCATGCGGCATGGCATGAAGGGCTGTCCGGATTGCCCCATGATGGGCGACGGAAAGCGCTACGGCCAAAGCTACAGCAACGCAGCCCCGGCCCAGCAGTAACCTTTCATTCACCCTGGCACGGAAGTCCTAGACAACTCCCCCGAGTTCCCTCAGACTCGGGGGAGTTGGTTTTTGTCCAGAACAGCACTCCCTCTTTCCAAGCTCATGCACGACACAACCTCTTCCAAGACTGTCCGCGGTGTCCTTTTCGCCCTGGGCGCGACCGTCATCTGGTCCGGAAACTTCATCCTGGCCCGCGGCCTGAACCAGAGCATCGAACCCGCCACCCTGGCCCTCCTGCGCTGGGCCACGGCCTTTGCCGGCCTTCTGCCCTTTGCCTGCTGGGCGGCATGGAAAGAGCGTGCCGCCATCCGGCGAAGCTTGCCGGCCATGATCCCCATGGCCGTCCTGGGCGTCTCCGTGTTCAATACCCTCCTGTACAAGGCGGCCCAGACCAGCAGCGCCCTGAACCTGTCCCTCATCGCCACGTCCACCCCGGTCTTCATCATCCTCCTGGCCCGCATCTTCCTGGCGGAACGGCTGACCATGGGCAAGATCCTGGGCCTGGGCACGGCCCTGGGCGGGGTGCTCCTCCTGATCACCGGCGGGGATCCGACCCGCCTCTTTAGCCTGGAAGTGACCATCGGCGATCTGTGGATGAGCCTGGCCGCAGTCACCTTCGCCGCCTACAGCATCCTGGTGCGCAGATTCAGGCAGCCCCTGAGCCAGCCCGTTTTTCTGCTCACCCTGTTCGGGGTCGGCATCGTCTTTCTGCTGCCCTGGGCCGGGTGGGAAATCTCCATGACCGGCCTGCCCCGGATCACCCTCGGCGCAGCGGGAGCCATCCTGTACATCGGTCTGGGCGCATCCCTGGCCGCCTTTGCCATGTGGAACATGGCCGTGGCCGTCATCGGCCCATCCCTGGCCGGGCTCATCTACTACAGTCTGCCCCTCTTCAGCGGCACGGCGGCCTTCCTCTTCCTGAATGAACCCATGAACATTCTCCACCTGCTCAGCGGCATCTGCATTCTGGGTGGCATCCTCCTGGCGACGCGCAGATGATTTCATCCTCGCGCATGGGTCTTCTCTTCATTCTTGCCTTTCGCTGCATCTGCCCATAAGGACGGCTCGGACCGGCATCTGCCTGGTCCGAACAACACGGAATCTTTCCAGGAAACAACCATGACCAATCTGTTCATCAGCCTGTTTATAAAACTTTTTTTTCTGTTGACCCCATTCTTCGTGCTCAGCGTGTTCCTGTCCATGACCGAGCACATGACCAAGACCGAGCAGCGCCGGGTGGCCATCCGCACTACCCTGTCCGTGACCGTCATCAGCCTGATCCTCTATTTTGCCGGAAATCCCATTTTCTCCACCCTGGGCATCACCCTGGACGGATTCCGCATCGGAGCGGGCAGCCTTCTTTTCCTGTCCGCCGTTTCCCTGGTCGGGGGCAACCGCTCCAGCCATGACGTGGCTCCGGACGTGGATTTCGCCGTGGTTCCCCTGGCCATTCCCATCACCGTGGGCCCGGCCTCCATCGGCACCCTGCTCATCCTCGGCGCTGAACTGGGGGGGGCCACGGAACGCATAGTCGGGGCCGCTGCCCTGGTCTGTTCATGCCTGTGCGTGGGCATCCTCCTGCGGTCGTCCCGTGTCCTCAAGCGAGTCCTGGGATCCGTCGGGTTGTCCATCATGACCAAGATCACGGGCCTGGTCCTCTCGGCCATGGCGGCCCAGATCGTTTTCACCGGCGTGAAAAGCTTCCTTGGCTGACCGGCAACCTGCCCTTGACACATTCTTGTCCAGCGTCAGCGCAGCAAGTCCTTGAAACGGGGACGGGGGAAGAACATGGGGGTACGGGCCCGGTACTCATGATACTCCTGACCGTGGACGCGGATGAGCTTTTGCTCCTCCAGGCGCGCCCCGACCAGAACATAGAGGGTGAGGACGGCGCTGGTGACCAGATTTGCGGCGTCGAATTCCCGGGTATGGGCCCACAGCAGCAGCAGGGCGCTCCCGTACCAGGGATGGCGTACGTGGCGCAGGATGCCGGTGGTGCGCAACTCCGCGGCATAGGGACCGCTGGCATACGTGCAGCCCGAACGGAGCTGCGCAAGACCGCTGACCCAGCCGAGGTCGTACTCCCTGGCCCCTGCCCAGGCCAGCCATGCAGCCGCAAGCAGCAGGCCCCAGCGCACCAGGGCCAGGGGACCAGCCCAGGCCAGCAGGACCTCGCCGGCCAGGCTGTGCTTGAAAAAAAGAAGCGGGAGGAGCGTCGCCGCGGCCAGGCCATTATACGCCAGCCGATAGTAGGGGCAGGCCCGGGGCAAATGCCGGGAAAAGACAGCCATCCAAGGCGGACTGATGAGCAGGCTGTGCAACGCCCCCCATGCGGCCCAGCCCAGGGCCAGAATCCATAATTCTACCCCACCAGGGAATCCTCACCTTCAAGGTCGCGGCCGATCTCGTCCTTTTCGCGGTCCAGGGAATGGTCCCTGGCCACCAGCATGTAGATGGACGGGATGACGAAAAGGGTGAAGAGAGTGCCCGCCGCCATGCCCCCGACCAGGACCAGGCCGATGGAGTTGCGGGCCGCGGCTCCCGCGCCGGTGACCAGGGTCAGGGGAAAATGCCCGGCAATGGTTGCGCCTGTGGTCATGAGGATAGGCCGCAGGCGCGTCATGGCCGCCTCGTGCACAGCCTCACGCTTGGAACGCCCCAACTTTTGCAACTGGTTGGCGAACTCCACGATGAGAATGCCGTTCTTGGACACCAGCCCGACCAGGGTGACCAGCCCGACCTGGGAGTAGATGTTCATGGTCGTGGTCCAGCCCGCGGTCCAGAAGGCCACGTTGGGGTCCGGCATTTTCAGGAAGGTGAAAATGAGCGCCCCAAAAACAGCCAAGGGCACGGAACCGGCCAAGATGACGAAGGGGTCGCGGAAGCTGTTGAACTGCGCAGCCAGGACCAGAAAGATGAGGACCACGGCCAGACCGAAGGCCGGCAGAAACTTGTTTCCCTCGGTCCGCAGCTGGCGGGAATCCCCCGTGTAGTCGAGCACGAAGCCTTTGGGCAGGATCTTGACCGCCTCGTCTTCGAGGAAGCGCAGGGCCTCATCCAGAGGCCGGATGGCCACACCGCTGATCTTGACTGCGTTGAGCTGCTGAAAGCGGTTCAGGGATCTGGCCACGGTGGACAGCTCGACGTGGGCGATGGACGACAGGGGCACGAGTTTGCCCTGGGGACCCCGAATATGGATGTTCCGCAGCTGGTCCGGCGTCAGCCGGTCCATGCGCTGAATCTGCGGCACCACCTTGTAGCTGCGGCCGTCGATGTTGAAGCGGTTGACGTAGTTGCCGCCGACCATGGCCGCCACGTCTCCACCCACGGAGGCCAGGTTCAGATTCATGGCCGCCACCTTGTCCCGATCGATGACCAATTCGGCCCGGGGCTGATCGATCTTGACGTCTATGAGGGGCGGAAATGCGAACATACCGCTCTGCATGGCCCTGGCCTGGATCTGGCGGGCGAATTCCAGGATCTGGTCCTGCTCGGCCGTGGACGCGATGATGAACTCCACAGGAAAGTCCCCGCCTCCGGGCAGGGCCGGGGGCGTGACCGGGAACATCTGGATGCCCGGGATGGCGGCAAGGCCAACCTGGGTCTCGGGCAGGATCTCGGCCACGGTCCGGTCCCGCTGTTCCCAGGGTGCGATGACAAGCCCGCAAAATCCGCTGGACGGGAAGGTGACCTGGAAGGTGAACTGCGCTTCGGGCACGTTCAAGAACACCTGGTTCGCCGCCTCGGCGTACACGCGGGTCTGATCCAGGGTCGAATCGGCCGAGGCGTCGAGAATGCCGAAGATGACGCCTTCGTCCTCGGACGGGGCCAGTTCCGTGGCTGACATCATGAACATGGGCACTGACAGGGCGCTGATGACGATCCAGATCAGATAGATGGCCGGGCGGGCATCCAGCGTCCCATCCAGGATGCGGCCGTAGAAACGCCGCAGGCGGCCGAAGTCCCGCGCAATGCGTCCGGCCAGACCCTGTTCCTCCAGGCCGGGCTTGAGCATCTTGGCCGACATGACCGGAGACAGGGTCAGGGCCACGATGCCGGAAATGGTCACGGCTCCGGCCAGGGTGAAGGCGAACTCGCGGAAAAGGGAGCCCGTCAGCCCCCCCTGCAGGCCGATGGGGGCGTAGACCGCGGCCAGGGTCACGGTCATGGCGATGAGCGGCCCGATCAATTCCCGCGCCCCGAGGATGGCCGCGTCCAGCGGAGATTTTCCATGGGTCAGATGCCGCCCCACATTCTCGACCACGACGATGGCGTCATCCACCACCAGCCCGACGGACAGGACCACGGCCAGCAGGGTGAGCAGGTTCACGGTGAAGCCGAAAACCTGCATGAGGAACACCGCCCCGACCAGGGACAGGGGGATGGCGATGACCGGAATGGCCACGGCCCGCAGCGACCCCATGAATAAAAAGATGATGATGACCACAATGACCAGCGTGTCGCCCAGGGTTTTCAAAACCTCGCGGATGGCGCTGTTGATGTACTCCGTGGCGTCGTAGGCGATGCGGGCGTCCATGCCCGAAGGCAAGGATTTCTGGATGGCCTCCATTTCCTCCCGCACCAGCTTGATGACATCGATGGAGTTGGCGTTGGGCAGGGGCCAGACCCCGATGAACACGGCCGTCTTGCCGGTGAAACGCACTTCCGCGCCGTAATCCTCTGCTCCCAGGGCCACGTCGGCGATGTCGGCCAGCCGGACCACGGCCCCGTTTTCCTCACGCACGGCGAGGCGCTTGAACTCCTCCACCGTGCGCAGATCCGTGTCCGCCGTGAGGTTGATCTGGATCAGTCCGCCTTTGGTCTGGCCCAGGGCCGAGAGGTAGTTGTTGGCGGCCAGGGCCTCGCGCACTGCCGCCGGTGAGACGTTCAGGGCCGCCATGCGGTCGGGTTTGAGCCAGATGCGCATGGCGAAGGTCCGCGCGCCGAGAATATCGGCCCGCTGCACCCCCTCCAGGGTGGAGAGGCGAGGCTGGACCACGCGCATGAGGTAGTCCGTGATCTGATTCTGCTCCAGCTCGGTCGAGGAGAAACTCAGGTAGGCCGAAGCGAACTGGCTGTCCGCCGATTCGACGTTGATGATGGGCACCTCGGCCTCGGGGGGGAGATCGCCCCTGGCCTGGTCGACCTTGGCACTGATCTCGGACAGGGCCTTGATGGGATCGTAGTTGATCTTCAGGCGCACCTTGATGGTGGACAGACTCTGGGCGCTTTCGGACTGGATGTAGTCGATGCCGTCGGCCGCGGCGATGACCCGTTCCAGGGGTGTGGTTATGAACCCGCGCACCAGTTCGGCGCTGGCGCCGACATAGGTCGTGGTCACGGTAACCATGGCGTTGTCGCTGCGCGGATACTGTCGGACCGAGAGGTTGACCGCTGCCTGCAGCCCGGCAATGACAATGAGCAGGTTGATGACCAGGGCCAGAACAGGACGGCGAATGAAGATGTCGGTGAATTTCATGGTGAATCTGGCACGCGGGTCAGGAATTTTCCGGCCTGGGCGCGAGCTGGAATTCCGGAGTCAGGGTATTGTCGATGACCACGGGCTGACCATGGCGATACTTGAACACGCCCGTGCTGACCACCGTATGCCCAGGGCTCACGCCGCTCTCGACGGCCACAAAATCCCCCCGCCGCTCGCCCAGTTTGACGAACTGCTGGCGGAGCACCAGCCCGGCCGCGGGGTCGGTGGCGTTGGCCGCCTCGACCAGGAACACCGAATTGCCATAGGCCGCGGAAAGCACGGCCGTCGCCGGAAGGACCACAACGTCGCGCTTTTCCGGCAGGACCACGTCGACGTTGACGAACATGCCTGGCCGCAGCAGTTCCCTGGGATTCCCCAGCACCGCCTGCATGCTTACGGAACGGCTGGCACTGTCGGCCAGGGGCTCGATAGCCTTCAGTCGGCCTTCGAGCACCGATCCGGGCAGGGCGTCGGTGGTCACGCGCACGACATTGCCGACTTTCGCCAGCGGCACCTGCTGCTGGGGAAGAACGAACTCCACATGCACCACATCCAAGCGCTGCAGTGTGGCGATGGGGTCGGTCTCGCCCAGGTTCTGTCCCAGATTGACCCGCCTGATGCCCAAGGTCCCAGCGAAGGGAGCGCGCACTGTCTTCTTGGCGATCAGGGCGCGCAAGGCGTCCATTTCGGCCACAAGCTGCTGATGCCTGGCCAGGGCCGTATCATATTCTGCCTTGGCCGTGGTCTGCTGACTCAGCAGGGAACCCATCCTCTTCAAGTTGAGACTGGCCAGATTCGTGCTGGCCTCCAGGGCCCGCAGCTGTGCCGTTTCCTGGCTCGTGTCCAACTGCACCAGGACGTCGCCGGCGAGGACCCTGTCACCTGAATCAAAGGAGATACGTTCAACCTGCCCCGGCACCTCCGCGGTCAGGGTCACCCCCTGCACGGCCGTGACGGAACCGATGGCCGGCAGAAGGGTCTCCCACGCACCGGCCGTGGCGTTGGCCACTGAAACGACTGCCGGCGGGATGACCGCGGACTCGCCTCTGGCGATCATTTTCCTGATCTGCAAGGTCTTGATCCCGGCCAGGCTCCCTGCAATGATGGCCACAAGAAGCACGGCAAAAAGGATTTTTCTGGTCATGGGAATCTCATGCGTTCGGTTTTCCCTGCGCGGTTGCTTGCCCGTCGGGAGATTGACATCCACCTTACAAACATATGTGGATCGCGTAAATAGCCAGACCCACAGCAGATCAACACAGAAAACAGGATTGACGCGAACCCGTTCAGGCACCATGGATTTTGCCCCGGGTCCTGGCGACAGGGGCGCCCCAGATCGGGGCACATCCGTGGCCGCCAAAAAAAATCCTGGCCCAATCCGGGGCAAAATGCATATCAGGAAAACAATACGTGCGGTCCGGCCCCATTCTTTTACGGCCCACGAAACTGGAGCTACGAACTATGCGGGGATCAAGTTTCGACGATGCGAACCTGCTCAGTGTTTGCAGGGAAAGCATCGACTACAAAGGTGTGGTCAAACACATCAATGATGGCGTGGTCATCATCAGAGAAGGCAGCATCGTCTTTGCCAACGATGCATTCTGCGCTATCGCGGATCTGACGTCCGAGAAGATCCTCGGTCAGCCCTTCGAGACGCTGGTGACCGAGGATGACCGGGAACGTGTGGCCCGTCATTGCGTGGACAAGCTCTACACGTCCGAACTCGCGGACCGCATCGAATTTTCCATGCTTCGTCCCGGCAAGAAAGACGCCGCGATCCTGGAAATGAAACTGACCGTGATCGATTGTGGAGGGACCCCGGCGATTCTTGCCGCCATTACGGACATCACCGAACGCCGTCAGACCCGGCTCGAACTGCAACGGGTCAAGGACCGGCTGGAGAGCATCCTCCATTCCATGAACGATGTGGTCGTCTCTTTGGCGGTCACGGACGATTCCATCCTGGCCATCAATCCGGCGGCTGAAGCCCTGTATGGCATCCCACGCCGGGCCTTCACCGCCGGCCAGATGCAGCTCATGCATTTCGTACACCCTGAAGACCGCGAAAACGTGCGAGAATTCTACCAATCCTTGGTGGAGGAAGAATTTGGAGAGATGCAGTACCGGATCATCACCGGCAACGGGAAGATCAAATGGGTCCACGACGAGGGACATCTGGTGTACTGTACGGCAAGGTCCATTCGCCGCATCGATCACGTCATCCGGGACATCACCGAACAAAAAGAGGCCCTCGACGCCCTGACCCGCAGTGAGGAGAAATACCGTGACTTCTTCCACAGCACCAAGGACATGGCCTACTCCGTGACCCCGGATGGCACGTTTATCGACATCAACGACGCCGGCATCCAGATGCTCGGATTCTCCAGCCGCGAGGAGGCCCTGGCGTCCAACCTGAGGCATTTCTACGAGAACCTGTCCGAACGGGCCGACCTGCTGGCCCAGATCAACGAAGAGGGGTTTGTCACGGACAAACATGTCCGTTTCCGTCTCAAGGACGGCCGATCCATCGAGGTGGCCATCACGGCCCGGGCCAAGACTGACGACGCGGGGTATCTCCTCTATTACGAAGGCATTGCCCACAACATCACCCAAGCCCTGGAAGACCAGAGCAACCGCGTGCTCCGCAACGCAGCCGGCGGAATGTGCCATTACCTGAACACGCACCTCATGCACATCGTCAATGCCAAGGACGGGATCATGGAAGAGATCGAAACCTTGGAAGAAATCGTGCTCCACACCCCTTTCGAAAACGCCAAGGCAGATGCATGGCAGACGACCATGGCCTCTCTGAAGGCCTACTGCGAAGGGCTGGATCAGGCTTACCGCAAGATCACGGCCGTGACCAAGGCCTTCAACTCTGCCTTCCTGACTTACAAGGAAGAGGCCTATCTGGACAAGGCCATCCTGGACATCTTCAACTCCTGCCTGGGCGACCCGGTGGAATGCACGACTCCAGCAAGCCGGCGGCGGGACAAGGACCAGAAAAAATGACCTTCGGCCATGGGCCGGACCAGCATCCCCAGGGTGAACGGTCATGCAGCTCCTGAACTGGATCGGCCTCCTCCTGGCCACAGCCCTGGCCCTGGGCGCGGCCTCCCACGCCCTTCTGCGCAAGAGTGATTCCCGCTCTGCCCTGGGGTGGGTTGCGGTCTGCCTGACGTTTCCGGTGGCCGGACCGGTCCTCTACATCCTTTTCGGCGTGAACCGGGTCCGCCGCAGCGCCTTCCGCATGCGCCGCGCGGTCCATTCCCGATCTGACGTGGACTCAGACCAGATCCTGCCTGCAGAGGCTGATTCCGTCAGCTTCCCCCTGATACCGCAACCCTTCAGGGTCCTGGAGCGGGTCGGACGCAATGTCCTTGGTACGGAGCTCATTGGTGGCAACTGTGTCGAACCGCTTTTCAACGGGGACGAGGCATACCCGCGCATGCTCCAGGCCATGGAGGGCGCGCGACAAAGCATATACCTGGCGACCTACATCATGGCCACGGACAGCCTGGGCAGACAGTTTATCGATGTGCTGACCCGGGCCGTACGGCGCGGAGTGGACGTTCGGGTGTTGGTCGATGGCCTCGGTGAAAAGTATTCCTGGCCGTGGGTTTCTCGCGCGCTGCATAAAAACGGGGTGGCCTCGGCCCTTTTCATCCCCTTTCGTTTTTTTCCCCCTGAACTGCACATCAACCTCCGCAACCACCGCAAAATCCTGGTGGTGGATGGCAAGCTCGGCTTTACCGGCGGCATGAACATCAGCCAGCAGCATGTGCTGCGGGCAAAAAGTTTCTGGCCCGTGTCGGACCTGCACTTCTTCCTCCGCGGGCCTGTTGTCGGGCAGTTGCAGGAAGCTTTTGTCGAAGACTGGCTCTTCGCCACCCAGGAGCGCCTCACCCCCGCGCCCATGGCCCCTGAACCCATGATGGAAGATTGTCTGTGCAGGACAGTCATCGACGGCCCGGATTGCCCCCATGAGCCTCTCAAAACGCTGCTGACCGGCATCGTCTCCGCCGCATCATCCTCCATCAAAATCATGACCCCTTATTTCGTCCCCCCGCCGTCATTCCTGACCGCCCTGCAGTCAGCCCGCTACCGGGGAGTGGATGTTCAGATCATTCTCCCTGGACGCAACAACCTGCCTTTCGTGCACTGGGCCGCCCGACATATCCTGGACCACCTGTTGCGGGTGGGCATCTCCGTCTCCTATCAACCTGCCCCCTTCTGTCACACCAAGCTGATACTCGTGGACGGATGCTACGTGCACCTCGGATCGGCCAACCTGGACAACCGCAGTCTGCGCCTGAACTTCGAATTGACTCTGGAGGTGCTGGACCTCTGCGTGGCCGCACGGCTTGAGCGGCACTTCGAGGAGGTCAGGGCCAAAAGCCGACCCGTGACCCGGCGAGAACTGCACAACCGATCCTTGCCCGTGCGCCTGCGCGATGCCTTCTTTTGGCTGTTTTCGCCCTACCTGTAGCACCGACGCCTCCTGCCCGGACCCTCTCCCCAAAAGCGTCCGGCAATGATCCGACCTGCCGCAAAGCCACCCGCACAGCCCTTCTCCTGGCAACGCCCAAGGCAGCGGCCCCTGTCCCGGGTGAGTTGCTGACAAAAGAGGCGCGGGCCGTTCCAGCACCGGGATGTTTCACTGATTAAGCTTTGACGATTCAGCCCCGACCTTTTAACGTACAAGACGCGCCTGAAAGGAACCGGCCGCAATTCCAACAAGGAGGACTGCCGTGAGCAAGGAATTCACCGTCTCCACCATCTGCCCGCATTGCGGACACGCCACCCAGGACACGCACGACGAACATGACATGCGTGCATCCTACGGCAACAACCCGAACATCTCTGTGATTTGCGCTCATTGCCAGACAAGCTTTGAACAGCCCATGGAACTGGCCTGCGCCGAATGGGACGACTACTGCCATGAGATACCACTGCCGGCGGATGTCTAGTCCTGCTTTCAACCCACACGGAGCCTGCATCGATGATCTATATCGTGACAAAATGCGCTGACTGCCCTTGCATGTGCGTGATCGATGGACAGCGCGCCTGCAACGTCGCCACACCCAGGCATCGGCCCGTTCCTGACGACGAGGACCGCCCGTCCTGGTGCAAGATGCGCAAAGAACAGATAATTATCCGGGATTTCAAGTGAGACAGACCCCCCCAAGGAATTCTCGTCTTTCCGGTTGAAGTCTCAGCCTCAATTTGCTACGTGCTGTTCAGTGTCGACTAGCGAGGTGAGCAGGGTGCGTCACATTGACAAACACCTGCCTTCACCATAGGGAAGGCCATTGCAAACTCTTTTTCCGGAAGGAAAAATTTTGAGGAACAACATCTAAGGAGGAATTGAGCATGGCACAGATTGAATTCCAGGGTAAATCTTTCGAAATCGATGAAGACGGCTTCCTGCTGAAGTTCGAAGATTGGTCCCCCGAGTGGGTAGAGTACGTCAAGGACAGCGAGGGCATCGCCGAAATCACCGAAGCTCACCAGCAGATCCTGGACTTCCTGCAGGACTACTACAAGAAGAACGGCATCGCTCCCATGGTCCGTATTCTGTCCAAGTCCACTGGCTACAAGCTGAAACAGATCTACGAACTGTTCCCCTCCGGTCCCGGCAAGGGAGCTTGTAAAATGGCTGGTCTGCCCAAGCCCACTGGCTGCGTGTAGCCCATCTTTTTTTCGCGACAAAAAACCCTGCCTGCGCAGGGTTTTTTTTTGCCCGACTCCGCGAACAGGATGCCCTGCCGGAGTCGTACATGCCACTCACCTGAACCTCAGACCCGTCCGTATATGGAGGCCAGCGAAAGCATGCGCTGGGCCAGTTCTTCCGATAGCATCTCCTTTCGCATGCGCCATGCCCAGTTGGCAGTGGCCACTCCCGGTATATTCATGCGCGCTTCCAGGCCGAGATTGAGGTAGTCCTGCACCGGAATGATGCAGAGGTGGGCCGGGCTGCCCAGGCCCAGCCGGATCAGGACCTCTGACGCGTTCTCGACCTGCACGGGCCGGCCCGAGTATGCCTCCAGCCGCTCCCGTCCCCCTGCGTCCAGTTCTTCGGAAAACCATCCCCGGGTCGTATTGTTGTCGTGGGTTCCGGTGTAGACCACGCTTCTCGGCTCGATGTTGTGCGGGATGTAGGCATTCCTCGCCATGTCCGGACCAAAAGCAAACTGCAGCACCTTCATGCCCGGGAATCCGAACTGGTCCATGAGCGCGGTCACGTCCGGGGTGATAACTCCCAAGTCCTCGGCCACAATGGACAGGCCCGGAACCTGTTCGCGCACAGAGCGGAAAAGCTTCTCCCCCGGACCCGGTATCCAGACGCCGTTTTCCGCCGTGGGTTCGCAGGATGGCACCTGCCAGAACGCGCAGAAGCCCCGGAAATGGTCGAGCCGCACCGTGTCGAAGCGGCTTCCTTCGTGCCGGAGTCGGGCAATCCACCACGTGTATCCTTTTTTTTCCTGATACCCCCAGTCATAGACAGGATTGCCCCACATTTGACCGGTCTCACTGAAATAATCCGGGGGGGCTCCAGCGCAGAATATGGGCAGGCCCTCGTCGTCCAGCGTGAAGAGTTCCCTGTTGTCCCACACGTCGCAGCTGTCCATGCTTACATAAATGGGCACGTCGCCAAGCATGGACACCCCCCGATCCGCGGCATGCGCCCGCAGGCCCTTCCACTGCTGGGCGAAAAGGTACTGGAAGTATTTTTCCCGTAAAACGTCATATCCCAGACGCGCAGCGGCCTGCTCCAGGGCCACGGAATCGCCCAGCCGCAGTTCCTTGGGCCACTTGTACCAGGGCGCGCCGCCGTGCTCACGCTTCAAGGCCATGAACAGGCAGAAGGGATCCAGCCAAAAGGCGTTGCCCAGGCAGAAACGCTCAAAATCAGCGTCACTCCGCAGACCAGCGAAGACATTGTCGAATGCCTGTTCCAGGAGCCGCCAACGCCAGATGGCCGCAGCATGGTAGTCGACGCGATCCCGATCAAAGGCCGGCAGCCCCCGCAGATCCTCGGCCCGCAAAACGCCTTGGTGTACCAGGAGCTCCGGACTGACAAACAGGATGTTCCCGGCAAATGCCGAATAGCTGCTGTATGGCGAATTCCCAGCCCCTGCGTTGATGGGTGCCAGGGGGAGCACCTGCCACACGCTCTGGCCGGCCCGGGCCAGAAAATCCACAAAGGCGCGGGCCTGGGGACCGAAATCACCCAGCCCATGCCTGGACGGGAGGGACGATATGTGGGCCAGCACACCGCAACGGCGAGGGGATTGCATCACTCTTCTCCAGGCATGAAGAACAGTACCCCCAGGGGCGGGAGAGCCAGACTCAGGGAATAGGGGCGGCCATGCACGGGGATGGGTTCGGCCCGGGCCGAACCCATATTGCCCGCACCGCTGCCGCCATACGCCACGCTGTCGGAATTGAGGACTTCCCGCCAGATCCCGCCATGATCCACGCCCACGGCATAGCGCTCCCGGACCACCGGGGTGAAATTGCAGACCACAAGCAGGGTCTGCTCCCCGGTCTTTCGGAAAAAGCTCAGCACGCTCTGATCCGAGTCGTGGCAGTTCTCCCAGCTGAATCCCGACGGATCGAAATCCAGGGCATGCAAGGCCGGGCACCCGCTGTATAGCCTGTTCAAGTCCCGCACCCAGGACCGCAGCCCATCATGGGCCGGGAACCGCAGCAGGTCCCAATCCAATGCCTTGTCGTGATTCCACTCGCTCCACTGCCCGAACTCCCCGCCCATGAAGAGCAGCTTCTTGCCCGGCAGCCCGTACATATACCCGATGAGAAGCCGCAGGTTGGCGAGCTTCTGCCAGTAATCCCCGGGCATCTTGGACAGGAGGGACTTTTTGCCGTGCACGACTTCGTCATGGGACAGGGGCAGGATAAAATTCTCCGCAAACGCATACCACAACGCGAACGTGAGCAGGTTATGGTGATACTTGCGATGGATCGGATCCAGTTCCATGTAGGACAGGGAATCGTTCATCCAGCCCATATTCCATTTCAGCCCAAAACCCAGCCCACCCAGGTAGACGGGTTTGGAAACCATGGGCCAGGACGTGGATTCCTCGGCAATGGTCTGCGCGTCGGGAAATTCCTGGTACACCGCCTTGTTCATCTCGCGCAGCATGTCGATGGCGTTCAGGTTCTCCCGCCCTCCGTAACGATTGGGTATCCACTCCCCTTGGGCCCGGGAATAGTCCAGATAGAGCATGGAGGCCACGCCATCCACGCGCAACCCGTCCAGATGGAACTCGCGCAGCCAGTACATGGCGTTGCAGATGAGAAAACCGGCCACTTCGTAGCGACCGTAATTGAAGATGGCGCTCTTCCATTCGGGATGAAACCCCTGTCTGGGATCGGCATGCTCGTACAGCGCTGTGCCATCAAAATTGGCCAGCCCATGCGCGTCCACGGGAAAATGCCCCGGCACCCAGTCCAGGATGACGCCAATGCCCCGCTGATGCAGATGGTCTACGAAATACCGAAAATCCTGCGGGCAGCCGTAACGGCTGGAAGGGGAAAAATACCCCGTGCTCTGGTACCCCCAGGAGCCGTAGAACGGGTGTTCGGCCACGGGCATGATCTCCACATGGGTGAACCCCATTTCGAGCACATATTCAGCCAGTTCATGGGCGATGCGGCGATAGTTGAGAAAATCACCATTTTCGTCCCGACGCCAGGACCCCAGGTGCACTTCGTAGACAGCCCAGGGGCTGGTCAGACTGTTGCGCTGGGCCCGGTCCCGCATCCAGTCCGCATCGTTCCAGGTGTACTGCAGATCCCAGATTATGGATCCCGTGGCCGGCGGCTCCTCGCTGAACAGGGCGAACGGGTCCGATCGCTCGGCGTACCCCCCGGGCCAGGAAATGAAGTATTTGTAGCGCTGCCCGTGTCTGGCCTCGGGCACGAAGCATTCCCACACGCCGGAACTGTCCGCCCGCACGGTCATGGGGGATTTTCCCCGGTCCCAATCATTGAAATCGCCAAGGACTGCGACATAGTCCGCGTTGGGCGCCCAGACCACAAAGCGGGTCCCGGCGCAGTCAGGCCCCAGGGATTCCGGATGAGCCCCAAAATGTTCATAGAGCCTGGTATGGCGCCCCTGCTTGAACAGATAGATATCGAGATCACCGAGGGAGTGGGTAGTGGACATGGTATACCTCCGGGAATTGCACTTCACGATAGAGAAGAGAGTACGTCATTGGCAAGGACCGAGACGTTTAGGGCAAAAAAAAAGCGCGGTCAGGACCGCGCTCCAAGCATCCCGCAGAAAACGATTTAGTGATGATGTTCGTTCATGCCTTCTTTGATGCGATACATCGCGGCAATGACGATGGCCGCGAGATAGGTGAAAATTCCGATCACTCCGATGAAGCCCTGCACTGTGCTGTGCAGCATGTTGCCAAAAAGCTCACCCAGCATGCTCTCCTCCTATAACGTGTCCCTGCACAAATCGTATGGGATTTTCCCACCACATCTTGCCCAATAAAGTCAAGGGAAAACCCTTCTACCGACCCACGTCTGCCGTGGTGTGCGATGTCTCCACCGCAGTGCCCAGCTCCTCAAAGAAGGTGTCCCGCTGCACGGGGGTGAAGCCAGTGGCGGCAATGACTTCCGTCAATTCGGCGATGGTAAGGCCTTTGGGGGAATCGGCCCCGGCCGCGTGACCGATCTTCTCCTCGACAATGGTTCCGTCGAAATCATCGGCTCCGGCCCACAACGCCATCTGCGCGGCCTTGATCCCGGCAAAGGCCCAATAGGCCTTGATGTGCGGAATGTTGTCCAGGAACAGGCGGGATACGGCGATCATGCGCAGGTATTCCTCACCAGTGGGGCCCGCGGCCCCCAGCTCGTTGTTCCGCGTCTGGTAGGCCAGTGGAATGAAGCAGACGAACCCGGGCTTGGCATCCTCCAGGGTGCGCAGTGCATTCAGATGCTCGATGCGGTCCTCCCAGGATTCGATATGCCCGAAGAGCATGGTGCTGTTGGTCTTGATACCCATCTCATGGGCCAGACCGTGGATGTGCAGCCAGCGCTCGCCGCTGACCTTTTCCGGACAGAGTTTGGCGCGCATGGCTGCGGAAAAGACTTCCGCCCCACCGCCAGTGAGGACCTGCAACCCGGCCGCACGCAGCTCCGCGAGCACTGTCCGCTCGTCCCGACCCCATGTGTCCGCAAAATGGGCGATCTCCACCGCGGTGAAGGCCTTGATCACGGCCTGAGGGCGGATCTCCCGGCACAGGGCCAGCAGATCCAGATAATACTGATATGGCAGGTCCGGGTTGAGGCCTCCGACGATGTGGATTTCCCGGATGGGGTGATCGATGCGGGCCAGAAGCAGCTCTCTAACCTTGTCCAGGGAATAGGTGTACCCTCCATCCTCGCCCTTGCGCTTGAAAAAGGCGCAAAAACGGCACTGATTGCGGCACACGTTGGTGTAGTTGAGATGCTGGTTGTAAACGAAATACGCTTTGTCTCCGTGCCTCGCCCGGCGCTGCCTGAGAGCCGCATCGCCCAGTTCGTGCACCGAGCCGGACCGCGCGATATCCAGGGCGAATTCCGGATCGATGCGTTGGCCCGGCATCAGGCTGGCCAGCCGTTTTCTGGCGGCGCTCGAAAGTCCGCTGTTCATCATGGTCATCCTCGAAAAAAAGAGGCCGCACCCTGCGGATGCAGCCTCTGTGTCACACGCGGGTGCCGGCACGAAGCTGCCGCTTCACCACGCCATTATTCTTCGTCGCTCTCGGCGTTTTCTTCCATTTTCTGCCGGATCATGTCGCCGAGGTTGCTGCCGGTCATAGTGCCGCCCTGGGCGGTGCGGAATTCGGCACCGCCGCGCTTGCGTTCGGGCTCCTGCTGTTTCAGGGACAGGCCCAGGCGTCGTTCGTCCGCGCTGACATGGATGACCTTGGCCTCGATGGCGTCTCCTTCATTGAAGGCTTCCTTGGGCGTCTTGATCTTCTTCTTGCTCATCTCGCTGACGTGCACCAGACCCTCGATCCCTTCCTCCACCTCGACGAACAGGCCGAAGTCCGTGATGTTGGTGATGGTTCCGGTCAGCTGCGTGCCCACGGGGTAGCGATTGGGCACGTCCAGCCACGGATCGTCTGTCAGCTGCTTGATGCCCAGGGTGAACTTCTCGTTTTCCTTGTCCACCGTCAGAACCTTGGCCCGGACCACGTCCCCGACCTTGTACAGCTCGTTGGGGTGGCGGATCTTTTTGGTCCAGGACAGGTCGGACACATGAATGAGTCCGTCGATGCCGTCCTCGATGCCGATGAAAAGACCGAACTCAGTGATGTTCTTGACATTGGCTTCCAGAATGGTCCCTTCGGGATACTTCTCGGCCACCAGATCCCACGGATTGGGCGCGACCTGCTTCATGCCCAGGGAGATGCGCTTGCGGTCCACGTCCACGCCGAGAATGATGACGTCCACTTCGTCGCCGGGGCGGACCATCTGGGAGGGATGACGCAGCTTGCGGGTCCAGGACATTTCGGAAATATGCACCAGGCCTTCCACACCGGGCTCCAGCTCGACGAACGCGCCGTAATCCACCAGGTTGGTGACCTTGCCGGACAGCTTGTGCCCTTCTGGATATTTTTCGGAGATGTTGGCCCACGGGTCAGGAACCAGCTGCTTCAGGCCCAGGGAGACCTTCTTCTCGTTCTTGTCGAAAGACAGCACCTTCAGCTGCAGTTCGTCACCCAACTGAACCATCTCCTTGGGGTGTTTGATGCGCTTCCAGGACATATCGGTGATGTGCAGCAGGCCGTCGAGACCCCCCAGGTCGATGAACACGCCGTATTCCGTGATGTTCTTGACCACGCCGGTCACGGTCTGGCCTTCTTCCAGGGTGGTCAGCAGCTCGCCGCGTTTGCGGTCGCGGTCTTCCTCAAGCAGCACACGGCGGGAAACGATGACGTTGCTGCGCCGGCGGTTGATCTTCAGCACGCGGAATTCGAAATCCTGGTTGACCAGGGCATCCATATCCGGGACCGGACGCAGGTCGACATGGGAGCCGGGCAGGAATGCCTCGATTCCCTTGATTTCCACAACATAGCCACCCTTGATCCGACGCACGATGCGGCCGATGACCACGTCTCCGGTTTCCAACAGCTTTTCCAGCTCGTCCAGGACCTGCATGCGCTTGGCCTTGTCTCGGGAGAGAACGATGGAGCCTTCGCGTTCGTTCTTCCGAACAACATATACGTCGACGGTGTCGCCGACTTTGACAGTCACATGGCCGTTTTCCATGAACTCATCGATGGGAATCTGGCCTTCGGACTTGAAGTTGACATCCACGAGAATGTAGGTGTCATCGATTTTCACGACTTCACCTGAGACGATTACGCCTTCCTCGATGTCCCCGAAATCGGAGTTGAGATAGTTTTCGAGTTGGGACTCGAAATCCATATCCATCATTTCTTCCATGGATTCTGTCGTGGTTTGAGTGTTGTTCATACGTTTACCCCCCTAACGAAAAATAAATTTGGGCAGTCCTAGCAGAGGGACCCTGCCTTGACAACCAGAATAATCTCCGGAAAAAAGATT
>JAAYCS010000206.1 GCA_012729655.1 Desulfovibrionales bacterium | reverse complement strand
GAAAAAGCAGTGCGCCACGGGAAATCGTTGGCCGGGCTCGAGCCAAAGGGCACGAGGTCGGAACTGATCCGAAACACCTTGATTCCGGCTTTGATGTTGTAATGAATCAGTTTTTCCAAGGCTGCAAGGTTTTCCGCCGTTACGTCGCGCAACTTGTCTTGCGTAAGGGTCCGCAGCCTGCAGCTTCTCATCTGGGTTCCGGGCACGGCCAATGCAAGACATGCATATCCAATACGGATCGCCAATGGTCATTCCTCTTTCATTTCTGCGTTTAAGCCCTCAACCGTCTACTCCTAAGCTATTGTGTTTTTAGCTGTTCGCGACGCTTTCTGTATTCAATAATCGGGGCGTCGCCCATCAACAGCTTTTCCCCAGATTTGAGAGCTGACGCCTTTGGTTTTTGTGTAATCACGACCCGCTTGTCCTGCCGTTCGATCACAAGGTTCGCCAATGTGCCAACCGATGCGATGATACGGTTCACAAATGCAAGCCGAGTGATCTTGTTGTAAAAACGGATATACAAGATTGTGCTTTCGTCATCCACGGGAGCAAAATAGATCACAACACGAATTTTGTCGCTGATGTGATTCATCCACAGGTTGGGGTACCTGAATTTCAAATATGTCGTCTTGATCACGCAGTCTTCTGGCTTCTTCGGCAACTGCCCCCGGTCCACTTCATTGTTGGCGCTCGTGATCAACGCGTCATCCTCAAAAAGAACCTTCGGCCCATTGATCAATGTCTTGTTGCCTCTGCCTATGGTGTTGTAGTGCACTATCGGCACATGCACGACGTCCAGCTGATTTTCAATGGCCCTGGAATAATGGGTATTCCAGTGATCTTTCGTTTCCCTGTAAACAAAATCATCCAGTTCGCCGTGGAAGAACGGCAGCTTCCCCGTCTGCTTTTCCTCATCTCCATACCACAGGAAGATGATCCCGTCTTCTTCTTTCACAGTATAGGCACGCACATTGTATCTGCGGTTGTCCTGAGGAGAAGCCTTGCCATTGGCCGGGATAAAGGTGCACTTGCCGCTTTTGTCAAACTCCAAGGCATGGAACGGGCAGCGGAGGCAATCGCCGGAGACTTTCCCCGCACTTAAAGCCGCACCGCGATGAGTACACTGGTCGACCACACACCCCAATACACCATCTTGTGAGCGAAACAACGCAAGTTCCATGTTCAAGCGCTTCACAGCCGTGATGGAACCCGCCTTCACCTTGGACGACGGCAGAATGGCATACCATTGGTTTTGAATCACCGATTTTATCCTCCTACCGATTATTCTTGCCGTACACCGGATGATACCAGGAGAATCTGACAGCAACAACAAAACAGTTATCTATAACCGTTTCATTGTTTCTATAAACTGAGCGAACCTGTAAGCTCCTTCAACCTCGGTATCCTTATCATCAAACACCATGTAATAGCGATAGTTCTGACCACACAGTTCCTGCCATTTTCTGCCCAGGTGGAGTTTCCTCCGGCTCTCATCGTTCCAGAGATGGTCGCCCTTGGTTTCTATCAGCACAATGCGCCCTCGGGTGGTCTGTACCATGAAGTCCGGGTAATGGTTGATAAAGCCGTTTAAACAGAAGCCCTTCCGCTCGATGATGCGATGCCACCAGACGACATTATCAAGACCGGCGACCGCGGAAATTACGCCATGCTCAAAGTCGTTCATGTCTCCTTCGGCAGAATAAAGCGACTTTGCGATGGACGAAACCCCGTTCATGGGGTCAATTGCCTTCGGTAAAACGTAGCCCGACCCACAGGTGATTTCACCGGCCTCAATCATGGCGTTAAAGCGCTTTTCTCGGTACGCATCCATGAGTTCTTCTATCTTCTGACGAATGCGCAGGGCATAGCTGGGAATAACCCCTTCCATGGCCGCCAAGCTATCCTTGCTCATGTTGGCCACAATGCGCTCGACATACTTTCGAAGGTCGGAACTTTCTACGCCATCGAGCTTGTTCAACTGGTTGACAACGGAATAGACGCATTGCCTGATCCGTGATTCGGGCGGCAGCGTCTCGAGATAGGTCTTGAATGCCTTCGCGTCGATAGCACTCATCTTTTGATAGCGGGGGATTGCGTCCCCAACAGCGCTTACATCAAACCGATACATATCGCCCTGCGCAAGCTCAAAGCTGATGTCGGTATCCTTGTCATGCAGCGTAAACCCTTCCGCCAGAGCCTCCTTGCTCAGCTTAACCTGTGTGCCGTTTGTAAAGATCGAATGGGCAACCTCCTGCCGGAAGACTGGCAGCTCCAAGCACACGGCTGTTTCGGCAAAGGCGTTCTGCATTGAATAGAAGTTCTTCATATCATTCACGCCACCAATCGGTAGATCATCTGCGTTTGCTTGGGCAATAGCCGCATCAAATTCTGCCCCTTGAGCTTTCGCTGTCGTAACCATTTCCGCTATCTGCTTTGCAACAGCATCCCCTGTCTGTGTCGATGGGGCAAGTGCGTTGCTTTGCTGCAGTGCTTCGCGCGCGGCTGAAAAGTCAATATCGAGGAACTCCTCCACATCGGTCTGGCCCTGTTCGTCCACCGCACACTTTGGGGTATCCATTTGAACCTGTTCCGGTGCTATTGCTTGGAGTTCAGTGCTTGCGTCGTAACCAACGCGAAATTCCTTGGCGCTGAAACCCGCCCGGTTGAGTCCCTTGACGATGCTCTCCAGCGTCGCGCGAAAATCCGCCGAGCAAGTCAGCACATAGGACATGTTCAGCAACTCGCCGGTATGCCTGCGCGCATACGGCAGACGCAAAATGCGGCCCAGAATCTGCTCCACATCCACCTGGGAGGTTTTATTGGCCAGCGTCGCCAAAATGAAAGCGAACGGGCAGTCCCAACCTTCCTTGAGCGCGTTGACAGTGATGATATACCGAATCT
>JAAYCS010000205.1 GCA_012729655.1 Desulfovibrionales bacterium | reverse complement strand
TGGAGAAAAGGGTCTTTGGCGTGCAGAGGAAGATCATGGACTACAAGGAGAGCGTGGTCCAGTGCCTGCGCGACATCAAGCTGGAAAAGACCCTCATCGACCGCATCATCGAGACCGTGGGCGACTATGTGCGGCAGATGCACAACTGCCGGCGGGACCTGTCGGCCTACATCCTGTCTCTGGGCAAATCCCAGGATGAAATTTTCGGCATTTTCCGCCAGATGGACGAGCGCACCATCAATCCCGTGGCCGCCGCGGACCAGCTCGGCATGACCATGGAGGAACTGTTTTCCTTCAAGGAAATGGTCAACGGCAAGATCGAGATTTTGCGCAAGCTGCAGGACAACGCCATGCACGACGTGGATCAGCTGGAGGAAATCTTGTGGCGCATCCGCAAAGGCAATTCCGACGCCCTGGACGCCAAGCAGGAACTCATCCGGGCCAACCTGCGCCTGGTCGTATCCATTGCCAAGAAATACACCAACCGCGGTCTGCAGTTCCTGGACCTGATCCAGGAGGGCAACATCGGCCTCATGAAGGCCGTGGACAAGTTCGAATATCAGCGCGGATACAAGTTCTCGACCTACGCCACGTGGTGGATCCGCCAGGCCATCACCCGGGCCATCGCGGACCAGGCCCGGACCATCCGCATTCCCGTGCACATGATCGAGACCATCAACAAGCTGGTGCGCACCTCTCGCTATCTGGTCCAGGAACTGGGCCGCGATCCTTCCCCGGAGGAAATCGCCGAGCGCATGGACTATCCGCTGGAAAAGGTCAAAAAAGTCTTGAAAATCGCCAAGGAGCCCATCTCCCTGGAGACGCCCATCGGCGACGAGGAGGATTCCAGCCTGGGCGATTTCATCGAGGACAAGAAGGCCGTGGCTCCGGCCGACGAGGTGGTCAACACCAAGCTGGCCGAGCAGATCGCCCAGGTCCTCTCCGACCTGACCCCCCGCGAGGAGCAGGTCCTGCGCAAGCGTTTCGGCATTGGCGAGAAGAGCGACCACACCCTGGAAGAGGTGGGCAAGCTCTTCAACGTCACCCGCGAACGTATCCGCCAGATCGAGGCCAAAGCCCTGCGCAAACTGCGCCATCCTGTGCGCAGCCAGCAGTTGCGATCCTACTATGAATCCTGATCTTTCGAGGTCACCCCTTTTCAAGGCAGCCCCACAGGTTGCCTTCTTTTTTGGGCTTTGTCTGGGACTGGTCTTGCTGCTTGGACTGTTCCCGGCTGGGCAGGCCCGGGCTGAGTCGTGGCGGGTCCGCGTGGCCGAGGTGCTGGACGGGGATACCTTGCTCCTGGGCGGAGGGGAGCGGCTGCGCCTGCGCGGCATCGACGCGCCGGAACTGGGCCACAACGGCAAGCCCGGACAGTACTTCGGCCGGCAGTCCAAGCGCATGCTGGAGGCCCTGGTCTCCGGCCGGGAGCTGATCCTGCGCAGAAGCGAGCTGGACAGGGATCGCCATGGGCGTATGGTGGGCATAGCATGGCGGGCGGACAACGTCATGGTCAATCTGTCCATGATTGAGCAGGGGGCGGCATTCGTTTATCCGCATGCCGCTGACAGGGACAAAAGCCTGAGCGGGGAACTGTTGCAGGCCCAGAGGCGGGCCATGAGCCAGGGCAAAGGCTTCTGGCCGCACATCCTGGGGATTGCGGATGCGAGCAGGGGGTGTGTCGGCACCAGAAGTTCGCTGCGCTTCCACATCCTGTCCTGCTCTCAAGGCCGCAAGGTCAAAAAATCCAACCAGGTCCAGTTTTCATCCCTGGCCGAGGCCTTCGCGGCCGGGTTCGCCCCGGCCCGGGACTGCACGCCGTGGCCCCCGGAAAAGGCCGTCAGATAATCGCAACCGGAGTTCTTTTTTTGAAAGCCATCATTATCGGGGCGGGGGAGGTCGGTTTTTACGTTGCCCAGCGCCTGGCCTCGGAACAGAAGGACGTGGTCGTCATCGACCGCAACCCCGCCGTGCTGCAGCGCATCCTGGACCACATGGACGTGCAGGTGCTGGAGGGATCCGGATGCAGCCCGCTGGTCCTGGGCGAGGCGGGCATCCAGAAGGCGAACATGCTCCTGGCCGTGACCGACAGTGACGAAATCAACCTCATGGCCTGCACCTTCGCCAACATGCTGGCCCCAGGCCTGACCAAGCTGGCCCGCATCCGCAACGACGAGTACATCGCCTATGCCGAACACCTGTCCCGGGAAATCGGCATCGGCATCATCGTCAACCCCGAAGTTGAAGTGGTGAGGACCATCGAGCACATGCTCAGCGCTCCGGGGGCCGTGGACATCAGCGACCTGGCCGGGGGCCGGATCAAGCTGGCCGGCACCTGGATCACCGAGGCCAACCCCCTGGCCGGGACCCGGCTCATGGACCTGCGCGGCAAGGTGGGGGACAGACGCATGATTGTCGCGGCCATCGTCCGCAACGACAAGGTCATTGTGCCCTCGGGCGCCGACGAGATCCGCAGGGGAGACCTGGTCTACTTCGTCTGCGAGGACACGGAGCTGCAGCCGGTCTTTTCCTTTCTGGGCAACCGGCCAGGCAGGAAAAGCAACGTGCTCATCATCGGCGGGGGGAACATAGGGCTGCGCTTGGCCCGGTCCCTGGAGAAAAAGCCCCTGCACGTCAAGCTGATGGACAAGAATCCCGAGCGCTGCACCATCCTGGCCAACGAACTAGGCCGCACCGTGGTGTTGAACGGCGACGGAACGGATCAGGAAGCCCTGCAGGAGGAGAACATCGGCCAGATGGACGTCATCGTGACCATGACCGGCAACGAGGAGAGCAACATCCTGTCCTCGCTCCTGGCCAAGAAGCTCGGCACCCCCATGGCCATCACCCGGTTGAACAAGATCGCGTACATGCCTCTGGTCCGGGCCATCGGCCTGGAACACATTGTCAGCCCCCGCATGTCGGCCGTGAACAGTATTTTCAAGCATGTGCGCAAGGGCGGGGTCCTTTCCACTGTGGCCATCAAGGACCAGGCCGAGGCCATGGAGGCGCTGGTCAGTCAGGATTCGAGCCTTGTGGGGCAACCCCTGAAGGATCTCAATTTCCCCATGGGGGTGCTGGTGCTGTGCATCATGCGCCAGGACAGCGTGCTCATCCCCAGCGGCAATGACGTCATCCTGAGCGGGGACCGGTTCATCATCCTGAGCCTGACGGAGTCCATCCCCGATGTGGAAAGGATGCTCTCGCGGGTCAGAGGGCGGAGCTGATGCGCTGGAACATTGCCTGGCACGTGACGGGCCTGATCCTTCTGTGCGTGGGGTTGTGCATGTCCCTGCCCCTGCTCTGCGGGGTGTATTACGCCGACGGTTCGGTGGCGCCCCTTTTTCTCTCCCTCTGCGTCACGGTTCTGGCCGGCGCGTTTCTCATGTTCTTTTTCCGCCGGCCCAATCCCCTGGTCATCAACCACCGCGAAGGCATGGTCATTGTCGCCCTGGCCTGGGCGACATGCGGGGTATTCGGGGCCCTGCCCTTTGTCCTCGGCGGTTTTCCGTCCTTCACGGATGCGGTTTTCGAATCCGTGTCCGGGTTCACCACCACAGGGGCGTCCATCCTGAGCAACATCGAGGCGCTGCCCAAGGGGCTGCTGTTCTGGCGCAGTCTGACCCACTGGCTGGGGGGCATGGGCATCATTGTGCTGACCATCGCCATCCTGCCCTTCCTGGGCGTCGGCGGCATGCAGCTTTTCAAGGCCGAGGTGCCGGGGCCGGTGGCGGACAAGCTGCAGCCGCGCATCAAGGACACGGCCATGACGCTGTGGAAGGTCTATGTGCTGTTCACCGCGGTGCAGACGATTCTTCTCCTGACCGGGGGCATGGATTTCTTCGATGGCCTCTGCCATGCCTTCGGCACCATGGCCACGGGGGGCTTCTCCACCCGCAACACCTCCGTCGCCGCCTACGACTCGGCCTACATCGACTATGTGATCTCCGTGTTCATGATCGTGGCCGGGATGAACTTCGCCCTGCATTTCCAGCTCTTCCGCGGCAGACCCCTGGCCTTGTGGCGGGATCCGGAATGCAGGTTTTTCGTGGCCGTCATCGGGGTCATCACCGGGGTGATCACGGTGTACACCCACGGGGCGAATTATTCCTCCTGGTCCGAAGCCCTGCGATTCAGCCTGTTTCAGGTTGCTTCCATCATCACCACCACGGGGTTCGCCACGGCGGATTACGAGCTGTGGGCACCCTTGACCCAGGGCCTGCTCCTGTTGTGCATGTTCGTGGGCGGCTGCGCCGGATCCACTGCCGGCGGGATCAAGTGCATGCGGGTCATGCTGCTCATCAACCACGCCTACAGGGAGCTGTTCAGACTGGTGCATCCCAGGGCCGTGGTGCAGGTCAAATTCGGGCAGAAGCTGGTCAGGGACGAGGTGCTGAACAGCATCCTGGGATTCTTCATCCTTTTCGTCATCCTTTTCGTCCTCTCTGGTCTGGCCCTCACGGCCATGGGGGTGGACGTACTGACGGCCTTTTCTGCCGTGGTGGCCTGCATTGGCAATGTCGGCCCGGGTCTGGGCGAGGTCGGACCCGTGGACAACTACGGGGGGCTGCCATGGCTGTCCAAATGGGTGCTGACCTTTTGCATGCTGCTGGGGCGGCTGGAAATTTATACCATTCTGGTGCTGTTCATTCCTGAATTCTGGAGAAAATAGGCCCTGAGGGGCGGGAGAGAAGCATGAGTCAGTGGATCGAAATGGGAAAATTCAAAGAACTGGATGAGGCCGCCAAAAAGGAGGCCAGCCGCCTGGCCGAGTATGCCCTGGACGTGGCCCTGGACCCGGCCCAGGTCATCCGCTTCGAGGAGGCCGAGGATGGGTTCCTTCTCCTGATCGACAAGGATTTCTACAAGTTCTACCAGGGCATCTGATGCACAGGGAGGATCAGCGGCGCCTCATGGGTCGCTTTGTGGCCCTTGCGGCGGCATACGAGAGCCGTGTGGGGCAGGGAAGGGAGCACATTGTCCTCAAACGCGACCACTCCCTGCGCGTCCACGCACTGGTTTCCAGAATCGTGGCCAGGGAGGATCTTTCCCAGCCGTGGATCTACCGGGCCGCGGCCCTGCTGCACGACATCGGCCGCTTTTCCCAGTTCGAGCGCTTCGGGACCTTTCGTGATGACCGTTCCGTGGACCATGGCAGCGAAGGGGCGCAGGTCCTGCGGACAGGGAACTATCTGGATGCGTTGAAACCGGGAGAGCGCCAGCGCATTGTGCAGACCGTGGAGCTGCACAACAAGCGGGAGCTGCCCGGGAGCCTGGACCCACTGACCAGGTCCATGTGCGAGGTGGTCAGGGACGGAGACAAACTCGACATCGTGCCTGTGGTCCTGTCCAAAATGCGCCCCGGCGGGCCACGGGATCCGGTGGTCACCCTGGGTCTGGTTGACGATGCCGGGGCCTGGACTGCGTCCGTCCTAAAGATCGTGGAGAGGGGTGCGAATCCTGCCTATGCCGATCTGGGGTATTTGAACGATTTCAAATTGCTTCTGGCTTCCTGGGGGCCGAAGCTGTCTTTGCGCGCCAGCCGCCAGATTTTCGCCGCACGCGGCCACCTGGAGCAAATTTTTGCCACGCTCCCGCAGACAGAACGCTTTGCATGCCTCAAGGCCGATCTGTCCCACCGCCTTGCGGTGTGATCTGCAGCCATACCAACCTGTCCAGACTGCCCAGGATCTCCCCGTACAGTCCCCCGTAGCCAGGGAATTTTCCGAACAGTTCCACCTTGCGGCGTTGCAGCTCTGGTGAGGCGCTGGCTTCGGGCGAGGACGGGGAGGAGGCGAGGATGCGCCGCTCCAGGAGCAGGTAGGTTTTGGCCTGCCCGCAGAAGTCCTGGCAGGCACGCATGCAGTGTGCCCCCTGGGTGGCCCAGAAGGCGCGGGCCTGCTCCGAGGCCGGGGAGTGTCGGGCTTGCCAGACCATGGTCGCCAGGAAGGTCAGGGGCGAGCCGGGCACACCGCGCCGCCAACCCAAGAGCCAGGGCGTGCGCCAGAAGAGCAGGAAATGATTCTGCCCGAAGCGGATCAGTTCGGCCAGGAAGGAGTGCATCCGCCCCAGGGCGGGGTCATCCCAGACCGGAGCCTGGAAATCAAGGTTCCATTCCGGGACAGTTGCAGACCGGGACCGTCCCAGGAGGTGCGCCAGCAGACTGTTGGCCTGGGGCGAATTAGGGGTTTCCAGGTGGGGGTAGCTCAGGATGAAGGAGCCGCGTCCGTATCTTCCGCGCACGATGCAGGGGTCCCCGCGCAGAAGGCCGGGATCGAGGTTTATCCCGTAGAATTCCTCCCATCGTCCCACTTCCGTGGGCGCCACTGCGGACCAGTCCAGGTCGGCGGACCAGAAGTCGGGCCCCGGACTTTCGTACCTGGCCAGGATTTCCAGAGGTGCCTCGGGGTCAGGTGCGAACTGGGAAGGCCACCACACGGGCAGCCGTTCCTGGTGAAGGGGTCCGTCCAGGCCGACCATACAGTTCATATGCCCGCTGAAATTGGGCAGCCGCTGGGTGGCAGGTTTACGCGACCAGGAGCACAGGTCCAGCAGCGGGATTCCGGGTTCCGAGGCCAGGCCCAGGCCCGCGCCGCCGCAGAAACCCAGGTAGACGCCTCCGCCCCGCACGTACTCCCGGATGGCTTCGCGTCCGTCTTCGCCCAATGCCAGGGATTTGAGCTTGGCCCAGCCTCCGGGGACCAAGAGCATGCCTGGATCCGTGGCGGAGAGGATGCCCGAGCGGACCTGTTCCGCACTGACAACCGTGACCGGAACATCCAGGGCATGAAGGGCCCGAAGGAGCAGGATGCCCCAGAGATGCGATTCGTCCCACAAGAGGGCCGGGGATGGTGGCGTGTTGCGCATGGTTTCGGCCCTAGCAGGTCGGGACATGGCGGGCAAGTCAGGCTTGATTTTTGACATCCCCCCCGGTACTCATTTTTGCTTCTGCGACGCCGGCCCGCGCGGCGTTTTTCTTCAGCAAACAGCTCGCGATCTGGAGTTCTACGGATATGTCCACAGAGACCCTTGCCAAGGGATACGAACCTGCAGAAGTTGAAAAGCGTTGGCTCGAAGCATGGACTTCACGGCGCACCTTCACCCCCGACGCGGCCAAGGCCGCCGCTCAGCCGGGGAACAACTACTCCATCGTCATCCCCCCGCCCAATGTCACCGGAGCCCTGCACATGGGCCACGCCCTCAATATCACCCTGCAGGACATCCTGTGCCGCTTCATGCGCCAGCGCGGCAGGACCGTCCTCTGGGTGGTGGGTACGGACCACGCGGGCATCGCCACCCAGAACGTGGTGGAACGCAAGCTCCTGGCCGAAGGCAAGCGCCGCGAGGACCTGGGCCGCGAGGCCTTCATCGAGCGCGTCTGGGAATGGAAGGAGGACTACGGCGGACGCATCCTGAACCAGATCCGCCGCCTTGGGGCAAGCGTCGACTGGACCCGCGAGCGCTTCACCATGGACGAGGGGTTGTCCAAGGCCGTGCGCGAAGTCTTCGTCTCCCTCTACGAGCAGGGCCTGGTCTACCGCGGCAAGTACATCGTCAACTGGTGCACCCGCTGCCACACGGCCCTGGCCGATGACGAGGTCGAGTACGCCCCGGCCAAGTCCACGCTCTACCACCTGCGCTACCCCCTGGAGGACGGTTCGGGTTACGTGACCGTGGCCACGGTCCGGCCCGAGACCATGCTCGGCGACACGGCCGTGGCAGTGCATCCCGAGGACGAACGCTACCAGTCCATGGTCGGCAAGTTCGTCATCCTGCCCCTGGTGGACCGTCGCATCCCGGTCATTGCCGACCCCTACGTGGACCGCGAGTTCGGCACCGGCTGCCTGAAGATCACCCCGGCCCACGACATGAACGACTGGGAGCTGGGCCGCAAGCACGGCCTGGAAGCCATCAGTGTCATCGACGACCAGGGCCGCATGAACGACAACGCGCCCGAGGCCTACCGCGGCCTGACCGCCGCCGAATGCCGAGAGCGCATCGTCGTCGATCTGCGGGCCTGCGGATCCCTGGTGTCCGAGGAGCCCTACGAGAACAAGGTCAACCAGTGCTACCGTTGCAAGACGGTCATCGAGCCCTTCGTGTCCGAGCAATGGTTCGTGTCCGTCAAGCCCCTGGCCGAAAAGGCGAGGGCGGCGGTGGAGAACGGCCACACAACCATCTGGCCGGAGCAATGGACCAAGACCTACTACAACTGGCTGGACAACATCCGCGACTGGTGCATCTCGCGCCAGCTGTGGTGGGGGCATCGTATCCCGGTCTGGACCTGCCAGGACTGCGGCAAGGTCATCGTGGCCCGCCAGGACCCGACGGCCTGCGCGTGCGGCAGTGCCAACCTGGTGCAGGATGAGGACGTGCTGGACACCTGGTTCTCCTCGGCCCTGTGGCCATTCTCGACTCTTGGCTGGCCGGAGCAGACGGACGAGCTGGCGGCCTTCTACCCGACGTCGCTCCTGGTCACGGGCTTCGACATCCTCTTCTTCTGGGTGGCCCGCATGATGATGATGGGCCTGCAGTTCATGGGCGAGGTGCCCTTCAGGGACGTCTATATCCACGCTCTGGTCCGCGACGAGCACGGCAAGAAGATGTCCAAGTCCACGGGCAACGTCATCGACCCCCTGGAGATGATCGACACGTATGGCTGCGACTCCCTGCGCTTCACCCTGACCTCGTTCGCGGCCATGGGCCGCGACATCAAGCTGTCCGAGGCGCGCATCGAGGGCTACCGGCATTTCATCAACAAGGTCTGGAACGCGGCCCGCTTCGCCCTCATGCATGTGGACGGCAGCGAACCCGAGTTCGACCCGGGGACCCTGACCGGGCTGCACCACAAGTGGATCCTGCACCGCCTGGAGGTGCTCAAGAAGGAGCACGCGGCGCAGATCGAGGGCTACCGCTTCAACGAGGCGGCCCAGGGCCTCTACGGCTTTGTCTGGCGCGAGTTCTGCGACTGGTACCTGGAGCTGATCAAGCCCGAACTCTACGGCGAGGACGGGGCGGCCAGGGCCGCGGCGCGCTCGTGCCTGAAGCACGTGCTTTCCGAGATCATGATCGTGGCTCATCCCATCATCCCCTTCGTGACCCAGGAGATCTGGTCCTCTATCCCGGCCCTGGACGCCGAGCTCCTGGCCCACAGACCCTATCCCAAGGCCCGCCCCGAGTGGGAGGACGAGGGGGCCGTGCGCGACATGGAGTTCCTGCAGGGAGTGGTTGTGGCCGTGCGCAACATCAGGGCCGAATTGGGCGTGGCACCGGGCGTGGCCCTGAACGTGCTGGTGCGCGCCGGCGGCGAGGACCAGGCCTTCCTGGTGGCCCACGAGACCGAGATCGCGGCCCTGGCCCGGGTCGGGTCCCTGACCGCGGCCCCGGACATCGAGCCGCCCAGGGGCTGCGCCTCGGCCGTGGTCCGCGGCTGCGAACTCTTCGTGCCCCTGGCCGGCGTGGTGGACTTCGTGGCCGAGCTGGCCCGCCTGGACAAGGAACTGGGCAAGATCACCAAGGAACTCGATTTCGTGACCAAGAAGCTCGGCAACGAGAGCTTCGTCAGCAAGGCCCCCGAGGACGTGGTGGCCAAGGAGAAGGCCAAGGCGGCGGAGTTCGCCGAGAAGAAGGCCGCCCTGGAGCAGCTGCGGGCCAAGGTGCAGGAGTTCGTCGGGTGACGTTCTTCATTCTTGAAAAGGTAAAGGCATGGATTCCCGCCTGCGCGGGAATGACCTTGAAGTGACTCGCCGTCTCGGCGTCATCCCCGCGCAGGCGGGGATCCATGCCTCCTCCCGGCAGTCCGAAGGCCTCCGGCCGCGGACATGGCTGTCCCGGAATATGTAAACCAAAGGAAACATCATGGCCAAAGCGTATCTCATTGGCGCGGGTCCGGGCGACCCCGGCCTCATCACGGTCAAGGGGCAGCGCCTCCTGGGGGAGTGCGAGGTCGTCATCTACGACTACCTCGCCAACAAGAGCTTTCTGTCCCTGTGCCGCCCCGACGCCGAGATCATCTACGTGGGCAAGAAGGGCGGGGAGCACACCCTGCCCCAGGAGCAGATCAACGAGCTCATCGTGACCAAGGTCAGGGAAGGCAAGGACGTGGCGCGCCTCAAGGGCGGCGACCCGTACATCTTCGGCCGCGGCGCCGAGGAGGCCGAGGAACTCCTTGAAGCGGGCCTGGAGTTCGAGGTCGTGCCCGGCGTGACTTCGGCCGTGGCCGGCCCGGCCTACGCGGGCATCCCGCTGACGCACCGCAAGTACGCCTCCTCCGTATCCCTCATCACCGGCCACGAGGACCCGACCAAGCCCGATTCGGCCCACAACTGGCCGGCCCTGGCCACGGCGGCCAGCACCCTGTGCTTCTACATGGGCGTCAAGAACCTGCCCTACATCACGGGCAAGCTCATGGAGCACGGCATGCGCCCCGACATGCCCGCGGCCCTGGTGCGCTGGGGTACGACATCCAAGCACAGGTCCTGGGTCTCCACCGTGAGCGAGATCTCGGCCCTGGCCGAGCGCGAGGGGGTCAAGGCCCCGTCCATGCTCGTGGTGGGCGAGGTGGTGCAGCTGCACGACACCCTGAACTGGTTCGAGAAGCTGCCCCTGCATGGCAAAGGCGTGGTCGTGACCCGCGCCCGCGAGCAGGCCAGCGGTTTGAAGGACACCCTGGAGCGCCTGGGGGCGGCCTGCTACGAATTCCCGACCATCACCATCGTGCCCCTGGAGGACTACGCTTCGGTGCGCGAGGCCATCGACAGGCTTGCCGATTACGACTGGGTCATCTTCACCTCGGTCAACGGCGTGCGCCATTTCTGGTACCAGCTCGAGCTGGTCGGCAAGGATGCCCGGGCCCTGGGGGCCTCGCAGGTGGCGGCCATCGGTCCGGCCACGGCCGAGGCCCTGCTTGAGCGCGGCATCCGCCCCGACTTCATCCCGCCCAAGTACGTGGCCGAGTCCGTGGTCCAGGGGCTGCTGGAGCGCGGTGTGGCTGGCAAAAAGGTTCTCATCCCCAGGGCCAAGGTCGCCCGCGAGGTGCTGCCCGAGGAACTGGCCAAGGTCGCGGCGCATGTCGACGTGCTGCCGGTCTACGAGACGAAGCTGACCCAGGAGGACGGGGCCGAGATTGTCTCGCTCCTGGAAAAGGGCAGGCTGCACTTCCTGACCTTCTCCAGCTCCTCCACGGTGGAGAACTTCTTCGCCCTGGTCCCGGCCGACACCCTGCGTCCCTACGTGGGCAAGGGCCTCAAGATCTGCTGCATCGGACCCGTAACGGCGAAAACCCTGAAGCAGTTCGGCTTCACCCCGGACATCATGCCGGAGGACTACACCATCCCGGCCCTGGTGGGCGCTCTGGTCAAGGGATGAGCCGATGACCATCGCCCTGGGCGTCCTTGTCTCCGGCTCGGGCTCCAACCTGCAGGCCATCCTGGACCGGGTGCGGGAGGGGAGCCTTGACGCGGACATCCGCGTCGTCATCGCCAACAGGGCGGATGCCCTGGGGCTGGCGCGCGCCCGGAAAGCGCGCATCTCCGCGGCCAGTGTCCTGCACACGGACTTCCCGCAACGGGAGGACTTTGACCGCGAGTTGGTCCGCCTGCTGCGGGAGGCGGGGGTGGAGTGGGTGGCCCTGGCCGGGTTCATGCGCATCCTCACCCCCGAGTTCCTGACGCCCTATGCCGGCCGCGTGCTCAACATCCATCCGGCCCTGCTGCCGGCCTGCCCCGGCCTGCACGCCCAGCGGCAGCAGGCCGAGCATGGGGTGCGCCTGGCCGGGTGCACGGTGCACTTCGTGGACGAACAGATGGACCACGGCCCCATCGTCATCCAGGCCGCGGTGCCCGCCTTCGCGGACGATGATGAGGCGTCCCTGGGCGCGCGCATCCTGGACATGGAGCATCGCATCTACCCCCAGGCCCTGCAGTGGATCGCCCAGGGCCGGGTGCGCGTCCAGGAACGGCAGGTGGTCGTGGCCGGGGGAGCCCGTGTTTTTTCCGGTCAGTTCTGGACCAACCCCCCGCTGGAACACCCCTTCAATGGCTAGAAGCGTGTTGAACAATGACCCAGGGGCTGTTCAAAATTTCTTCTGCACGGTGCCTGTGCCCGCATGGGAACGATAAGTTCAAGGCGGCATGCGGACAGAGCGCACGGGGGTGCGAGTTTTTTGGAGCAGCAACAGCAGAAGAGGATTTCTTGAATCCTCCCTGGAG
Source organism: Desulfovibrionales bacterium (assembly GCA_012729655.1). GTDB lineage: Bacteria > Desulfobacterota > Desulfovibrionia > Desulfovibrionales > Desulfomicrobiaceae > Desulfomicrobium. The sequence continues at coordinate 23,246 of JAAYCS010000205.1, read as the reverse complement.
GCCGTCATGCAGGACTTTCAACTGACCCTGACCGATGCAGAAAAGGGTTTCTGCAAGGATCTGGTCCGCTTTGTCATTTCCCGGCATTTGGGGTTGCCCTGCGAGAAACCCAGCTTCGAGTCGGACACTCTGAACGCGGAGCTGGGAGCCTTCGTGACCCTGAAAAAACACGGCCGCCTGCGCGGCTGCATCGGCAATATCGTTGGCCGTGGTCCGCTCATCGCCACCATCGAGCGCATGGCCGGAGCCGCGGCCTTCGAGGATCCGCGCTTCCCCCCGGTTACAGTCGGGGAACTTGAGGACCTGGAAATCGAGATCTCGGTCATGGGTCCCCTGACCCCCTGTCCGGACCCGGAGCTCATCGAGGTCGGCCGGCACGGACTGTACATCCGCAGGTCCATGCATTCGGGCCTGCTCCTGCCGCAAGTGGCCACGGAATGGGGCTGGGACCGGGACACGTTCCTGGACCAGACCTGCGTCAAGGCGGGGCTGCCCAGGGGGACTTGGCGCAAGCCCAAGACCGAGGTGTGGTGGTTCGAAGCCGTAATCTTTTAAAGAAAGGTACATCATGCGCACATTTCTCTTCGTTTCCGCCCTGTTCTGCCTGACCGTCACCACGGCCTGGGCCGGTCCCAAGGTCGCCCTGACCACGAACAAGGGCGTCATTGTCCTGGAACTTGACGCGGCCAAGGCCCCGGTCACGGTGGAGAACTTTCTGACGTACGTGAAAGAGGGCTTCTACTCCGGCACGGTTTTCCACCGGGTCATCAAGGGGTTCATGATCCAGGGCGGCGGCATGGACGCATCCATGTCCCGGAAAAAGGGACACGCCCCCATCAGGAACGAGGCCGCCAACGGCCTGAAGAACGGCAAGTACACCATTGCCATGGCCCGCACCGGGGAGGTCAATTCGGCCACGTCCCAGTTCTTCATCAACACGGCGGACAACGCCTTCCTGGACCACGGCGTGCGCGATTTCGGCTATGCAGTTTTCGGCAAGGTCGTGGAAGGGCAGAAGGTTGTCGATGCCATCGATGCCGTGAAGACAGGTTTCCAGGACGTGCCCGCAGAAACCGTTGTCATCGAAAGGGCGGAAGTGGTGAAGTAGAGAAGGTGAGAACGCAGTGCGTCGGGGTGGAAGACAAAGGGCGATCTCTGTGAGGAAACCGCCCTTTTTTGTTTGCGCGTCGGGAACGCTCGTCCTTGTCCGGCACTTCGGCGTTTCCAAAGCGCTCCCGGAGGGATTACGTTTCGTCCCAAAGGATGCGACGTTCAGTCTTGGCAAAGGAAGATGACGGAAATGGAAAAATAGGCTCCTCCCCCCTTGCCAGAATATGAATAAAGCTTGCTATTATCTTTTGTAAAGATTATGAGTTTTTTGATAGCGAATTCTCATCATGAACACTTCAACACCGTGTTTGGAGGTCGTTATGGTAAACATGGATTATCCCGGACCTGGATGGGGCTGCTCGGCTATTGAAGGCTGCATGTCGGATGATGCAAAGAAACTGGCAGTCAAGAGTTACTGCAAGGGAGTCGAAGGTGAACTGACTGCCTGGAAGGCGACATTATACGATGTGATGGTCAGCTTCATGGACCTGAAAGATGCCGATCGCGGAAAGCTGCTGAACACCGTTGCGGAAATCAAAGCGCTGGTTCGCGAGATCGAAAGCAAAACCTCTCAACTCGAATCCGAATGTCCCCTGGAAGGAGTTCAGGCTGCGGCCAAGGATCTGGAGGACAAGATCGGATTGGTCAGGGTGCATTACACCAAGGCCTTGGAAGTTCTTGGCGCCGGTTCCTTCGGCGGCTAGCACGCTAAACCCGCTCCTGAAGTTCACAAGACGCCCGGTGGATTGCCTCCAGGCGTCTTTTTTTTGCAACACTCTGCGGTTACGTGACCACCTGTTCCCGCATGTGAGGAGGCCCCGGGCAGGCTGCTTGCGTCAGATGCAACAGTTTTTCCGTCTCGATCCTGTCTCTACCTTGTGCCTGGGCAAGGGGTGTTTCAGCCAGCCCGGTCTGGGTCAGCAGCGTGTGCGGGCCTCGTCTGCCTTGAGGGAGGCTTTTTCCTTGACCAGATAGATACCGGGCAGGGAGATCAGGGTGACCGCAGATTTGATCAGGGTGTTGCTCAGAAAGATGGACCACACCACACTGGCCTCGAACAGCCCTCCAAAGGCGATCCAGCAGAAGATCAGACTGTCCAGAGGGATGCTGACCGCGTTGCTGACAAGCACGCGGGACCATTGGAACCGGTGAGTGACTCGCTCCTTCCACAAACTGTACACCTCCGTGTCCGTCAATTCGGCCACGACCTCGGCGATGATGGACGCGAAAACCAGGCGCCAGAGCGGGGCCAGGACCTGGCCGAACTCTTCCTGCGTCCCCACGGCCAGATCTGCCGGAAGACAGGCCACCAGCCAGAAATATAGGGCCATGAGCAGGTTGAACCCCGCAGCGGTGACGATCATGAGCCGCGCCCCCTGCTTGCCCATGGTTTTGTGGACCATGTCCCGCAGGGTGAAGGTCAGAGGGTAGATGAACGTGCCGGCGTCGATGGACATGCCGCCAAGCATGACAATGCGCAGGGAGCCCACATCGGAGAAGATCTGCAGGGCGATATAGGACGCCACGAGAATAACGATTGCGTGCATGGAAGAACACTCCTGGATGGGAAAACGAGGGATCACCTAAGCGAATGCCACCCGACTGTAAATGGCGGAGTGGGCGGTTTTCAACCCATGGCCGAGGGATCCTGGCGATTCAGGGCGGTCTTCTGGGACTCCTGGGCCTGGCGTTCACGCACGCGCTCTTCCTGGCGAAGCTGGCGGCGCATCAGGGCTTCGCGGTTGCGGCGTTCGTGCACGGGGTTTTCCAGCACCAGCCCGGGAACCTGGGTTGGTTTCCTGTCCTGCCCCATGGCCACGAAGGTCAGATAGGCAGAGGCCGCGTGCCGCTTTTCGCCGGTGAAAAGATTCTCCACCTCCACGCGCACCCCGACTTCCATGGAATGTTGCCCGACCATGTTCACGCTGGCCATCAGCAGCATCAATTCGCCCACCTGCACCGGAGCCTTGAACTCCATGCGGTCGATGCTGGCCGTGACCACGCTGAGTCCCCGGGCGTGGCGCATGGCACATACGGCTCCGGCAAGGTCGATCTGCTTCAGAATCACACCGCCGTGCACATTGCCGGCCGGATTGGCGTCCTGAGGCAGGGGGCGGTGGGTCATCAGGGTCTGGCTTTCACTGACAGGGCGGGATTGCATCATAATGGCCCTCCTCTGGTGCCGGAGTGCATGGGTTTGCGGACCTGACCCGTGGAATCCGATGCGATGGGGACAGGCATTGATCTCGCCGGCAAAAAACCCGGAGCTTTCCGGGGGTGGCGCCGGCCTGTCATGGAGGGGTCTCATCACTTGAATCCGGAGTTGGGAAGGCCCTGCCCCGGCGCTGATACTTGATGACCGCGTTGGTATGCTCCCTGAGGGTCCGGCTGAAATGGTGGGACCCGTCGGGACGGGCCACGAAATAGAGATATTCATGTTCATCCGGCTGCGAGGCCGCTTCCAGGGCCTCTTTTCCCGGCGAGCAGATGGGGCCAGGCGGCAGGCCTGGATGCACATAGGTATTATAGGGATTGGACCCGTCCTGGAGATGTGATTTTTTCAGATTCCCGTCAAAGTTCTCTCCCAGGCCATAGATGATGGTCGGGTCGCACTGCAGGAGCATGCCGTGCTGCAGCCGGTTGGCATACACCCCCGCCACGAGGCTGCGTTCGGCTGGAATGGCCGTTTCCTTTTCCACCAGGGAGGCCAGAATGAGGGTGCGGTGCAGGTCATCGGGGCTCCTGTTCTGGGGCAGCCCGGCCGTATTCTGGCGGAATCTCTCCAGCAGGGCATGCAAAATCGGATAGGGATCCTGCCCGGGAATGCGGGGAAAGAAATAGGTTTCCGGAAAGAGATAGCCCTCGGCATCAGTGGCGTTGATGCCTTGTCTGCGGAGATATTCCCGGTCCCGGCAGGCGGCCAGGAAACGCTCGGCAGACGTCAGGCCGGTGGCGTTCACGGCCAGGGCCACCTCCCGCATGGTCAGTCCTTCGGCGAAATGGAGACGGTACAGGATGGGCTGGCCATAGGCGAGCTCCTGCATGATTTCCCGCGGGCTCATGGCTTTGGAAAGGGCGAATTCCCCGGCCTGGAGCGGAATTTTGCGCAGTCGCCCGTAGAGGCGGAAACCTTCACCCCAGCGCACGAATCCATCCCGATCCAGACGGGAGGCTACGGATCGCAGGGACTCCCCCGTTTCAATGGTGAAAATTGCCGTGGAGTTGGAAGATGGGTCCATGGGGGTTTCCAGGAAACGCCATGCGCCCAGCAGGGCCACGGCCCCGCCGAGGGCGAAGAGCACGAGCACGGCCAGGACCCATTTGAGATGCTGCTTCATTGCTTTCCCATGAAACTTTCGAGGATGCAGACCGCCGCCATCTGGTCCAGCATGTCCGCATGCCTGCGTTGGGGCACTCCGGCTTGTCGCAATCGATCCCTGGCCTCGAAAGAGGTGAGGGCCTCGTTGACCAGATGGATGGGCAGGTCGGTGCGTCGGGACAGGCTGTCCCGGAAATTGTAAACCTGACGCGTGGTCAGGGTTGCCGATCCGTCGAGATCCAGGGGCAGGCCCAGCACGATGGCCTCAACGTTTTCCGCGGCGATGATGGCCAGAAGTTCAGCGAAAAGTCTGTCCCGCGTGCTTTTGAGCAGGGTCCTGTAGGGGAAGACCATGCCGCCCCGGGTCATGGCCAGCCCGACCCGCTTTTGTCCGTAGTCGATGCCCAGGAGTTTCATGGGACCCTGGCAATGACCTGCACCCCGTCATGGAATTCGGCCCTGGCCAGCTGCTTGTGGAAGTCCTTGCGCCAGGAACTCCCGTGCCGCAGGGCAGCCAGGAATTCCAGGGTGTGCAGGACCTCGCGGGACTGGTGCAGTTCCATGAGGGTTCGGCTGACGCCGATCTTGCATGACGGACAGCCCACAACCACAGGGTTCTGAACCGGATAACCGGCCAGATCCCGGGTCATCTGCTCTTTTTTTCTGGCCCGCAGCCGGTTGTAGATCTTGGGGGAGGTCAAGGCCCCCAGACCGGATTCGCCGCAGCAGTAGGGCGAGATGTCCACAGTGGAGCCGACCAGCTTGCCCAGTTCCCGGGCGTATATGTCGCCGGCCTTGAGGGCCGGAACCCCTGTCCATTCGTGGTGGCAGGCTGCGTGGTAGAGCAGGCGCTCGGGCCCCTTGGCGAATCCGGCCTTGGTCTGCTGCATGATGAACTGGACCACGTCCATGTGCTCCACCTGTCTGGTTTCCAGGGATTTGAGGCGGTAGTCCTTGATCCCTTCGCGGCAGGTTCCGCAGGAGGTCAGCATGGACTTGATGATAAATCCATTGGATTCGGCCTGCCGGATGAGGTTTTCCAGGGATTTCTGGTTCTGGGCGCCCATGCGTTCAAACTGGTCCCGGCAGCCCGAGGCCAGCAGGGGATACCCGCAGCACAGGTGATCCGGGGGCAGGGCCACGCTCACCCCGGCATCGAGCAGCAGCCGGACCGCGGCCATGCCGATGGAGCGGTAGAACAGGCTGGCCCCGCAACCTGGGAAATAGAGTGCGGCCCGTTTGGAGGCAGTCCCTTCCTGGGTGAAGATATTGCCCTTGGAAAGGCGCAGGGCCTCTTTCAGGTTTGTGAACTGGGTGGCCGGCCCCTGACCCCGGAAAAGGGGGTTGTCCAGGCGCTCTCTCCATCGGGCCGGAAGCACGTGCACGGCCCGGTTGCCCAGCTCCTGACCGATTCCGGCCAGCTTGGCCACCCTGGGCAGCACGGTCTGCGGGTCCTGGCTGAGGAGATTAAGGATCCGGTTCTTGAACGGATGCCCGCCAGCGCCTTTCTCCTCCAGGTAGGAACGCATCTGCAGGGTGACGTCCTGGGTGCGGATCTTGACCGGGCAGATGGCGTAGCATTTCCCACAGGCCGTGCAGTGTTCGAGGATGCCGCGCAGTTCATCCAGCAGTCTCGGGTCGGGTTCCCCTTTCTGCAGCTGGGAATAGTAGATGGCCTCAACCAGGGCGCCCAGGGTGATGTTCTTGTTGCGCGGATGGAAGAGCAGGCCCTTCTGGGGCAGGTACATGGGGCAGACCTGCTTGCATTTCCCGCAGCGGGTGCAGGTCTGCACGTTGAGCAGGAGATGGATCAGGCTTTCCTTCCCGGGGAGGGCGGTCTTGTTGATGTCTTTGATCAGGCGATTGAAGGAGAAGGTGTAGGGCACCACCACCAAGTCCCGCTGGGTCAACTTTCCGGGGTTGAAGATATTGTTGGGGTCCACCTTCTTTTTGTAGGCGCGCAGGGCCGCGATCTTGTCCTCGGCCAGGAAGGCGATCTTGGTGATGCCGATGCCGTGCTCCCCAGAGACCTGGCCTTTCAGGGCCAGGACCTTGCGGAAGATCTTTTCCACGGCCTCCTCGGCCAGGGCGAGCATGCGCGGGTCGTTGGAATTGACCGGAAGATTGACGTGGCAGTTCCCGTCGCCGGCGTGCATGTGGTTGGCGATGACGATGCGGGTGTTCTGCATGTTTTCGAAGATCTTGGTCAGGTCTTCGTGCAGTTTGGGGTATTTCCCTTTGAGGTGCTGGAAGAAGAAGGATGTCTGCAGCTGCAGTTCCTGCTCCGGCAATTCGTCCTTGGCGGTTTTGCCCTTGATGATGGACATGGCCACGTCCATCTCCATGCGGATGAACTCGTCGTCAACCTCGATCCCCTGAAGGGCCTGTACCTGCTGCAGGGCTTCGCGGTAGGCAATGGCCAGGTAGTAGAGGTTCTGCTCCTCCAGAAAATCCGAAAAATCAGGGATGACTTCCAGGGGGATGACGATGTCTTCGTTGAGCTTGAAGCCGCTGGTGCGTTTGGAGATGGCCGAGAGCTGATGCCGGTCGTGCCAGAACACCTCGGCCTCGTGTGCGTCGGCGGCCACGAAGCTCTCCACGTTGTCGTAGGCGTCGCAGATTTCGACGATGCGGCGCACCGCCGAGAACACGGCCTCTTCGTCGGTGGAGTCGAGCTGGATGATGAGCACCGAGATGGGGATGCCGTCGAATTTCTGTGACTTCTTGGAGTATTCGATGGCCTGCACATATTTGATGCCGAATTCCTCCAGGGCCGAGAGCTTGACCAGATCGCCCTGGGAGCGGATCTCGTCGCGCATGGCCACGATGTCCTTGATGACGAACATGGCGTTGCGCATGGAGTTGCCGTAAAATTCCAGGCACATGACCCTGGAATGAGGCAGGTTCGGGTGCAGGGTGAAGGTTGCCTCGGTGATGATGCCATCCACGCCTTCCTTCTGCACGCCGGGAAGCCCGCCCAGGAACTTGTTGGTCACGTCCTTGCCCAGGGCCGCCCCACGGATCTCGTCACCCTTGAGGACAATGGTGTCCTTGCGGGTGCCCACCGCGTCGAGGATCTCAAAGACAGGCGTCTCGTCGGGCATGATCTTGTGCCAGGGATGGTCAACCCGCCTGATCTGAATCAGCTCGCCGGTGGGCAGGACCATTTTGTAGGACAGCAGGTTGTCCAGGGTGGTGCCGTATTCAAAGGCATAGGGGCCTCCCGCATTTTCAGAGATATTGCCCCCGATGGACGATGCGGCCTTGGAGGCCGGATCCACGGTGAAAAGCAGGTTTTTTTCCGCGGCGGCCTGAATGGCGTTCAGGGTGATGACCCCGGACTGCAGGGTGATGGTCCGGTTGTCCGGATCGACATCGATGATTTCCTTCAAGCGGCTCAAGCTCAGGATCACAGTCCGGGGCTTGGCTGGCACCGCCCCTCCGGTCATGCCCGAACCGCCGCCCCGAGGCACAATGGGGAATCCCATCTCATTGGCCAAACGGATGATGCCCTGAATCTGCTGGGTGTTTTCCGGAAAAACCACCAGGGCAGGCAGCTCCATGCGCAGGTCCGTGGCATCCGTGGAGCATTCGATCAGGTTGTTGGCTGCGGAGACGATCTGCTCCTTGTCCAGGATGGCGGACATGCGGGTGATGAGGTTGGCCTTGAATTTCTGATCCGATTCGAAATTCTGCCAGAACCGGTCCAGGCATGCGGAAAGCTCACGGAAATATTCAGGGGACAGGGCCGCCCGATCAGCCTCCAGCCGGGCAGTGACGCTCTGACGCACGGTCCTGGGAGGGATGAACGGGTTGTAGCGGATGATGAACATCTCTTCGGCCAGCTCCAGGGCCAGCTGCTGCAGGTATTCAGGCCAGGTCTGGAACTCCTCCAGGGGCAGTCCCAGGACGCGTTTGACCAGGCGTTCGGGAGCGAGGGATATATGGGGTCCTTTCTGAGGCATGGGGGCACCGTGGGTCATGCCGCGGGCGCGGCGGCTGTGGTTCGTGGGGACCATGCAGGATGGCTTCTCCCACATGAGGAAAACTAAATTTTTTAGACTTTAAGGCCGGGGTTGGCAAGACGCAATTGAGACGGGGAGCCGCCCGGTGCACGGTGCCGTGCACCGGGCGGCAGGAACTCAGCGTGTCACGGCCTCGCATTCGAGGCTGCGGGCGTAGATGTGATGGGGATCGGTAAACGAGTCCAGCAGTTCCGCATGTTCCCGCGCCACGTGGAGCAGGGAGGTCATGGGCCCGGAAGTGCGGGGCAGGAGCAGGGCCGCGCCAGAGGAGAAGATGTTTTGGAGCAGTTTTTCGCGCGGGGTCGGTTCTCTGCGCAGATCACGGCTGGCCGCGTTGGTCAGGCCGGCGAGATCCGCTGCTGCCTTGATGGCTTCATCCAGGCCTCCGGCCTGGTCCACCAGCTTGCGTGCGAGAGCTGTCTGGCCCAGAAACACTTTGCCCTGGGCCAACTCCTCCACCTCGGGGGCTGTCATCCTCCGGCCCTTGGCCACTCGGTCCAGAAAGACCTTGTACCCGTGTTCCAGCAGGAATTGTATGGAAGTGCTGACCCGGGGCGGGATGGGCCGCAGGGGATTGCCCAGGTCTGCGATGTCGGTGGTGCCGACTCCGTCGGTGGTCACGCCCCAGTCCCTGGCCGTGTTTTCAAAGGTGGGGAAGGCGGCGAAGATGCCGATGGACCCGGTCAGGGTGGTGGGGGCCGCCACGATGCGGTTGGCTCCGGCCGCGATCCAGTAGGCGCCGGACGCGGCCACGCTGCCCAGGGAAACCACCACCGGTTTGCCGGCGTCCTGGGTGCGGACGATTTCACGATGGATGTCCTCGGCGGCCGTGGCACTTCCGCCAGAGCTGTCCAGACGCAATACCACGGCCACGATGGACGGATCCTGGCGGGCCTGCCTGAAGAGATCGGCCACGGACTCGCTGCCGGTCATGCTCTCGGGCTGCTGCCCTGGGACAATGGGACCCCGCGCCCGGATGACGCCGATCATCTCCCTGCTGATGGGCTTCTCATAGGGTGAGAGGCGCAGATAGTCCTTGAAACCGACCCGGTGCACATCTTCAGGCTTGAGTCCTATCTTGGTGGCCAGGATGAGATCGAACTGGTCGATGGTCTTGATGTCGTCCACGAGTTTGGTGGTCACGGCCAAGCGGGCTGCATCGCCCCCAACCGCGCCGAGCTTCGTGTCGATATTGTTGACGTATGCCAGAATGGACTCGGTCGAAATGCTCCGGTTCCGGGCCGCCTCGTTCAGGTAGGCCTGCCACAGGGCGTCGAGCCACTCGCGATTGGACTCCCTGGCCTGTTCGGACATGGAGTCACGCAGGAATGGCTCCACCGCTGTCTTGTACTCGCCAACCCTGTAGACGTGGACATTGACCCTGGCCTTGTCCAGAAGGCCCTTGAAGTAGGTCGGATAGGTGCCGAATCCGGTCAGGGACACCCCACCCAGGGGACTCAGGTAGACCGCGTCCGCATAAGAGGCCAGGAGGAACTGACCCTGGGTGTAGAAGGAGGAATGGGCCAAAACCGGCTTGCCGCTCTCCTTGAAGTTCCGCAGGGCCTTGCCGATATCCATGAGCTTGGTTGTGTCGCAGCCGATCAGATCCCCTGGATCGATGACCACGGCCTTGATCCTGGAATCGCCTGCTGCCTGGCGGATGGCGTCGATGACGTCCTGGGCTTTGCTCTCCTCGGCCTTGGACGGTTCGCGGCCCATCTTTTTCAAAAAGATCTCGGCTGGCTCCGGGGCTACACTTTCCTCCACCAGTTGGCCGTCGGGATCAATGACCAGGACGGAATTTGCCTCCAGAGGCTCTTCCTTGTCCCCGAGAAGGCCAACCAGCACAAAGGCCAGGAGCAGGAGGAACACGATGTTGGCAACGGCGCTCCGGATCCAGCCCAGAACCTTCCACGTCGCGCCAAAGAATCGGCGTATCTTGTCCAAAGCGTCCATCTCTACTCTCCGGTTAAGGTTTGAGAGCCAGCCTGCCATAGGCGGCCTGTCCGAGGGAGATGCAGGCATCATTGGGCGGCAGGAAGCGGTGGGTGAGCACATGCAGCCCTTGGTCAGCCAAGAGGCGGGGCAGCTCGCGGGCCAGGGTCAGGTTCTGCATCACTCCGCCGCTCAAGGCCACGGTGGGGCAGGACCATTGCTGGCTCAGCCTGGCACAGAGCTCTGTCAGCCCGCGCATGAGGCCAAGATGAAAGCGCCTGCTGATCAGCCCCGGCGGCTCGTTGTCCAGCCACTGGGCGTGAACCTGGGCAAAAAGGGACAGGGTGTCCAGCTCCCAGCATCCCTCATGCTCCACTATGGGGCACACATATCCATTTTCTTCCTGGTTGTCTTGCGCTGCCTCCAGCCTGATGGCGGCCTGCCCTTCGTAGGAAACCAGCTGACACAGGCCGAGCAGGGCCGATACGGCGTCAAAAAGGCGGCCGCAGCTCGAGGACAGGGGGGCATTCAGTCTGCGGTCAAGCATCTGGGACACGATCCTGTCCGCCCGGGAGTTGCTTTCCAGCCAGGGCCAGGGCTTGTGTGCCGGCTCCAGGATGCCCAGGGCGTGGAGATAGGATCTGGCCACGCGCCACGGTTCGCGTGCGGCCAGGTCCCCACCCGGGAGCATGACATGCGAGAATCGGGCCACTCGCTGATGTCCTAGGCTGCCAGTATCCACCATCAGCGCTTCGCCGCCCCAGATGGTCCCGTCGTCGCCCAGGCCAGTTCCATCCAGCGCCAGGCCGATGGCCGGACCCGCATGCTGGTTTTCGGCCAGAACCGCATGGATATGGGCAAAGTGGTGTTGCAGGGGCAGACAGGGAAGGCCGGATTGGAGTGCAAACCCGGTGCTCAAAAAGTCGGGATGGAGGTCGTGGATCACGGCCTGTGGCGTCACCTGCAGGATGTTGCGCAGGTGGGTGACGATCTCCTGGAAAAAGGTGAAGGTTTCGAGATTCTCCAGGTCGCCGAGGTGTTGGGAGACAAAGGCCTGACTGCCTTTGGTCAGACAGATGGTGTTCTTCAGCTGTGGTCCCACGCCCAGGATCGAGGGACCGTCCCCGGTCAAATCCACGGGCCAGGGCGTGAACCCCCGGCCCCGGCGGAGAAATTGGGGACTGTCATCCACGCAGCGCAGGACCGAATCGTCGCAGCGGATGAGGATGTCCCGGTCATGAAAAAGGAAACAGTCGGCCACTGCCCCCAGGCGGCGGAGGGCCTCGCGGTTGCCGAGGCAGATGGGTTCTGAACTCATGTTCCCGGAGGTCATGACCAGGGCCGCTGTCTGGTGCTTGGCCTGGGCGGAGAGTTCCGAAAACAGGACATGGTGCATCGGGGTGTAGGGGAGCATGAGGCCGAGGTATTCCGTGTCAGGAGCCAGTCCCGGCAGGTTGGTGCCTGCCCTGGACCGCAGCAGGACAATGGGCCGCTGGGTCCCGGTCAGAAGCGTTTCTTCGGCTGCCGAGATATGGCACAAGGCCCGGGCCGCAGGGAGGTCACGGACCATGACGGCCAGGGGCTTGTCCCTGCGGTTTTTGCGGGCACGCAATTCAGCCACGGATGCCTGGTTCGTCGCGTCGCAGGCAAGGTGGAATCCGCCGAGACCTTTCATGGCCAACAGCCGACCCTCGAGCAGAAGGCGCGCGGCTTCGACGATGGCCTGGTCCTGGGCCGCCAGCCGCGAGCCGTTCCGGTCAGTCAGCCACAGCCGTGGACCGCACTCGGGGCAGGCATTGGGCTGGGCGTGAAAGCGGCGGTTCAGGGGGTCCTCGTATTCCGACGTGCACGCCGGGCAAAGGGGAAAACAGGCCATGGATGTGGTGGCCCGGTCGTAGGGAATGGAGCGGGTGATGGTGTAGCGCGGTCCGCAGTTGGTGCAGTTGGTGAAGGCGTAGCGGTGGCGTCGGCCTCCAGGGTCCTGGATGTCCGCCAGGCATTCGGCGCAGGTGGCCACGTCCGGGCTGATTAGAACCTGATGCCCGTGGCCGCCGGTGCTCTGCATGATCAGGAATCCCGATTCCCGGTCCATGGAGGGCAGCCTTTCCCGCTCCCAGGTCACGATCCTGGCCAGGGGAGGAAGGTTGGCCGAAAAGATCCTCTCAAAGGCGGCGAGACTCTCGTCGCTGCCCTGGATCTCGATGACCACGCCCTGAGGGGTGTTGGCCACCCGGCCGGTGACCCGGGCCTGCAGGGCAGACCTGTAGACGCAAGGCCGAAAGCCGACGCCCTGCACTCCTCCGGTGATGATCCATTTCCAGCGCTTCATGATCTTCGTTTTCCGTTTTCCGTGGGCAGCCAGTCAGATGCGGAGACTGGAGCGGGACAAAAAATCCCTTACCCTCAAGCCGTGCAGGGCTGCAACATCGGTTTGGGCCGGAATGTCGTGCATGACGTTGAAGGCACGATCTTCCTCCCTGCTCCATCGTCCACATACCTGCATGTGCCTGCTGGTCCTTTTTTCAGGGGCTGACCGCGGGCGGTGGGGTCAGTCTTTTCTCCAGGACATCCACAGGCGCTTGGTCAGGCTCTTGGCGAGAACGTCCGGTCGGAAGGATTCTGGTTTAAGGGTGGCCGGAAGGATGAAGCCCTTTGTATCGAATTCAGATGGTTGCAGAAGGGGGAAGGCCAGCTGGCCCGGGTCCGCGCCCGGCAACCCTGCACGGAGGCACTCCATCCAGATCGGAAACATTTCTGCTTTTGCTCCCAGGGCCAGTCCCGCGGCTGTGTCCAGGGCCGCGCTGTCGACGCTTGCCCCCAGAAAGCCCAGGTCGAACTTCTCGCCCATGATGGGGCCTGTGCGATGCATGGCCTCGACCCCATCGAGCAGACTGACCGTGGGTGGCAGGACGGCCTGCAAACCGCGGATCATTTCCGTGAACCGCGCGCCCTTGTCCCCGTGCCGCGCATGGAGCCAGGCCTTGTGCACACCTGGAACGCATCCGAACAGATTTTTCACCGCGCCGCTGAAGCGCATCTGGGAGTGGGCTTTGAATTTGGGCAGGTTGAGGATGAGGTCTGCCTGCAGGGCGCGGGTTGAAACCGGGATCGTGACATTTCCGCTCTGGACCCGCACGCCCCGGTTCAACGTCATGACCGGAACGTTCAGGGGGACCAACAGCCCGGTCAGGCCGATTTCCCTGGCTATGCGTTCCGCCGTTCCGAAGGCAGGGGAATCGCCGACAGTCACCCGGGCGCCCAGGTCCTGACAATACTCGGCAGCCGCCGCGATGATCCGGGCATGGGTGCAGGCCAGGCCGGCGTGGCGCAGGGAGACAAAGTTGGGTTTGAGCAGAATCCTGAGGCCGCGAGGGGGCGGCAGGATGGCCTTGAGCAGAGTCCGGACCGTCTGGGCCGCCTGGATGTAGTCCGAGGCGTGGTCCAGGAAGACAGGGATCACCCGACGACTCGCTCCAGAGCCTTGGAGATGATCCGGACGTGGGCCTTTTCCTGCTCCGCCAACAGAAGGTAGGTCTGGACCGCCTCCGCATCCTTGTCCCGCCTGGCCAGCCCCCGGTACAGGTCATAGGCATAATACTCGATTTCGCAGGCCAGCTCCATGAGACGCAGCACGCGGTCCTTGGGGTCCTTGCCCAGCCGGGCCATCCAGGCCGAGACGGGCTTGCCGCCCTCCATGATCCGACCGTCCAGACGCTCGAACAGTTCATCGAAGGTGTCCCTGCTGGGGGCCGGGGCGTGTTTTTGCCAGTATGTGAAGATGCTGCGGGCATGTTTCTCTTCCATCCCGCCCATGTCCTGGAGCAGGCGGCCCAGTTCCGAATCTTTGTACTCCTCGGCCAGATCGCCGTAGAAGAGAAAGGCCCCTTTCTCCATGTTCATGGCCCGGTACAGGGTCTGGGCCAGGGGCATGTCCCGGGGGAAGAGTTCCAGATGGGGGATGTCCTTCAGGGCCTTGCCTTCCCAGCCTGTTATGCCTCCCACAAGATTGTAAATAGTGCCCTGGCGGGGGGCGGCGTCCTTGATCAGGGCCGCGGCAACAGCGGATCTGCCGCCGGTGCGGCAATAGAGAATGAGGTTTTTGTCCCCATCGAGTTCCTCGAGTCGTTTTTCTATTTCCGGCAGAGGGATGAGCTGGGCTCCGGGAATATGGCCGTTGGCATATTCCAAGGGCTGGCGCACATCCACCAGAAGATAGTTTCGTTCCCTGGTCTTGGCCCTGAATTCTTCCAGTTCGTCAGGGTAAATGTTGATCACGTTGCGGCTCATTGATTCCTCGCTGGTGCGTCTCAATCTCCGGAAATTATTTCTACGCGAAAGATTTTCAATAATCCAGAGCCGCAACGTAGGGTATCCAGCCCATGGGGGTTGCGGCCGCAGCGGAAAGGGGTCTTCGGATTTTCAGGGGAGCAAGGCATTGGAATCCATCTCGCTCCGGCGTACACAAGGTGGCTGAATCTGCCGTGCGAAGGAGGAATGACCATGAAATACGTCCTCGGAACCGTCGTTGTATTCCTGGCGATGCTGGCCTGCCTGGCCGGCGCCACGGACATCCGAGCCTTGGTGTTGCAGCGCTGCCAGGGCTGTCATGACCTGGCCAAGAATTGTGACGTGGCTTCCAGCGACAGGGCCTGGTGGAAAGGGATGGTGGAACGCATGGTGGCCTACCAGCCTGAACTGCTGACACCCGTGGAGGTGGACGCTGTGTCGCGGTATCTGGCCCAGGAATCCCGCCGCAAGGAATTGTGCCAGCAGTAGTCCGGAAATCCGGGGATCCGGACAAACTTTCCGTTCTCCGTCATGTCCGGACCGGTGCCGGGCGAACATGGCGCACAGAGGCAGTGCATCCGGGGGATTCGTGGGGGGCTTGCGTGCCTTTCCTGCCAGAGCCTCAGGTCTGGTGGTCCATGGCCTGTTTGAGGGGCAGAAGATCGTCGAATTCAATGCCTACATAGAAAAGTCCCATGAGCGAGGCCGGGTCAATCTGGCCCCAGCGCACGGTGCCCTGGATGTCGCCACCCACGTCAAAGCGTTCCAACTCGGCGTCGGGATTGATCCGGATGCACACCCTGTCATCGGGATTGAAATTGTAATCGGCCTCGACCAGCAGGCCGCCCCTTCCGATGTTGATGATCCGGGCGGAGACGGTCATCTGGGGATGGTCCACAGGAATGATGCGGCAGGGTATCAGGCATCCGTACCGTTCCCATTTTCTTTTTTTCGGCATGTGCAGAGGCATTGTATCGTCCTTTGCAAAGGATCTTTTGCAGCCTTGGCCTGTGTTGGCCGCTCTCGCCCATCAATTAGGCCAGGAGGCGGTGCAAAACAAGAAGAATGTTGGGATTCAGTGCTCAGTCATGAAAATCCTGCGTGGAAGGTCGCGCTCCAGGGCGACGCCGACATGATAGTGCGACGGATTCTCGGGATCCGCGATCTGGTTCCAGCGCACAAATCCCGTCATCACCCCCATGGATTCGAACAGGAGGGCGTCCGGACCGTGTTCCAGCACTATGGTCAGGCGTTGGCCTGGCATGAAGGCCTGATCCGCCTCAAGCATCACGCCGCCGGGGCATATGTTCAGGATACGGGCCGAGGATGCTCCCTCCCCGTTTTCTGGGGTATCGACAAGGCACGGCACGCTGACCTGCTGGCGTGGCCAATGGCGTCTATTGCCGTTCATTGTTCCATGGTCCGTGAAATGTGCCGGGACTGTCCAGTCGTTCGAATCCATGGTACCCGAAATAATCCCGCTGGGCCTGGATCAGGTTCGCTGGCAGGCGCGCGCTGCGATAGGCATCGTAATAGGCCAGGCTCGAGGCCAGGGCCGGGGCCGGGACGCCTTGGCGGGCAGCAAGGGCCACGGCCTGGCGCAGATGCGACCCGCCGCGTGAAAAAGTCTCCCTCATGGTGGCGGCCTGGAGCAGGTTGGGCAATCCAGGATGGGAAAGAGCCTCTGCCAGGGTATCCAGGAACGCGGCCCGGATGATGCACCCTTCTCTCCAGACCCGGGCGATGCGCACCGGGTCGAGTCCCCAGGACCAGGCTGCCTCGGCTGCCTGGAGCAGGGCAAACCCCTGGGCATAGGCCATGAGGGTGGCGGTCAAGAGGGCCTGTCCAAGGCTGTCGCCCCCGTCAGACAAAGCTTCGGGATTTGTCAGTACCCCGGGCAGGGCGCCGGCGTGCAGGCGTTCCGCCCGCAGGCCGGAGATGAGCCGTGCTTCCACCGCAGCCGTGATGGTCGGGGCCGGCACGCCCAAGGCCAGGGAGGTCTGCGTGGTCCACAACCCAGTCCCTTTGCTCCCTGCCGCATCCACGATGGAACCGAGGATGGGTTGGCCCGAGGATGGGTCTATGGTGCCGAGGATGTGGGACGTGATTTCGAGGAGATAGGAGGATCCTGGCCCTCTGTTCCAGGTTCTGAAAATCTTGGCCGCCTGTTCATCCGGGTATCCGTGCCCGCGGACCAACAGGTCGTAGGTTTCGGCAATGAGCTGCATGACCGCGTATTCGATGCCGTTGTGCACCATCTTGACGAAATGTCCGGCCCCGCCCGCGCCCATGTAGTCCGTGCAGGGGCGGCCATCGGCGCTTCTGGCGGCAATGGATTCCAAAATGGACGAAACCTGCCCCCATCCCACCCGGTCCCCGCCAGGCATGATGCTTGGCCCCAGGAGCGCACCTTTTTCCCCTCCCGAAACGCCCACTCCCAGAAAGAAAATGCCCGCACCCTGCAGGTCCCGGATGCGGCGCTCCGTGTCCTGGAAGTGCGAGTTGCCCCCGTCCATGATCACGTCGCCTGGCTCCAGGAAGGGAACGATCTCGTCTATCAATTTGTCCACGGCGTCGCCGGCCTTGACCATGAGGAAGATTTTGCGGGGTCTGGTCAGGGAGGCTGCGCAGGCCTTCAGGTCGCGCGCTGCAACGATGGACGTTTCCCGGGCCGGGCCAGCCATGAATTCCTCGGTCCTGCCCCATGTGCGGTTGCACACAATGACGGCGAACCCGTTGCGGTCCATGTTCAGGGCCAGATTTTGTCCCATGGTGGCCAACCCGACGAGGGCGATGTCGTTGGTGCGCATGCTCGATGGTTTCCCCGTGCGATTTGGTAAAAGATGCCGTGTATGTACACCCTCTTGCCGCGATGCGGCAAGGACCAAGACCTCGGGCGGACTTCTGCCAGGGCTGCGGCCAGCACGCCGCCAGCCAGAACCCCTTCTTTCCGGATGAACCCGCAAATCAAGAGTTTTTGGTTCACGGCGCCCACAGGCCGCTGACAAGGGTGGCCTGCATGGTCCTGGGGTGGAGCAGGGCCCTGGCGTCCGCGTCAGATGGCATCTGCTGTCACAGTTGTGTGGCTGACGCGTGGGATCGAGGTCCCGCGTCATTGCTGTTGCCTCTGGCCGCAGGGCGAAGCACGCGTCCCGCAACTGTTCCTGTCCCGGCTTTTAATTAACAAATTTGCAACATATAATCCAGGATAGGGCCGAAATTTAGGGTTGCACATTTCAAAAATGTTATTTATGTCAAGCCGCGAAAAACATGGCGCAACAATTTCAGCATGTTGTCGCAATGGCATATCGATTGCTTTAATGAAGGTGCCTTTGTTGCCCTGGATTTGTCAGGATGAACACTACCCAACTCGCTCTGGAGGATATCATGAACGGACTTTCGGCCCGCCGGGACGCCATCAAAGCCATCACGGAATACAAAACCCTGTACGCCCCTCTCGACTTCAGCGAAACCTCGCCCACGGAGGTGTTCGGTTGTAACGTCTTCAACGATTGCGTCATGCGCGATCGTTTGCCTAAAAACGTGTACAAATCCCTGAAAAAAACCATCGAATTGGGGGAGAAGCTGGATGCGTCCGTGGCCGACATCGTGGCCAACGCCATGAAGGATTGGGCCATCGAGAAAGGGGCCACCCATTTCACCCATGTCTTTTATCCCCTGACCGGCCTGACCGCGGAGAAGCACGATTCATTCCTGGTTCCCGACGGCAAAGGCAGCGCCATCGCCGAATTCAGCGGCAAGATGCTCATCCAGGGCGAGCCAGACGCTTCCAGCTTTCCTTCCGGAGGCTTGCGCGCCACTTTCGAGGCCCGCGGCTACACGGCCTGGGACGTGACCAGCCCAGCGTATATCCTGGAAAATCCCAACGGTACCTTTCTGTGCATCCCCACGGCCTTCGTTTCCTGGACCGGCGAGGCCCTGGACAAGAAGACCCCGCTCCTGCGTTCCATGCAGGCCTTGAACAAACAGGCCAAGCGCGTGCTCAAGATCTTCGGCGTGGAAACCAAGCTGCCCGTGATCTGCTACGCCGGTCCGGAGCAGGAATATTTTCTCATCGACCGCAATTTCGTCTTCGCCCGTCCTGACCTGCTCATCGCAGGCCGCACGCTGTTCGGCGCCAAGCCGCCCAAAGGCCAGGAGTTCGAGGACCAGTACTTCGGGGTCATCCCCCGCCGGGTCCTTTCCTTTATGATGGAGGTGGATCGCGAGCTCTTCAAGCTGGGCGTGCCGGTCAAGACCCGCCACAACGAGGTGGCCCCCAGCCAGTTCGAGATCGCGCCCATCTACGAGCAGGGCAACCTGGCCACGGACCACAACCAGCTGATCATGACCGTGCTGCGCAGCGTTGCCAAGCGTTACGGCATGGTCTGCCTGCTGCACGAAAAGCCCTTTGCGGGCATCAACGGATCGGGCAAGCACCTGAACTACTCCATCGGCAACGACGAGGTCGGGTGCCTGTTCGATCCCGGGGACACCCCGCATGAAAACGCCCAGTTCCTGGTCTTCTGCGCCGCGGCCATCCGGGCCCTGCACAAATACGGTCCACTGCTGCGCGCGACCGTGGCCAGCGCCTCCAACGATCACCGCCTCGGCGCCAACGAGGCCCCGCCGGCCATCATGTCCGTCTATCTTGGCGAGCAGCTGACCGACGTGTTCGGGCAGATCAAGAAGGGCGAGGTCAAGGGCTCCAAGAAGAAGGGGGTCATGAACATCGGCATTGATACCCTTCCGCCCCTGCCCCTGGATCCGGGCGACCGCAACCGGACCAGCCCCTTCGCCTTCACCGGCAACCGCTTCGAATTCCGGGCCGTGGGCTCCTCCATGTCCATAGCGGGTTCCCAGGTGGCCCTGAACACCATGATGGCCGAATCCCTCGATTACGTCGCCACGGAACTGGAAAAGGCCACCGCCGGCAAGCCCGACAAGCTCAATGCGGCAGTGCAGGGCCTGCTGCAGAAGATCATGCTCGAACATGACGCGGTCGTCTTCAATGGCGACGGGTATTCCGAGGAATGGCACAAGGAGGCGGCGCGGCGCGGCCTGGCCAACCTGAAGACAACGCCCGAGGCCCTGAGCCAGCTGTCCGCTCCTTCGACCATCGATCTCTTCACCAAGTACGGCGTCCTGACCGAGGCGGAACTGCGGTCCCGTGAAGAAATCTATCTGGAGCAGTACTGCAAGAGCATCGAGACCGAAGCGAACCTGATGGTGCGCATTGCCACGACCATCATTTTCCCGGCGGCCTTCCGGTACCAGAACGAACTGGCCCAGGCGTGTGCGAATTTGAAGGCCATTGGCAAGGAGTACGGGACCACGACCTTGGACCAGCTGACCACCAACCTGCGCGCCATGCAGAAGGTGACCTACGAGCTGCAGACCCTGGTGGAGGGAGGCAAGGGGGATTCTGCCCATACCCAGGCCACATTCTATTGCAACACCATCCTGCCGGCCATGCGGGAGGTGCGCAAGCACGCGGATCTGCTGGAAACAATCATTGCCGACGACCTGTGGGTGCTGCCCAGCTACATGGAGATGCTCTTCATCCGCTGAAGGCTATCCACACCCAAACGGAGGCCGGAGACGCTCAGACTCCTGCCCGTTGCAGCCGGACTGTTCCGTGCAGGGACATGCTCCCTCGCCAGGTCCGGACCCTGTCTGATTCAGAATCCTCAGGCCGCCCGGTTGGGCGGCCTTTCTTTCGCGCACATTGACGCGGCAAAACCCGTTGACTAGGAACAGCCAAAGCATCCTGTCCCCTCCCATCCACAAGAGCATCGCATGCACATCGTCCGTCAATGGCTGCACACCGTCTTTTCGGACACGCAGCTGGTCATCCTCTTCCTGGTGCTGGTCGTCTGCGCCGCCATCATCCTGTCTGTGGGGGATCTCCTGGCCCCGGTCATCGCCAGCGTGATCATCGCCTTCCTGCTGGAGGGGCTGGTACGGGTCCTGGAGGGCTTCCGCTGGCCGCGCATGCTGGCGGTTTGCCTCGTTTTCGGGATGTTCATGCTTTTCCTGGCAGTGCTCCTGTTCGCCCTCATCCCGCTGCTGGCCTCCCAGATCACGGATCTGATCGACAACATCCCCTGGATCATCTCCAAGGCCCAGAACGCCATGCTGCATCTGCCCCAGCAATATCCGATTTTGACCGAAGCCCAGATGCAGGCCATCGTCGACTCCCTGACCCTGCAGTTCTCCCAGTATGGGCAGCAAATTCTGGCCTTTTCCCTGTCCTCGGTCCGCTCGGTTTTTTCCTTCGTGGTCTACCTGGTGCTCATGCCCATCATGGTCTTCTTCTTTCTGAAGGACAAAAAAGTCATCCTGACCTGGCTGGGTGCCTTCCTGCCCTCGGACCACAACCTGGCCAGCCGGGTCTGGACCGACGTCAAGATCCAGGCCGGCAACTACGTGCGGGGCCGGATCTGGGAAGTGCTCATTGTCTGGGGCGCGACCTACGGATGCTTTCTGTTCTTCGGGCTGGATTACGCCATGCTTCTGAGTCTGCTGGTGGGCCTGTCCGTCATCATCCCCTACATCGGGGCCGTGGTCGTGACCGTGCCCGTGCTCATCATCGCCTACATCCAGTGGGGCATGGACTCGCATTTCACCTGGGCCATGTTCGCCTATTTCGTGGTCCAGCTCCTGGATGCCAATGTGCTCGTGCCCCTGCTCCTGTCCGGAGCCGTCAACCTGCACCCCATCGCCTCCATCATGGCCATTCTTTTGTTTGGAGGGGTATGGGGCTTCTGGGGCGTCTTCTTCGCCATCCCCCTGGCATCCCTGGCCCAAGCAGTGCTGAATGCGTGGCGGCATTCCCGTCTGACATCCGTCGCGGGGCAGGGTGCAGAGCCCGGGACGGTTTAGGATTGTCTGCCCCGTCATTTCCAACAAACGGATACGCAATGAAGAAATATGATCTGTACGGCATGGGCAATGCTCTGGTGGACATGGAATTCGAAGTGCCCGACGCGTTTCTGGAGACCATGGGTGTAGAAAAAGGGTTCATGACCCTGGTCGATGAGGGACGGCAGTTTGAACTCCTGGAGTTCTTGCGTGTGGAACGAGGGGTGCGCTCGGGTGGTGGCTCGGCAGCAAACAGCGTGGTGGCCAACGCCCTGTTCGGCGGCACGTCCTTCTATACCTGTCTGGTCAGCAACGACGAGATGGGCGACTTCTATGTCTCCGAACTGGCCCGTGCCGGAGTGGACACCAATCTGTCGGACAGACGCCCTGATGGCGTGACGGGCAAGTGCCTGGTCATGATCACCCCCGATGCGGAGCGGACCATGAACACCTACCTGGGCATCTCCGAATCCCTGTCCGAGGCTCAGTTGTGCGAGGACGCGTTGCGGGACTCTGAGTTCCTCTATGCCGAAGGGTACCTGGTCACCTCGCCCACGGCCAGACCGGCCGTGGTCCGGGCCATGAGTCTGGCCCGCGGGGCCGGTGTGAAAACGGCCTTCAGCTTTTCGGACCCGTCCATGGTCAAGTATTTCCGCCTGGGCCTGGAAGAGATCGTCGGGGACGGCGTGGACCTGCTCTTCTGCAACCGTGAGGAGGCCCTGCTCTGGGGCGATTGCCGAACCCTGGCCAAGGCCGCGGATCAGCTGCGCCAGAGGGCCGGGGCCTTTGTGGTTACCCTGGGTGGGGAGGGGGCCCTGGTCTATGACGGATACGCATTCCACGAGATCGACCCTTATCCCGTCACCCCCATTGACACCAACGGGGCCGGGGATATGTTCGCCGGGGCCTTCCTGCACGGCATCACCCACGGCATGACCTATGTCCAGGCCGGCAATTTTGCCAGTTACGCCGCGTCCAAGGTCGTGGGCACATTCGGGCCGCGCCTTAAGACCGGGCAGTACTCCCAGGTTCTGGCAGGATTCAGGGCCATGTAGGGCCGGGCATGTTCGGTCTGGAGAACTGGGTTGACGGTCTGTGGTGGCTGGCCGCAGTGTCTGCAGTGACCTTCGTCGCCTCTCTGGCAGTGGTCCCTTTCCTGGCCGTGCGCATTCCGGCAGATTATTTCTCTGCCTCCCGGCGAGGCGACACGCGCTGGGGCAGGCGTCATCCGGCCCTGCGGCTGGTGGTCATGGCCGCCAAGAACCTCCTGGGCCTCGTGCTCGTGGCGGCTGGCGTGGTCATGCTCGTCCTCCCGGGGCAGGGGCTGTTGACAATTTTCATGGGCCTGCTCCTCATGAATTTTCCCGGGAAATATCGGCTGGAGCGGTTCATTGTCTCCAGGGGGCCTGTGTTGCGCGGGATCAACTGGATCCGCCACCGGTGGAAGGTGGAGCCCCTGGATGTGAACCAGATGGAGGATTCATCCTGAGGGGCTTGTCGGAACACGATGTGCCATCCAGAGTATATTCATTATTCTGCTGAATTTATTCATTTTCAATCTACAGAAGGGTTTTTGAAAAAACCCTTTGACAGGCAGGTGCCGAATCTATAGAGACAGTTTCTCGTTGGACGGGCAGGGCGGTTAGCTCAGCTGGGAGAGCGTCGGCCTTACAAGCCGAATGTCATAGGTTCGATCCCTGTACCGC
>JAAYCS010000204.1 GCA_012729655.1 Desulfovibrionales bacterium | reverse complement strand
TTCTGCACCCGAATCGCCTCAAGGCCACTCTCCGACATTGAAACACTCCCCCACCTGACAACTGACAACAGCCCAGGGAACATTTTCTCCCCAAACCCGCCGTTGTCAAGCTCACGATCCGGGAGGAATGAGCTGCATCGAGAAGCTGTTGCTTTGCAGTATTCCTCTCCATCCCTTCGGAATCAGTGAGAAACTGATCCGTTACGGCGAATTCGGAATCCGGAAAAAGAGTTGACAAAGCACGGGGCATCCATACAAGCGATTTCTCGTTGTCGGGATGTAGCGCAGTCTGGGAGCGCACTTGAATGGGGTTCAAGGGGCCGGAGGTTCAAATCCTCTCATCCCGACCACACGAAAAGCCCACATAGCTCAGTCGGTAGAGCGCGTCCTTGGTAAGGACGAGGTCAGCAGTTCAATCCTGCTTGTGGGCTCCAGATGACAAGCCGGTCTTCAGGATCGGCTTTTTCTTTTGTGCCACTTCCGTGACCATGTGCGGCTTCAAGCGCTCCATGGAAGTGCTGCCCGCCTGCATCGTGGCCGGCCTGTGCTTCGCCGTGACCCAGTTCGTGACCTCCAATTTCGTCGGCCACAGTCCCGACAAGCCCTCTTGACCTGATGTTGACAACACGATTCAAATAGCTCATACATTAAAAATAAATTTCTTGGATCAATACCCACTCATTGCCATGCTAAGACGTCATGCTCATTCATTCCAGACCAGATAGGTTTCAGTTGCGGGAATAAGCCACAGTAACCAGATCGTGATAAATATTTCATAAGAAATAAAAATTGAAAATGTATATTACATTACGACTGGTTATCTCTATACTTCTGGTATTTTGTACGCCCCCGACAATTGACAAATACAGCAAAAATTCCACTCGCTATCTTGAATCTAGCTCCAAAACGGCTCACTTCTCTTCGACAATCATGGAGCCTACAATTGTCGGCATAGATACGTCCCAGAGAGAAATCCGTAAATCTTCTAATAGCGATTTTCAAGATGCCTTAATTATAAGTCATAATTCTACTCTTCCTTCAATTTCCCTTTCCTTCATTTCTTCTTACATCAACGACCGGGCAGCCAAGAAAATTGTGCTTAAGGCGGTCGCCAGTCGTGCGCCTCCTCGTTTCAAATTCTGAATAAGTGTTCCATTCTTGCCATCAATGCACTCCGCTGTCGGTGGCGAACCTTATTTCCTTGAATGAAGGAGGCATTATGCCACATGACAACACTCCGCGCCGCGGTTGCGCGCCTTCCCATACGCCAAATTCGGAAATCGACTACACCCCAAAAAACTACAGTTTGCGTGAAAGTATCCCGACGTTGCTGAAATTCATCGCCGTTGCCGGATTTATTTTCTTCATATTCTGGTATTACGAATCACACTAGTCTGGCAAAATTAAGTTTTACGTTTCACATTACCTCCTTGCGGGAGAAAATTTTTCCCGCAAGGACATCGTATAACTTCAATTCAGCGAGAGACTGACGATGATTCCGCAAAAACAGACAGCTATACATTGGAACTACTTTATCGCCCTTGAAAACGATCTTTCACAATTTTCCAGGTTCTTAGAAATTGCCGAGTCTAACTTCTCCAGTTATTCGATCGAACTTGGCCGCATACTTTTTTCGGCAGCCTCTGAAGTTGACGTTGTTGCAAAAAAATACTGTCATACCATTGAGCACAACTGCACGGCAGACAACATCGGCAATTATAAAACAGTTATTACAAAACATCATCCCAACTTCAGCGCAATCAAGGTGCATCTGCCAAGATTCGGCCTGACGCTGACTCCGTGGAACAAGTGGCGCACTGAAACGCAACCCCTTTGGTGGCGAGCATACACGAAGGTAAAATACGAACGCCATGAGCATTTCGCGGAGGCCAATCTCAAAAACGCTCTCAATGCGGTAGCAGCTCTCTATGTTCTCCAGATCCTCCTTTACAGGAAAGAAGCGGAGGCAGGCGAACTCAGCCCCAACCCGCAACTTTTCCTTATCGGAGAGCCGTTCAGGCTTGATACGGCCGCTGGCAGCCATGAAAGAGCCCTCGTCTACAAACTTTCCCCTGAAAGCTCCAAGGCGTCAGCGTGATCTCTCCCGATGAGACTGCACGGCAACAACGGCTCTTCGTGAAATACCAAGAGCCGTTTCAACACGAAACCACATGTTT
The DNA here is from genome assembly GCA_012729655.1 of Desulfovibrionales bacterium. Taxonomy (GTDB): domain Bacteria; phylum Desulfobacterota; class Desulfovibrionia; order Desulfovibrionales; family Desulfomicrobiaceae; genus Desulfomicrobium. Next base: position 28,975 of record JAAYCS010000204.1, on the reverse strand, counting down.
ATCCGCAGATCGACACAGTCTGATAACGCCACATTATCGACAATGATTTCAGATAGAAAAATACAATCGGAGGGCGTGTGCACCAATATCGTTTGACTTTCGAAGTCACCAAAACTATGTGACGTTCAACACTGCTGAGTTCCGCCGATGGCGGAAGCGGGGGACCCAATTCTTTGGGGCGAATCGCACATGCGTAGGGTACCTTTCGACCCGAGCCCGTCAGCTAACCTCGTAAGCATCGAAAGGAGACCTCCCTTTGGTGTGAGGCCTCCTCATGGTCCATGCCTCTTTTTTTTTGGGGGGTTATTTATGTGCTGTCCCACTCTCGATGCCTTGCGGCCATCTCGCGGCGCGTACGTCCATCTGTTGCGCCGAAAGTCCCACTCCACACCACTGTCATCTGCTGTTTTACCCGCTCGTTACGGCGGCATCGACATCCCTTCTCCGCCCTTGCTTTGACATGGCGCTGTCAATGCTTTCCGTCGTGACAGTCTTTCCTGAGACGTAACAGTTACATCCTTTGGCGCACCAGTCATCGATGCAAAAGTCGTCATCCCCATGAAACGAGGGGTTTCGCCTTTTTCAACTGCCTGAAATGAAAGATTCCCGGCCTCGCGGAAATGACACTCAGGCCCGTTCGAGACATTTGCAGCGATGACATACTTGGCTTTTCTGCGCCGGAGCAATCCGAGGGCACATCGCCGAGGCTGTATTCTGCTATAACGATACGTTTTTATTGATCCATTTACGTAGAGGTGGTCTCCTATGGTCTTCAGTTGGATGAACGTCTCGATCCTGGCATTCCTGGCGGCCGGCCTGGCATTCGCACTCGGGCCCATTGTCGTGTCTCTCCTCCTGGCCCCCAAGGCCAAGGGCGGCGCCTTCGCCGAATCCTACGAATGCGGCATTCCGGTGCACGGGCGGCAGGCGTGGGTGCAATTCGGCCTGACCTTCTACTTCTACGCCCTCATCTTCCTCGCCTTCGACGTCGACGTTCTTTACCTCTTCCCAGTGGCCGCCATGTACCCCGACACCTCGGGATGGCTCCCTTTCTGGCAGGTTCTTGTCTTCATTGCCGTGCTCTTCGCCGCGATCTTCTATTTTTCCAGCAAAGGAGTGTTCTCATGGCCCAGACGAATCCGCGTATCGCCCCGGCGGTAAGGGGCGCAGAGCCGCCGCTGGTGCACCTGAAGCCGGCGCAGCAGGTGCTCGACATCTGCAGGGCCATGTCCTTGTGGCCCATGACCTTCGGCCTGGCCTGCTGCGCCATTGAGATGATGGCCGTGGGCATGGCCCGTTTCGACATCTCTCGCTTCGGGGCCGAGGTTTTCCGGCCCTCGCCACGCCAGTCGGACCTCATGATCGTGGCCGGTACCGTGACACGCAAGATGGCCCCGGCCCTGGTCCGCCTGTACGAACAGATGCCGGCGCCCAAGTACGTCATCGCCATGGGCAACTGCGCCATCTCCGGCGGTCCGTTCGCCGGGGAATCCAACTACAACGTGATCGAGGGGGTGGACACCCTGGTGCCAGTGGACGTGTACGTCCCTGGTTGCCCGCCCCGCCCTGAGGGACTCCTGGAAGGGCTCTTCATGCTCCAGGAAAAGATCACCGGGAAACGCTGGTGGCCCGAGGCTCTGGGAGGGATCGAGCCATGAGCGCGCATTTCCTTCAAGACCTCCCCTGCCTCTTCACCGCCGCCCAGGACCCACTCAAGACGGGCCTGACCTTTTCCGTCCTGCTCCCGCCGGACCAGGTTCGCGAAGCCGCCAGACTCTGTCGCGGGAAGGGCTATCACCTCGAAGACGTGACCGTGTCCGAAGTGCAGGAAGGCACCCTGGTGCTCTATCACTACGACCACTTCGACCGCCCCGGGCGCATCTGCTGCATGGCTTTGAGCGCCGACAACTCCTTCGACTCCATCGCCGACATCTTTCCCGGGGCCGACTGGCACGAACGGGAGTGCTGCGACTTTTTCGGCACGGCCTTCGCCGGGCACCCCAACCTCATCCCCCTGCTCCTGCCGCCCGACGCCCAGACGCCGCCGCTCAAAAAGCAGGACGGGAACAAGGTCCCCCTGACCACGATCTTCCCCTGGGCCCAGGCTCCGGCAACCCTGGAGGAGGCATGATGTTCACCAAGGAACAGATCGCCGAGCGCGGATTCTATACGCAGCACTTCGAGCAGGGGAAGCAGGACAACTCCCTCATCCTGAACATGGGTCCCCAGCACCCTTCGACCCACGGCGTCCTGCGGGTCATGCTGGAGATTGACGGCGAGTACATTCTGCGCGCCGACCCCGTGCTCGGATACATCCACCGCATGCACGAGAAAATGGCAGAAGGGAAAACCTACGCTCAGTTCATCACCAACATGGGCCGGGTGGACTACCTGCACGCGTTGGCCTGGAACTGGGCCTTCGTGGGCGCGGTGGAGAAGCTCGGAGAAACGCCTCCCTCCCCGCGCGCCGAATACCTGCGCGTCATCACCTGCGAACTGAACCGCATCTCCTCGCACCTGCTCTGGTGGGGTGCCTACCTGCTGGACCTGGGCGCCTTCACCCCCATCCTCTACGCATTCGACGACCGCGAGGAGCTCCTGGACATCCTCCAGGACCTGACCGGCTCCCGCCTGACCTACGCGTCTTTCACCTTTGGGGGTGTGGTCACCGACATGAGCGACGCGCTCAAGGAGCGCATCACGCGCTTCATCGCGCGGCTGCGCGACCGTCTGCCCATGTACAAGTCCCTGGTCACGGACAACTTTATCCTGCTCGGCCGGGTCGAGGACATCGGACACATCCCCGTGGACATGGCCGTGCGCTACGGCGCCACGGGCCCGGTCCTGCGCGGCAGCGGCGTGGCCTACGACGTGCGCCGGGCCGAACCCTATTCCGTGTATCCCGGGTTGGACTTCGTCGTCCCGACCAGCGATCGCACCGACGCCCTGGGCCGTTACCTGGTGCGCATGCAGGAACTCGAACAGAGCCTCAACATCGTCGAGCAGGCCGTGGCCCAGATCCCTGCCGGCGACATCCAGGCCAAAATGCCCAAGAAGCCGAAAGTCCCGGCCGGCGAGGTCTTCTTTGCCGTGGAAGGAGCGCGGGGCAAGATCGGCTGCTACCTGCAGAGCAACGGCAGCGGAAGCCCCTACCGCGTCAAGCTGCGCGCCCCGAGCTTCTCCAACCTGAGTCTTTTCGCGGAACTGAGCCAGGGGACGCTCCTGGCGGACGCCGTATCCATCCTGGGCAGCCTCGATCTTGTCATCCCGGAGATTGACCGATGATCGACCCGCAACTCCTGCGCATCCTCGTGGCACTGGTGGGCATCCTGGTCTTCGTGGCCCTGAACGCCCTGGCCCTGGTCTACGCCGAGCGGAAAATCGCCGGCCATGTCCAGCGCCGTCCCGGCCCCTACGAAGTGGGCCCCCACGGCATACTCCAACCCCTGGTGGACGGTCTCAAGCTCATGGGCAAACAGCTGACCACTCCCAAGGACGCCGACCCGGTCATCTTCTGGCTGGCGCCCATCATGTGCTTCATGCCCGTGGCCCTGTGCATGCTGCCCATCCCCTTCGGCCCGAACCTCGTGGCCCTGAAGCTCGACCTGGGCATCGTGCTCATCCTGGCCTTCGCCGGGTTCGGCGTGCTTTCGCTGTGCCTGGCCGGCTGGGGCTCCAACAACAAGTGGAGCCTCCTGGGCGCGGCCCGCTCCGTGGCCCAGAACGTGGCCTACGAGATCCCCCTGCTCTTGTCCGTGCTCTCGGTCGCCTTCATGACCGGCAGCCTTGATCTGGCCACCATCTCCGCCGGCCAGGGCGCCCTGCCCTGGCAGTGGAACGCCCTCCTCAACCCGCTGGGCTTCATCATCTACTTCATCTGCGCCCTGGCCGAGACCAACCGCGCACCCTTCGACCTCCCCGAGGCCGAGAGCGAACTGACCGCGGGCTTCCACACCGAATACTCGGGCATGGGCTTCGGTCTCTTCTTCATGGCCGAGTACGCCAACATGGTCGTGGTCTGCTCCGTGGCCACCGTGCTCTTCCTGGGCGGCTGGAACGGCCCTTTCGCCCCCGGCTGGTGGTGGTTCCTGCTCAAGATGTATGCCCTTATCTTTTTGATCATCCAGATCCGCTGGACCTATCCCCGGGTGCGCTTCGACCAGCTCCTGAACCTGTGCTGGCGGTGGCTCGTACCCCTGGCCCTCGTGAACCTGGTGTACGTCACCATCATCGTCAAACTCTAGGAGGCGTCGCGTGTACAGACTCGAAGAAATCAAGCGCGCGGCCCGGGGCATGTGGTCCCTCGTCGTCGGCCTGAACATCACCGGGAAATACTTCCTGCAGCCCAACGTAACCATCCACTATCCCCGTCAGGAAGTGGACAACCTGGCGACGTTTCGGGGCCACATCGAACTGATTCCCGAGGACAACGATTCCCTGACCCCGCGCTGCATCTCCTGCGGCACGTGCGCCAAGGCCTGCCCCTCGGGCTGCATCACCGTGACCAAGAAAAAGGCCCCCGCGCCCACGCCCGAGGAAGTCGAGCAGGGCGTCAAGCCCAAGGCGCCCAAGGACCCCGAGACCTTCCGGCTGGACTTCACCCTCTGCTCCCTGTGCGGGCAATGCGTGATGTCCTGCCCCGCAAACGCGATTCGCTTCTCGCAGAACATCAACATCGCGGGGTATTCGCGGCAGGATTTCCAGTTCGACCTCGTCGCCCGGCTGCGCTCACGGCTGCCAAAACACGTCAAAAAGGCGGAATGATTATGGAAACACTCGCATTTCTCGCCTACGTCCTGTACCTGGCCATCATCGTCGGCGGCGGGTTTGTGGCCGTGACCAACCCGAACCTAGTCCGGGCCCTGATCGGTCTGGTGGCGGCCATGTTCGGCGTCGCCGGCATGTATTTCCTCATGAACGCCCCCTTCGTGGGCCTCATGCAGCTGCTCATCTACGTCGGGGCCATCAGCGTGCTCATCTTCTTCGCCATCATGCTGACCCGCCCGCCGGCGGGCGGCGAGGAGCGGGCCACGTCCCGGCGCAGACCCCTGGCCTTCGTGGCCGCGGCCACTCCGGTGGTCCTGCTGGGGGCGGTCTGCCTCAGGGCCTTCAAGCAGACCGTGGACGTGCCCGCCGAAACGGGCATCAAGGAACTGGGGCAGGGGCTCCTGGGCACCTACGGGCTGGCCTTCGAGCTCATTTCCGTGGTGCTCCTGGTGGCCATGGCCGGAGCCGTGCTGCTGGGCTTCAAACGGAGGGAGGAGGCATGAACTCGCTCTTTCTCTTTCATCTGGCGGGGCTTGCGCTCCTGGGCCTGGGCCTTTTCGGCCTCGTCCAGCGCAAGACCCTCGTGGGCATGCTCATCAGCGTCGAACTGCTCCTGAACGGCGCGGGCCTGTCCATCGTCGCCTCGGCCAAGCTGACCCCGGCCGACGACGTCCTCGGCCAGCTCTCGTCGCTTCTGATCATGGGGCTGGCCGCAGCCGAGGCGACCCTGGTCCTGGCCATCATCCTGGTTGTGCTGCGGCGCTTCGGCTCCGTGGAAACCGACACCATCGCCACACTGAGGGACTAAATGGACACACCGGCACTCCTCATCCCCCTCATCGTCACGGGCCTCGCCCCTCTGGGCATTTGGGTATTCCGCAAAACCCCGAACACCCGCGAAGCGGTCTCCTTCGTCGCCGCGGCCATGACCTTCGGCTTCATGCTCTCCCTCGTCCCGGGCGTGCTCGGCGGCGAGATCAAGACCCTGACCGCGTTCACCATCCTGCCGGGCATCACCGTCAAGCTCTGCGCCGACGGACTGACCATGATCTTCGGCATCGTGGCCAGCTTCCTGTGGTTCCTGGCCACGAGCTACAACATCGGCTACATGCGCGGCCTGAACGAACACGCCCAGACACGCTACTACTTCTGCTTCGCCATCGCCATCTTCGGCGCGGTGGGCGTGGCCATGAGCGCGAACATCTTCACGCTCTACCTCTTCTACGAGGTCATCTCCATCTTCACCTACCCGCTGGTCGCACACCATCAGGATGAAGAAGCCTATAGCGGCGCGCGCAAGTACATGGTCTACCTCATGGGCACGTCGAAGCTCTTCCTGCTCCCGGCCATGGTCCTTACCTACGTGATCTGCGGGACCCTCGACTTCCAGCTCGGGGACGTGGTCAAGGGCATCTTCCCGGCCAACGCAGACCCCTTCCTTGTGCAGCTGACCTACGTGCTCTACATCGCAGGTCTCGCCAAGGCGGCCCTCATGCCCTTCCACAACTGGCTGCCCTCGGCCATGGTCGCGCCCACGCCGGTTTCGGCCCTGCTGCATGCGGTGGCGGTGGTCAAGGCGGGCGTCTTCTCCGTCAGCCGGATCATCCTGTCCGGCTTCGGCCTGGAAACCATGAACGCCTTGAACCTGGGCATCCCCACGGCCTACCTGGCCGCCTTCACCATCGTGGTGGCCTCGGTCATCGCCCTGACCAAGGACGACCTGAAGGCCCGGCTGGCCTACTCCACCGTCAGCCAGCTGTCCTACGTCATCATCGGCGTGACCATGCTCACCCCCGACGCCGTCACCGGCGGCCTGGCCCACATCGCGCACCACGCCTTCTCCAAGATCACGCTCTTCTTCGGCGCCGGCGCCATCTACGTGGCCACGCACCACAAGAAGATCAGCCTCATGGGCGGGTTCGGGCGCAAGATGCCCATCACCTTCGCCATGTTCTCCCTGGCCGCCCTGTCCATGATCGGCATGCCGCCGGTCTGCGGGTTCGTCTCCAAGTGGTACCTGATCAACGGGGCCATGCAGGCCCACCAGGTCATCATCCTCTGCGCGCTCCTGGGCAGCACGATCCTGAACGCCGGCTACTTCACGCCCATCATCTACCGGGCCTTCTTCATGGCGCCCAGCCCCGCGGTGGACTACGACCACTGCGCCGAGGCGCCCATGACCATGGTCATCCCCCTGACCATCACGGCCGTGATCAGCGTGCTGCTGGGCTTCTTCCCGCAGATCTTCTTCAGCTTCATCAACGTCTTCACCAAGTTCGGAGGCTAGCCGTGGAAACAAGCACTCTTGGCGAACTCCTGGGCAGGGCCCGGCAGAACCCCGGCTTCTGGAAAAAGGTCATGTACGGGATCATGGTCCTTCTGGTCGGGCTGAACGTCCTCATCTACCCGCATCACCCGCACTTCCCGGGTGAGGGAAAGCCCGGCTACTGGGCCGTGTTCGCGCTGGTCGCCACGGTGGCCATGGTCCGGATCTGCAAGGGGGCCGCCCACACCTTCCTGGGCAAGAAGGAGGGCTACTATGACCGCTAGCTTCCAGCACCCCTCCGTCCCCTTCCTGATGGCGGCGCTGCTCATCCCGCTCATCAGGACGGACAAATACCGCTGGCTCCTGCCCATCCCCGCCCTCATGGCCGTCGCGGCGGTGCTGACCATGCCGACGGGCACGCACGGGGTCATGCAGTACCTCGGACAGACCCTGACCACGGGCAGGGTGGACACGCTGTCCATCGTCTTCGCCCACGTCTTCGCCATCCAGGCCGTGATCGGCTTCATCTATGCCCTGCACCTCAGGGACAGGGCCCAGCACGTGGCCGCCAACCTGTACGTGGCGGGCGGCTTCGGCTGCGTCTTCGCCGGCGACTACCTGACCCTGTTCCTCTTCTGGGAGCTGATGAGCATCGCCTCGACCATGCTCATCTGGCTGAACCGCGCCCCGCGTTCGACGGCGGCGGGCTTCCGCTACTTCCTGTTCCATACCCTGGGCGGGCTCATGCTCCTGGCGGGCATGCTGATCCGGCACCAGGCCACCGGCAGCTTCGCCTTCGAAGCCATCGCCCCCGGCGCCGCGCAGTGGTACGACTACCTCATCCTGACCGGCTTCTGCGTCAACGCAGCCGTCGTGCCCCTGCACGCATGGCTGCCCGACGCCTACCCCCGGGCGACCATCACGGGTGCTGTGTTCATGTCGGCCTACACGACCAAGACGGCCGTGTATGTCCTGCTGCGCGGCTTCTCCGGCTTCGAGGTCCTGGCCATCGGCGGGACCATCATGGCCATCTACGGCGTCTGCTACGCCACCATCGAGAACAACGCCCGGCGCATCCTGTCCTATCACATCGTCTCGCAGGTCGGATACATGGTCGCCGGCATCGGCATTGCCTCCCAGCTGACCTTGAACGGCGCCTGCGCCCACGCCTACGCCCACATCATCTACAAGGGCCTCCTGTTCATGACCACGGGCGCCCTGCTCTACGCCACGGGCACGGCCAAGCTCTCGGAGCTCGGCGGCCTGGTCCGCCGCCTGCCCTGGGTCTTCGTGCTGTACATGGTCGCGGCCGTGTCCATCTCGGGCATGCCGCTCTTCTCGGGCTTCGTGTCCAAGACCATGGTCATCGCCGGGGCGGCCGAGGCGCACCGCACCTGGCTGGCGCTGGGGCTGGAGCTGGCCTCCATCGGCACCTTCCTGTCCGTCGGTTTGAAGCTCCCGTACTTCGCCTTCTACGCCAAGCCCGACGACATGACCCGGCCCATCACCCCCATCCCGGCCAACATGTACGTGGCCATGGGCCTGGGCGCGGCATTGTGCTTCATCATCGGCGTCCAGCCGCACCTGCTGTACTCGCTGCTGCCCTTCGAGGCCGACTACGTGCCCTACACGCCGTGGCACGTGCTGCAGATCTCCATCCTGCTCGGTTTCACGGGCCTGGGCTTCTCCCTCATGGTGGGGCGCCTCACCCCGGCGGCCAAGCAGAATCTGGACTTCGAGTTCTTCTACATCTGGATCGGCAGGATCTTCCTGTTCTTCTGCCAGTACCCCTTCGCCGTGGTCGACGCCTGGTGGAGCGAAATCTACCGGAAGGTCGGCCTGGGCGGCCTCCTGGAACGCGCCAAGGAGGCCAACTACTGCGACCAGCTCGTCATCGACGGCATCCTGGACGGCAGCGCCCTGGGAGTGCGCGGCATCGGACGCCACGCCGCATCGACGGTCAACGGCAAGTTGCAGGACTACATCGGCGGCGCCGTGATCCTGGCCTTCGGCATTGGCGCCGCGGCGATGCTCTTCACCCTGCTCCGCTAACCTGCACACGAGGACTAACATGACAGCATCATCCTTTCCGGTCCTGAGCGCGCTCATCTTCTTCCCCCTGGCGGCGTCCCTGGCGCTGCTGATGGTGAAGGGCGAGGAGGCCGTCCGCAGGCTGACCCTGGCCGCCGGGCTGGCGGAGATTGCGTTGGCGCTCCCGCTGGCGAGTTTCGATCTCGCCTCGGGCGGGTTCCAGTTCGTGGAGAAGGCATCCTGGGTGCCGCAGTGGGGTTTGACCTACCATCTGGGCATCGACGGCATCAGCCTGCTCATGATCCTGCTGACCGTGGCCCTCCTGCCGCTGTGCGTGCTCTGTTCCTGGCACTACATCTCCCGGCGCATCAAGGAGTTCCACATCGTCCTGCTGCTCATGACCTCGGCCTGCGTCGGCGTCTTCGCGGCCCTGGACTTCGTGCTCTTCTACCTCTTCTGGGAAGCCATGCTCGTGCCCATGTACCTGCTCATCGCGGTCTGGGGCGGCCCGAACAAGCGCTACGCGTCCATCAAGTTCTTCCTCTACACCCTGGCGGGGTCGACGCTCCTGCTGGTGGCCATCATCGCCTTCTACTCCGCCGGGGGCACGTTCTCCATCCCGGAACTGATGACCAAAACCTTCAGCCCCAGGCTGCAGTTCTGGGCCTTCCTGGCCATGGTCCTGGCCTTCGCCATCAAGTGCCCCATGTTCCCCTTCCACACCTGGCTCCCGGCCGCCCACGTCGAGGCCCCCACGGCGGGGTCGGTCCTGCTGGCCTCGGTGCTCCTGAAGATGGGCACGTACGGGTTCCTGCGCTTCTGCATGCCTCTGACCCCAGACGCCTGCGTGACTTTCGCCCCGCTCATGATCGCCCTGTCCCTGGCCTCCATCCTCTACGGCGGGATCATCGCCCTCGGGCAGAAGGACATGAAGAAGCTCATCGCCTACTCGTCCGTGGGGCACATGGGCTTCGTGACCCTGGGCATCTTCCTTTTCAGCCAGCGCGGCGTGGAAGGGGCGGTCATGCAGATGCTCAATCACGGCATCACCACCGGCGGCCTCTTCATGCTCGTCGGCGCGGCCTACGAGCGCAGCCACAGCCGCGAGATCAGCGAAAACATGGGCCTGGGCAAATACCTGCCGGCCTATATGTTCTTCTTCGGGCTCTTCTCCCTGTCCTCCCTGGGCTTCCCGGGCACCAACTCCTTCGTGGGCGAGGCCCTGGTCCTGGTCGGCGCGTTCCAGGAGAGCCTCCTCGTCGGCGGCTTGGCCATCCCTGGCGCCATGCTCGCCGCGGCCTACATGTTGCGCCTGCTGCAGAAGCTGGCCTGGGGCGAACCGAGCAGAGGCGCCACATTCACCGACCTGTGCCCGCGTGAATGGATCTACCTAGCGCCACTGGCGGTTTTCGTGCTCTACATCGGCCTGGCCCCGACCATGACGCTCAAGGTCATGGACCCGTCCATCGACAAACTGCTCAAGGATTTCTCGGCCAGGACCGAGTACGCAGCTACCGCCAGGCCTATCAACCTGGCCCATACCCCGGTGATGAACGGCAAGGAGGCAAACCAATGATCCTCGCGCTTCTCCCTGAAATCCTGCTTCTGGGGCTGATCGTCCTGATTTTCCTCCTCGTGGTCGCCAAGCCGGGGAAGGATGTGGCCGGGGCCTGGCTTCCTGCCGGCTGCCTGGCCGTCCTGGCCGGGGCGGGGGCGAGCCTCGGCCAGTCGGCACTGCTTTTCGGTGGCACCTACCAGGTGGATCCCCTGTCCCAATTCATGAAAATGGCCGTGGCCCTAGGGCTGTTCATCGCGGTGACGAACTCCAGAGGCCAGGCGACGCTGAAGGACGAAGTACGCGCGGATTATTCCATGCTGCTGTGCCTGTCGGCATGGGGTTTGATGCTGCTGGCCAGCTCCGTTGAACTCATGACCATCTACATCTCCCTGGAGATCTCCTCCTACGCCCTCTACGCCCTGATCCCCCTACGGGCTGGAGACAAGCGTGCGGCCGAGGCCGGGATCAAGTACGTGCTCTTCGGGGCGGCGGCCACGGCGGTCTCCCTGTACGGGTTCGCCTACATCACCGCGTCCCAGCACACGACCTTCCTCGCGGAGCTCACGACCAAGCCGTGGGACTTCGCCACCAACCCCGGCGCCCTGGTCGGCCTGATCATGTTCATGGCCGGGTTCATGTACAAGCTGGCCCTGTTCCCCTTCCACTTCTGGTGCCCGGACGTCTACCAGGGCACGAGCAACGAGACTGCGGCCTACGCCGCGACCCTGCCCAAGCTCGGGGCCGTGGTCATCCTGGTCCGTCTGTCCTCCCTTCTGGTGCCGGGCCAGCCCGGCATGACCATCCTGGCCATCCTGGGCGCAGTGTCCATGACCTTCGGCAACCTCTCGGCCCTGGTCCAGGACGACGTGAAGCGCATGCTCGGCTACTCCTCCATCGCCCACGCCGGATACGTCACCATCGGCCTCGTGGCCGGGACCGCCGAGGGACTGGCCTCGGCCTCGTTCTACGCGCTGGTCTACATCCTCATGAACCTGACCTGCTTCTGGGTCGTCTGCCATCTGTCCAAGGACGGCCGGAACATCCGCTATTCGGACTTGGACGGTCTGCACCAGCGCAGCCCGGTCTTCGCCTTTGTCCTGGCAGTGGCCGCATTCTCCCTGGTCGGGCTGCCGCCCACGGCGGGGTTCATGGGCAAGCTCTTCCTGCTCACCGCGACCTGGGGCAGAGGCTACGACTGGCTGGTCATCATCGCGGCCCTGAACACGGCCATCTCCATCTACTTCTACTTGAGCCTGGTCCGCCATGCCTACACGCATGACCCGTCGTCCGCGCTCGAAACCAAGAAAAGCGGACTGGCCCTTGGCACACTTTTCGCGGCTCTTCTCCTGGCCCTCGGCATCCTGCCGGGCCCTGTCTACGAGTTCGCCGCGCAGGCCGGCAAATCGCTTTTGCCGTAACGCTTCTGTTTTGGGGATAATTTGGCACAATCTTTAACGCATTTGGAGCTTCTATGAATTGGATTCAGGTTTATGACCCCTTTAACAGTATTGTGGGATCTGCCCTTGTTGCGGCAATTCCGCTTTACATCCTCTTTTTCATGCTTGCGGTGAAAAGAGCAAAAGGGCATTTCGCCGCAGGCCTGGCAGTGCTCGGCGCCCTGATCGTGGGCGTGGCTGTCTGGGGCATGCCCGTCCAGCTGGCCGCCTCATCCTTCGTCTACGGCGCCGGCGTCGGCATCTTCCCCATCGTCTGGATCGTCGTCACGGCCATCTGGGTCTACAACATGACCGTCGAGAGCGGACAGTTCGAGATCATCAAGAGCTCCCTGGCCACCATCACTGAAGACCGCCGCCTCCAGGCCATCTTCATCGCCTTCGCCTTCGGCTCCTTCATCGAAGGCACCGCCGGCTTCGGCACCCCCGTGGCCATCACCGCGGCCATGCTCGTCGGCCTGGGCTTCAACCCCCTCTACGCCGCCGGCCTGTGCCTGATCGCCAACACCGCGCCCGTGGCCTTCGGCGCCTTAGGGATTCCGATCATCGCCGTGGCCGAGCTGACCAAGCTCGACGTCATGCACATCAGCGCCATCACCGGCCGCCAGCTGCCCTTCCTGTCCATCATCGTGCCCCTGTGGCTGTCCGTGACCATGTGCGGCTTCAAGCGCTCCATGGAAGTGCTGCCCGCCTGCATCGTGGCCGGCCTGTGCTTCGCCGTGACCCAGTTCGTGACCTCCAATTTCGTCGGCCCCATGCTCCCCGACGTCCTCTCGGCCATCGCCACCATCGTCGGTCTGGGCATGTTCCTGAAGGTCTGGCAGCCCAAGAGCATCTGGCGCTTTCCCAACGAGCCCGCCTCCACCGGCAAGTCCGTCTGCAACTACTCCCAGGGTGATGTCATCCGCGCCTGGATGCCCTGGGTCATCCTCGCCGCCATGGTCTTCATCTGGGGCCTCAAGCCCGTACAGGACATGATGAAGTCCACCGTCATCACCTTCGCTTGGCCGGGCCTCGACTCCCTGATCAGCAAGACCGTGCCCGTCGTGGCCCAGGACACCGTCTACAAGGCCATGTACAAGTTCAACTACCTGACCTCCCCCGGCACCGCCGTCCTCATCGCCGGCATCCTGTCCCTGGCCGTGCTGCCCAATTACGGCGTCGGCCGCGCCGTGTCCTGCTTCGGCAAGACCGTGGTGCAACTGCGCTTCCCCATCGTGACCATCGCCATGATCGTGGGCCTGGCCTACCTCATGAACTACTCCGGCATGAGCTCCACCCTGGGCCTGGCCTTCGCCCAGACCGGCCACTTCTTCCCGCTCTTCTCGCCGGTCATCGGCTGGCTGGGCGTGTTCCTGACCGGCTCCGACACGTCCTCCAACCTGCTCTTCGGCAACCTGCAGATGACCACCGCCCAGCAGATCGGCGTGTCCCCGGAACTGTGCGTGGCAGCCAACTCCTCAGGCGGCGTCACCGGCAAGATGATCTCCCCGCAGTCCATCTCCGTGGCCACGGCCGCGGCCAATATGGTCGGCGAGGAAGGCAACCTCTTCCTCTTCACCCTGAAGCACTCCATCGCGATGATCATCTTTATCAGCGTGCTGACCTATCTTCAGGCATACCCCTTGAGCTGGATGCTGCCCTAGTCCCCCGGCATCAGGCGATGCCATAGACGCAGCCATTCCAGCCGCCCTTCCCTCCTGGCCGCCTGCTTCATTTTGAAGCAGGCGGCTGCAACATCAATCCGACCCGGCCTGAAAAGCACCGTGAGAGAACATGGCGTTCATTTTTTCGCCAAAAGCCGATCCTGGAAACGACTTTTTTGCGCCATCCTGTATCATTGACCGATACCCTCGCTCCCACCAACGTTTCATCGACAGATTCGATCTTTTCTCTGCTAACAAATCCAATATTTTGATTTGATTCATAAGCCGCTTTCCAGCAAAGAATGGGAAATTTGCCATGGAGGTAGCGATGACCAACGAAGCGTACCGGGAGATGTGGGAGAACCTGAATCTGGACCTGGCCGCCCATGACGGACTCCTGTCCGTTCTGGGCAAGTTCTATGGGGATATCTACATGAGCCAGCAAGGACGGCTCAAGGGGATGGAGTACCTCGACTTTGTTCTGTCCGAGGTGCACGGCCTGCGCATCAAGGAACTGCAGGACGCCAAGGCCCAGGGACGCAAAATCGTCGGCACCTTCTGCGTCTTCGTGCCCGAGGAGCTGGCCCTGGCGGTCGACGCCGTGCAGGTCGGCCTGTGCGCCGGGGCCGACGCGGGCCGCGAGGCGGCCGAGACGCTCGTGCCGCGCAACACTTGCGCGCTGATCAAATCCTTCATCGGTTTCAAGCTGGCGCGGCTGTGCCCCTACACCGAGTCCTGCGACCTGATCGTCGGCGAGACCACCTGCGACGGCAAAAAGAAGGCATACGAGGCCTTCGCCGAACACGCGCCCATGCACATCATGGAAGTGCCCCAGACCAAGACCGTATCGGCCCGTGCCCTGTGGAAGGCCGAGGTGCTACGCTACATGGAGAAGCTTGAGGAACTGACAGGAAAGAAGGTAACGGCGGAGAATCTGGCCGGGGCCATCAAGACCGTCAACGACCGCCGCCGCGCCCTGCAGCGCCTCAATCGTCTTCGCGCCGCCGTGCCCGCGCCCATCTCGGGCCGCGACGTGCTGCTCATCAACCAGGTCAGCTTCTACGACGACCCGGTCCGTTTCACCGCATCCGTAAACACTCTCTGCGACCAGCTCGAAGAGCGCATCAAGGCCGGCGATGGCGTGGCCCCGGCGGACGCCCCGCGGGTCATGCTCTCGGGCTGTCCCATGGCCGTGCCCAACTGGAAGCTGCCCTACATCATCGAGAGTTCCGGCGCGGTCATCGTCGGCGAGGAGTCGTGCATCGGCACGCGCAACACCCGAGACCTGACGGACGAGTCCTGCCGGACCCTGGAGCAGATGATCGACGCCCTGTGCGACCGCTACATGAAGATCGACTGCGCCTGCTTCACGCCCAACGCCGAGCGCCTGGACAACGTCGAGTCCATGGCCCGCGACCTGAAGGTCGACGGCGTCATCCAGTACGCCCTGATGTTCTGCCAGCCCTATGCCCACGAGGGCATCAAGGTCGAGAAGCGGCTCACGGCCGGCAACATCCCGAGCATGTCCCTGGAGACGGACTATTCCATGGAGGACGTGGAGCAGCTCAAGACTCGTGTCGAAGCCTTCCTGGAAACCCTGAAATGATCCTGGGCATCGACATCGGCTCCCGATCCATCGAAGTGGTCGGCATGGCCGGGGACGAGGTGGTGGAAAAACGCCGCGCCCCCACCACCTTCAACCCCGTGGCCCAACTGCGCGCGCTCCTGGACGGCCTCTCGGCGCGCCGGGCCGTGGCCACGGGCTACGGCCGCAAGCTGGTTCAGGACCTGGATTTGGGTTTTCCGGTGGAGACCATCACCGAGATCAAGGCCCACGGCCTGGGCGCGGCACGGCATTACCCCGAGGCTCGCACCTTGCTGGACATCGGCGGCCAGGACACCAAGGCCATCGCCCTGCTGCCCGGCGGGCGCGTGGGCAAGTTCGAGATGAACGACCGCTGCGCGGCGGGCACGGGCAAGTTCCTGGAATACACGGCCCAGATCTTCCAGATTCCTGTGCAGGAATTCGGCCTCTACGCCCTCTTCGGGGACGCTCCGCCCATCATCAACTCCATGTGCACGGTCTTCGCCGAAACCGAGGCCACGTCCCTCATGGCCCAGGGGGTCCGCCCCGAGAACATCGCCCTGGGCCTGCATCTGTCCATCGTCCGGCGTACCGTGAACATGCTGCAGCGTGTCGGGCTGAACCTTCCTCTCGTGTTCGTCGGCGGCGTGGCGCACAACCCGTGCATGCGCAGGCTGCTGGCCGAGCAGACCGGCACCGTTGAAGGCGAGACCCTGCTTGTCCCCGAGGAACCCGACATGACTGGTGCTCTGGGCGCGGCCCTGTGGGGCGAGAAACTGGCCCTGGAAAGCGCGTAGAGAGCGGGGGACTTTGATGGGGCGGAACGCTTCCGCATGCTCGATGTGATCGATTTTTTCGATGCAAAACGGGTCGTCAGATTTGACGTAACTATTTGTCCCAATCATTCGGATGGGATAACAGAACTTCAAATATATTTTTCAATGGGAGGCTGAAATGAAACGTTCCATGCATTGCGTACTCGTTGCCCTGGCGGCTCTTTTCCTCGTATGCGGCACGGCTGGCGCCGACATGCTCCAGCAGTTCGCCGGGCAGAAGGGCAAGATCGACATCGCCGGCGGCACGGCGCACATCCCGGTCATGAACGAGGCGGCCAAGCGCATCATGACCGCGAACCCAGACATCCGCATCACCGTCGAAGGCGGCGGCACCGGCGTGGGAGTGCAGAAGGCCGGCGAGGGGCTGGTGGACATCGGCAACACGGGCCGCGCCCTGTCCGAGGACGAGGTGGCCAAGTACGGGCTCGTGTCCTTCCCCTTCGCCGTGGACGGCGTGACCGTGATCCTGAACCCGGCCAACGGCGTAGCCGAACTGACCGCCGCCCAGGTGCAGGACATCTTCGCGGGCAAGATCGCCAACTGGAAGGAAGTGGGCGGCGCCGACGCGGCCATCACCCTCTACACGCGCGATGAGGCCAGCGGAACGCGCGAGGTGTTCTGGGAGAAGCTGCTCAAGAAGGGCGCCATCGCCGACAAGGCCAACGTGGTCGCCTCCAACGGGGCCATGAAGGTCGCCGTGTCCCAGGATGCCCAGGCCATCGGCTACATGAGCATCGGTTTCGTGGACGCCGAGGTCAAGGCGCCCAAGTTGGACGGCGTGGAGCCTTCCCAGGACAACGCCAAATCCGGCGCCTACAAGGTCGCCCGCAAGCTGTTCATGAACACCAAGGGCCAGCCCCAGGGCCTGACGAAGCTCTTCATCGACTACGTCACGGGGCCGGAGTGCACGGACATCATTTCCAAGGCCGGCTACATCCCCATCAAGTAGCGGCATGAATCTGGAATCGACCTGTCGGCGGAACATCTTCCGCCGGCAGTTTTTTTTCGATCGCGCGGCCAGGTTCGTGTCCTGCGGGGCGGGTTTCGTCTCCCTGGCCACCCTGGCCGCCATCTTCGTCTTTCTGGCGGTGCTGAGCCTGCCCCTTTTCGTCCAGGGGCAATGGGGCCAGATCTTGTCGGCGACATGGCGTCCGTACCAGGGGCTCTACGGCGTCCTGCCCATGGTCGTCGGCTCCCTGGCCCTGAGCGTGTCGGCCTTCACACTGACCTATCCGGTAGGCATCGGCGTCTGCCTCTTCATCTGCGGACCGTGGGGCGGGGCGCTCCGACGCGCGACCCTGGCCGTGGTCACGTTCATGACGGCCATCCCGACGGTGGTCTACGGCTTCGTGTCCGTCTTCCTGCTCATCCCCCTGGTCAAGAAGGTCCTGGGTGGCAGCGGACCGTCCCTGCTGGCCGCCGGCCTGACCCTGGCCCTGCTCGTGCTGCCGACGGTCGTCCTTTTTCTGCATGAGGCCATGCGTGAAGCCGAGGCCCGGACCCGCCTGACCAGCGCCAGCCTTGGCTTCTCCCCGCTGCAGGCCCTGCTCCTGGTCGTTCTGCCGGGCTCGGGCGCAGGGCTGCGCACCGCGGCCATCATGGGCTACTGCCGGGCCCTGAGCGACACCCTCATCCCCCTGATGCTGGCCGGCAACGCGCCGCAGTTCCCCGACTCGTTCTTCGATTCCGTGCGCACCCTGACGGCGCACATTGCCCTGGTGGTGGCCACGGACAACAGCTCGCCGGCCTTTCATTCCCTCTTCGCCTGCGGACTGATCCTGTTTTCCGTCAGCCTGGCCGTGCAGGCGGCCGTGCGCGCCGGGAACAACGTCAGGCTTGTCGAGGGCCGACGGCTGACCCTGCTCGCGTTCCTGGCCGCCCGGCCCTGGTGCCGCGCATTCATCTTCGCCTGGTCGGCACTGTCCAGCGCCCTGGTGATTGGGGCCATCGGCGCACTGCTCGTTTTCCTGTTGGTCCGGAGCCTGCCCGTCATGGACCTGCGGCTCTTTTTCGGCGACGCGCCGGCGCTGGCCGCCATCCTTGGCCGCGAACCGGTCTGGGATGGCCTTTTCTCCGCCTGCGCCGGGACAGTGGTCCTGGTCGTCCTGGCCTCGCTCATGGCCATCCCCGCCGGCATCGGGGGCGGCATCGCCCTGTCGCAGTACCTCCACGGCCCATGGGGCAGGGCGCTGGGCTTCTCGGCCAACGCCCTGGCCGGGGTACCGTCCATCGTCATGGGGCTGTTCGGTTTTTCCCTGATCATCTTCCTGCGGCACACTGTCGCCCCCGAATCCAACACCTGCCTGCTCCTCTCGGCCGTGTGCATCGCGCTGCTCGTCCTGCCGTACACCGTCAACGCCACGGCCCAGGCCCTGGAGAGTCTGCCCGAGGACCTGCGCCTGCTGGGCCCGAGCCTGGGCATGACGAGCTGGCAGAGCCTGCGCCGCATCCTACTGCCGGCCGCCAGCCCGGGGATGCTCGGAGGCGTCGTCCTGTCCATGGGCCGTGCGGCCGAGGACACGGCCGTCATCCTGCTGACCGGGGTGGTGGCCACCGGCGGGCTGCCAAGGGGGCTCTTCGAGAAATTCGAGGCATTGCCGTTCACCATCTACTACCTGGCCGGCCAATACCAGAGCCGGGCCGACCTGAACAAAGGCTTCGGCGCCGCCCTGACCCTGCTCGGTCTGACGGTCCTGCTGTACGGGTGCGCCCGCGCCCTGCAAACCGGAATGGAGAGAAATTGGAGACGCTGAATCCTGTTTTCACGCTACGCGACGTCGGGGTGATCCTGGCCGGCCGAGAGATTCTCGCGGGATTGAACGTCGAGATCTCGAAGGGGGCGGCGACCTTCGTCATGGGGCGCTCCGGCTCGGGCAAGACCACGTTCCTGCGCATCCTGAACCGTCTGAACGAGTGTTTTCCCGGCTGCAGGACGACCGGCGAGGTGCTCCTGCATCTCGACGACAGGGTCGTCCGGACCTACGACGACGAACTTCCCCTGCCCGAACTGCGGCGGCTGGTCGGCATGGTCTTCCAGCACCCCAACGTCCTGCCCATGAGCATCGAGAACAACATCGCCATGCCTCTGGTCACCGTGCACGGGTTCACGCGCGGACAGGCCCGGGAGGCGGCGAGAATGGCCTTGGAGGAAGCCCGCCTGTGGGACGAGGTGTCGGACCGCCTCGGGGCCGACGCCCGGACCCTTTCGGGGGGGCAGCAGCAGCGGCTCTGCCTGGCCCGCGCCCTGGCCATGAACCCGCAGGTCCTGTTGCTGGACGAGCCGACCTCGTCCCTGGACTACACCGCGGCCAAGGGCATCGAGGAACTGCTGACGAGCCTGAAGGGGCGCTACACGATGGTGGTCGTCTCCCACGGTGCGGACTTCGCGGTCCGGCAGGCGGACGACATCCTCGTCCTGCGGGACAAGACGATTCACGGCCGCCTTGCTCCACGGGATATCGAAGGCAGCGATTCGGCGCTGCGCGAAAGGCTGGAGTCGTTCTAGGCGGGGAGGGCGCGGCGGAAGGACGGCAGGCGGACACGGTCGCCCATGTCCGCCTGCTGGTCATTCCTTGATCGGGATGACGTGGACGGCCTTGACCGCCAGCAGGACGGTCTCGCCGGGCTTGAGGTCGAGGTCCTCAACGGACTCGGTGGTCAGGACCGACTGCATCTCATGGGGATTCTCCACAGTGAAGCGCACCTGGGACATGACGTCGCCCTTCTTGACCGACACGACCTTGGCCTTGATCTGGTTCCGTGCTCCGTAACGCATACAAGCCTCCTGGTTGGGGTTGAACGCAACAGTCTGTGAACGTGACGCGGGTCCGAAGCGCCCGCTTCGCCCGCGATGATCCCGTGCCTAGAATTCCCCGGCCGTGACGACCTCCTCCTCCAGAATGTCCAGCATCCGCGCCGTCATGCTTGCGTAGAGCGGGTGGCTGCGGTCGCGGGGGTGCTCCAGCGGGACGTCGATGATCTCTCGCACCCTGCCGGGCCTGGCCGTCATGACCACGATGCGTCCCGCGAGGTACAGGGCCTCGTCGACGCTGTGAGTGACCAGCACCACCGTCTTCCCCGTTTCGCGCCAGATGCGCAGCAGCTCCTTCTGCATGAGGATGCGCGTGTGGGCGTCGAGGGCGCCGAAGGGCTCGTCCATGAGCAGGACCTGCGGGTTCGTGGCCAGGGCGCGGGCGATGGCCACGCGCTGACGCATACCGCCGGACAGTTCGTAGGGGAAGGCTTCGGCGAAGCGGGCCATGCCCACCAGGCCCAGGTAATGCATGGCCGTCTCCATCCGGACGGCCTTGCGTTCCCCGAGAAATTCCAACCCCAGGCAGACATTATCGAGCACCGTCCGCCACGGCAAGACTGAATACTCCTGGAAGACCATGCCCACGTCACGGTGCGGTCCGGTCAGCGGCTGGCCGTTGTAGGCGGCGTGCCCGCCATCGGCCTGCTCCAGGCTGGCGATGATGCGCAGCAGGGTCGATTTGCCACACCCCGACGGCCCGACGATGCAGACGAATTCCCCCCGCCCGATGTCGAGGCTCACCTTGTCCACGGCCTCCACGGCCAGCCCTCTCTCGGTGACGAAGGACTTGCTGACCTCGCGGATGCGCACGATGTGATCCATATGATCCACCTTTTTACCTCGCCAGGCGCTGCCACGAGAAGCAACGGCGCTCCACGCGGCGGAAGAGCCAGTCCATGAGGGCCCCGGTCAGGCCGATTCCGACCATGCCGGCCACGACGATGTCCGTTGATGCCATGGTGTAGGCGTGGGTGATGAGGTAGCCCACCCCCGAGATGCTGCCCGGCAGCATCTCGGCCGAGACCAGGCACATCCAGGCCACGCCCAGGCCGATGCGCATGCCGTTGACCATGGACGGCATGGCGGCCGGCAGGAGGATCTTGCGGAAGATGTCGAACTGGCTCGCGCCCAGAACCCTGGCCGTGTCGATGAAGACGCGGTTGGCGTTGCGCACGCCGTGGATGCTGCTGGTCAGCACCGGGTAGAAGGCGCCGATGAAGATGATGAAGATCATCGAATACTTGAAATTGCTCAGATAGACGAACCACTGGCCCCGGTCGACGCCGAACAGATCGGCCAGGCTGGCGATGCCGAACCAGGCCATGACCAGGGGCACCCAGGCCAGGGGCGGGATGGGGCGGAAAAGATTGAGGAAGTCGCCGAGCATGGTGTGCATCACGCTGTAGTAGCCCATGCCGATTCCCAGGGGGATGCCGACGACCACGGCCACGCCGTAGCCCAGCAGCACCCGCAGCAGGCTGACCCCGATGTTGGTCAGCAGCGAGCCCATGCTGAGCAGGTCCTGGCCGGGGCTGGCGAGCAGCGCGGCGACCTGGCCGACGGTGGGCAGGATGACGCTGTTGCCGATGACGGAGGCGGCCCAGGCCCAGATGACCAGGAAAGCGGCCAGGGTGGCCAGGGCCAGAACTCGGTGGGAGAATGTGTGCATCTGCGGATACCGGGAATCCGCCGACCCCCGCACGGGGAGCCGGCGGTCGTGGTTATTTCGTGGTCGTGAAGCGGAGATCGAAGAGGACGTCCTGGGCTTCGTGCAGGGTCTTGCCCTTGAGCTGCCCCCGGAACTTGTCCATGGAATTGAGCATGTCCAGATACGTGCCCTGGCCCTTCATCCAGTTTTCCGTGGCCGCGGTGGTGAAAACGATGTTGGACTTTTCGACGGCTTCGGCCGGCGAGCCGGTCCAGGCCGCCATGGCCTTGCCCTCCTCCGCCTTGTGTCCGTTGCACCACTCGGCGCTCTTCCCCAGCAGTTCGACGGTCTTGCCGACCGCGACCGGATTGGCGGCGATGACCTCGTCCCTGGCGGCCAGCACGCAGCAGGGGAAGTTGTGCCAGGCGCCGGCGGGCGGCAGGTCGCGCAGGTCCAGGGCGATGTGCCCGACCTTCTTCATCTCGGAGACCTCGGGATGCGGCGCAGGCCCGACCCAGGCGTCCACCTGCCCGCTGGTCAGGGCCGGGATGAAGTTGGCTGTGTCCTTCAGGTCCACGAGCAGCACGTCGGCGTGCTGCTGGTTGGCGTCCTGGGTGACCGTGAAGCCGGCCTGTTTCAGGGCGCCCTCGATGACGATGCGCGGGGCGCTGGTCGGGGAATGGTAGCCGATCTTGACGGGCTGCTGGGCAGCCTTGATGTGCGCGGCCACCTGGTCCCAGCCGCTCAGGGTGCTCTGGGGCGGGAAGACGAGGCTCATGCCGTCGACGTGGGTGGGGCACAGGATCTTCATCTTCGTGCCCTGGTCGATGCCGGCCATGATGGCCGTGCCCGAGGCCAGGGCCATGTCCATGTTGCCCTGGGCGAACATGGTCGTGGTCTCGGCGCCGCTCTTGTTGACGATGATGTTGAACAGGGCCAGCGGCGTGTCGCCGTCCATGAGCTCGTACTTCATCTTGTCCACGACGGGACGCAGGTACACCCCGAAATCGCGGAACTCCTCACCCTTGGCCATGGCCACGATGAAGGGCGAGTGATGGGTGGTGTAGATGTAGCCCACGTTGAGTTCCGGAAGCTTGTCCCCCGCCGGGGACTGCGTTGCGGCCAGGAAGGACGCCGCGGCCATGAACAGACCGATGAAACCGATGAGTCGTGTTGCCCGAAAAGTCATGCATGTCTCCTTCAATCAATGGATGAGGTTAGAGGCCATTTTTGAACGATCTGCAGATACAGTCCGTCAGGATATCGATTCCAGAAACGCTTCGACGCGCGTCCGGATCTGTTCGGTGTCGGATTCCGAGTACCCGGTTTCGACCTGCAGGAAGGGCGTGCCCAGACCCTCGGCGGTCTCCCGCACGATGCGGGATTCGACGTTGAAGCCATGGCAACCCTGCCAGGTCAGGTCAACGATGCCCTGGATGCGGAAATCCCGGCACAGGGAGTGGGTGGCCTCCACCCGGCCGGGGTTGGGGCTCATGCAGGCGCAGGGGATGTCCAGATACCGGCGGGCCACGTTCGCCAGAAGGTCTCCGGTGGTCTCGACGGGTTTGTCCAGCCCCTTGATCCCGCTGCAGTTGTCCAGGCAGACCACCACGCCCCCGCTCTCCTCGATGAGCTGCAGCACCTTGTGGGACCCCTTGCCCACGGGCGTGCCGGTCAGCAGGATTCTGGGCCGGTGCGCCGGGACTCCTGCCTGACCGAGTGCGCGTCTGTCCGCGAGTTCGTCGCGCAGGCCCTGAAGGGCGGCCAGGTAGGGTTCGGCCTCGACCATGAAGCTCTTGCTTTCCAGGACAGGCAGAAGCTGCATACCCGTCAGGATGGGCGCCCCGTCGGCGTTGACCCGCACGATGTCCCACAGCAGGTCGCGGATGGCGTTCTGGACGGTGATTTCCTCCAGCAGCCTCGCATCGGTGAGTGCGCTGCCACCGTGCGCGTCCAGGAACCCGCACAGGCGCCCTACCTCGTCCAGCCAGAACTGCAGCGCGCCGGGCAGGGACGGATCGTACGGCAAATGCATGAGGTGGAGGGGTTTGATCCGCCTGAGAAACTCGTACATCTTCTTCTTCCCGTCGCAGGTAGTCTCGGCGATGACGAAATCAGAAGCCGAGAAGAATGGGCAGGTGTCGGTCTTGGCGTATCCGTAGCTGGACTTGATCAGCGGGCAGAGGCTGGCCGGGAGCACTTCCTCGGCGGCCTGGATGGGCGCCTGGCGTTTGCCGCACAACCCGATGGGAACGGCCCCGGCGGCGCGGATGACCTCCAGCGGGGCATAGATGCAATAGACGCCGGCCACGGGTTTCCCGGCTACGCGGGCCGCTTCCAGCACCGCCAGACAATGCTCGCTGAATGTGTTGAAAAATTTAAGACTTGCGGGCGTGTCTTGAAAAGAACTCATCCAATAATCCTGAAGGGAAATGCTTGAAATTATTTTCTGCGAGAAACTGTATCATAAATTTCAGCTATAAAATTGCCTGAAATTTATTCTTGAGTCCAATTCGATTTGAAAATAATTTAACCGATCACACATATGTATTATTGATAGGCCCCTTCTGACTGATAGGGCTCCGCGATCGGACATCACCTTCTCTTTACGAGGAAAACATGCACATCGGGCCCTACACCTTCCAGGAATTCAAGGACAAGGCCGCGGCGTTCCACGGTTACCCGGCCCCGGGCCTGCTCATAGGCGGGTACATGGTGGAGATGGCCAAGGCCGCCCTGCCGGCGGGCATCCTCTTCGAGGCGGTGGTGGAAAGCAAAAAATGCCTGCCCGACGCCGTGCAGCTCCTGACTCTGTGCAGCACGGGCAACGGCTGGATGAGGATCGTCAACCTCGGCCGCTATGCCGTGTCCCTCTTCGACAAGAATACGGGCGAAGGGGTGCGCGTCAGCGTGGACCTGGACAAACTGGAAGCCTGGCCCAACATCAAGGGATGGTTCCTGAAGCTCACGCCCAAGAAGGAGCAGGACACCGAGGCCCTGTTCCGCGAGATCGAGGAGGCCGGGGACAGCATCCTGTGCCTGGGGAAGATCACGGTCCAGCCGCGCCTGCTGGGACATGCGCACATGACCCGCATCGGGGCCTGCCCGATCTGCCGCGAGGCCTATCCCCTCAGCGACGGAGCCATCTGCCGCGGCTGCCAGGGCGAGACGCCCTATGTCGAATCCGGTGCTATAGCCGCCTGCGACACGGCCCGGCCGACCCGCGTTCCCGTGGCTGAGGCCGTAGGCCGCAAGGCCCTTCACGACATGACCCGCATTGTGCCCGGCGAGAGCAAGGGCGCCGAGTTCACCGCCGGCCAGACCATCACCGCCGGGGACGTCTGCCGATTGCAGCAGATGGGCCGCAACACGGTCTATGTCCAGGACGAAAGCCTGCCCGACGGCGCCTGGATCCACGAGAACGAGGCGGCCCTGGCCTTCGCGAAACGGATGGCCGGGGACGGCATCACCTACTCGCACACTCCGAGAGAGGGGAAAATCGACTTTCATGCGGCTTCAGCAGGCCTGCTGCAGGTGGACCTGGAGGCCCTGGAACGCTTCAACCTCGTGCCTCATGTCATGTGCGCCACGCGCCAGCAGTACGCGCTGGTGGAGGAAGGCCGCCCCGTGGCCGGAACCAGGGCCATCCCCCTCTTCCTATCGCGCGAAAATTTCAGTCGGGCCCTGGCCGCCCTGGGCGAAATCCCGCTGCTGTCGGTCCTGCCTCTGCGCCAGGCCCGGGTCGGGGTGCTCGTCACGGGCACCGAGGTTTTCCAGGGCCTCATCGAAGACCGCTTCGCCCCCATCATCCGCGCCAAGGCCGAGGCGTTGGGCTCCGCGGTGATCGGTGAGGAATTCGCCCCCGACGACCGCCGGGCCATCGCCGAAGGCGTGAAAAAACTCCTGGACCTGGGTGCGGATCTCATCGTGACCACGGCCGGCCTGTCCGTGGACCCCGACGACGTGACCTGTGGGGGTCTGGAGGATGCGGGGCTGACCGACGCCCTGCATGGCGTGCCCCTGCTGCCCGGCGCCATGACTCTCCTCGGCCGCATCGGTGGCACCCAGGTCCTGGGGGTGCCGGCCTGCGCCCTGTTCTTCAAGACTACCAGCCTGGACGTGCTCCTGCCGCGCCTGCTGGCCAGGGCGCCCGTGACGCGGCGCGGCCTGGCCCGGCTGGCCGAGGGCGGCATCTGCCTGCAGTGCAACACGTGCACCTACCCAAAATGCAGTTTCGCCAAGTAGCCGTTTCGGAACGCACGCGACCTTGGAAAGCGTCATACATCCCTCATTCCGCAGCTCTGACAAAGAAGGGGATCCCTTCGAGTCTGCATCCCGAGGCCGCCCTTGTGTCCCAGTTAGAACACGTGCTATCTGTTTAGTATAATGTAGAGAAGGATCAGCCAATGCGCCCATATTTTTACGCTCCTGCCTTTGCCATCCTGTCCCGCAGCCGGAAATTCCTGCCCTATGCCTGAATCCTTCCTTCCCAATACGGTCTGGCTCCTGGACGGGGCCGGGCGGGGTGAGACCATGCCCTGGCGAATTGGGGAACCGCTTCCCGCTCCGAACCCAATTCTCTGGATCCATCTGTCATACGCCGATCCGGACGTACAGGAGTGGCTCCCGCACGCCAACTTCCTGGACAAGCCCTTGGCCCAGGCCCTGCTGGACGAAGAGAGCCGGCCCAGGGTGCTGCATCACGGCAACGGTCTGTTTTTGACGCTGCGCGACGTGAACCTGAATCCCGGGGCTGAGCCCGAGGATATGGTCTCCCTTCGGCTGTGGATAGAGGACGGCTACGTCATTTCCACCCGCATGCGTCAGCTCAAATGCATCAGAGAAATCCAGTCACTGCTCGGCGACGGTCTTGGTCCACGCAGTACCGGAGAATTCCTGGTCATGCTGCTGTCTCTCATGACAGGCAATATCGGATCTGTCATAGAAGAATTGGAGGACCAGATGGCCGAGGTGGAGGAGCAAATCTTCGAACAACGCGGGACCCGGGCCAGACACATACTGGCGGATTTACGCCGACAGGCCATCGCACTGCGCCGCTATCTCGGACCGCAACGCGAAGCCCTGTCACGCCTGGTCACGGAACGCGTCCCTTGGATGAGCACCGATGACCATTTTCGCATCCGCGAAACAGCTGATGCGCTCATTCGCCACATTGAAGACCTGTACGCCATGCGCGAACGGGCGGCCCTGGCACACGAAGAACTCGTCAATCATGTATCCGAACAGCTGAACCAACGCATGTTTCTGCTTTCCGTGGTGACCGTGATTTTTTTGCCGCTTGGTTTTTTGACGGGGCTATTCGGCATCAATGTTGGCGGAATCCCAGGCGCAGACAGCCCCTTGGGCTTTGCCGCCTTCTGCCTGGGCATGGTCGTGGTCGTGGCCGGCATCGTGTGGCTGTTCAAACGCAATCGGTGGCTGTAGGGATACGGACAGATCCATGCGGCCCGATACCGTAGACTCGCCGGTGCAGCAGAGCTGAGAGCGACAGAAGCAAGCATCGCTGCAAGGCCGAAAAATCTCCCTATGGGTCGCCTTTTCCCTGTTGGTCGAAATATCCGCTCACCGTGGCCATTGCCAATATGTCCACGCCATGAAATCCAGCCTCAGTTAGGGCCTTGCCCAGAACCTCCCGCAACCCTGAGGAAAGCGAAGGGGTTTCCACATGCAGCTCGTAATGGCCAGCGTTGCCTAGCCGCAGGCGGAATGGTGTCTCGGCCAGACCCTCGACGGCCAGCGCGTTCCCTATCAGATGCTCTCCCCGGGCCAAGGACGAAAGCACATCCTGCGTGGGCGGAACACCATAGGGCAGCCGGGTGAGGAGGCAGGCCCGGGCCTGTTGACCCGGATGCTCCAAACCCGTCAGCCTGGCCAGATCCCTGATCCAGGGCTTGTCCAGCCCGGCCTCGGCCAGGGGTGAATGTATCCCGAACTCCCGCAAGGCCTGTTGACCAGGGCGGAACAGGCTGGCGTCTGAGGCATTGGACCCATCACAGAACGGGCCAATGGTCACGGCGGCCATTTGCTCAAACAAGTGCCTTTTGCAGACATAACAGCGACCCTTGCCACCCTGTGCCACTGCCGGCAGCTGCAATGGATCAATGTACAGCAGCCTGAGCGGAAGTTTCCGACCTTCTGCCCAACGCGCGGCATACGCTGTTTCGTCAGGGGCGATGTGCGGGCCAGTGCCGTGCACGAGCTCTACCGGAACTCGAGCGTGTATGGCGGCGTGAGCCAGAAACCGGCTATCGATCCCTCCGGAATAGCCCAGTGTGAAGCGGCCAAGAATCTGCAGCCGATCCAAGAGTCGTTCCCAAAGCGCACGACCATGCTTCATATTCGCCATATTTCGCCGTGTCCCTGTCCTGCAGAATACCAGCGCTGCCGTGACCTTTTCTTTCCTCAGGCAGCATTATTCGTGATGATGCGCGAAAGCATTTTTTTTCTTTTCTGATCCCTCAAAATAACCTAGGAAAAAAATATGTATCAGGCCTGCACTATCCACGAAGTCAATACCGGGGATTTTTCAGTTCGCAGCGTGCTCCTGCGGGGCAGCCGCTTCGACCTGGTGTGGGACACCCTGAGTCATCCGGACGACATGATTGCCTTTGCCCAGGCCTGCTCCGACCGCACATGCTTCGTCGTGTACAGCCACGCGGACTGGGATCATGTCTTCGGCACCATGGCTTTGAGCCATGGCCTGGTCGTTGGGCATCGCGCATGCGCGGCCCGTTTTGAAACCGATGTTCCCGCAACGCTGGACAAGTTCCAGGCGAAAGACCCCGACAAATGGAAAGGTCTGCAGCTCATTGCGCCCTCCATCACCTTTGACAGACACCTTGACATTGAACTCGGCAATCTCCTGGTAAGCCTGCATCATCTGCCCGGCCACACCAAGGATTCCATTGTGGCCTTTGTGCCGAGCCTCAAGCTTCTGCTGGCCGGCGACACTCTCGAGTTGCCCTGCCCCTGCGTACCCCAGGAATGCGAGCTGGGTCTGTGGATCAGAAGCCTGGAACGATGGCGCGAGCATCCCGGGGTGCGCAGAATCATCCCCTCCCATGGTCCGACCGGAGGCATGGAAATCCTGGACTCCACCATTGCCTACCTGGACGGACTGCGGAAAGGGGAACCAATCCCCATGCCAGCGGACATGCCCACTTTTTCTGCCCGCGTCCACGAGGGCAATTTACGCCATCTTGGCCTGCGTCCCTGACCCGACATCATAAATCCACCCTGATCAACAACGCATTGAGGAAAAAGAATGAAAGTCGTCTTCCACCTGGACTGGGATGAAGAAAAAATCCTGAATATGGCCCTGACAAACATGGAAAACCTGCGCAAAGCCA
>JAAYCS010000203.1 GCA_012729655.1 Desulfovibrionales bacterium | reverse complement strand
CTGGCATCACCAACCTGGTCACCCCGGTCAAAACCGCTTACTGGAACCACACCCCCCTGCTGCTGATCACCCCCCAGTGCGCCAACAAAACCATAGGACAGGGTGGATTCCAGGAGATTCCCCAGATGGCCCTGTTCCAGGACATGGTCTGCTACCAGGAAGAAGTGCGTGATCCCTCCCGCGTCGCCGAGGTGCTCAACCGCGTCATCGAAAAAGCCCGTCGTTTTTCCGCCCCGGCACAGATCAACATTCCCCGCGACATGTTCACCCAGGTCGTCGATATCGAATTGCCGCAGATCGTCCGTTTCGAACATCCCTCCGGCGGTGACGAAGCCATTGCCGAAGCCGCAAAACTGCTTTCCAACGCCAAGTTCCCGGTCATCCTCAACGGCTATGGTGTCATCGTCGGCAATGCCATCGATGCATCCAAGGCCCTGGCCGAACGCCTCAGCGCTCCGGTCTGCTGCAACTACCAGCACAACGACGCCTTCCCCGGCTCCCATCCCCTGTTTGCGGGCCCCCTGGGTTACAACGGGTCCAAGGCCGCCATGGAACTGATCAGCAAGGCCGATGTGGTCCTGGCCCTGGGCACCCGGCTCAACCCCTTCTCGACCCTGCCCAGCTACAACATGGACTACTGGCCGAAGAACGTGAAGCTGATCCAGGTCGACATCAACGCCGACCGCATCGGCCTGACCAAGCCCGTCACCGTCGGTATCCAGGGTGGCGCCGCCCCCGTGGCCAAACGCATTCTCGCTGCCTTGACCCCCAATGCCGGCGATGCGGGCCGCAAGGAACGCGAAGAACTGATCAAAAAGACCAAGGCCCAGTGGGCTGCTGAATTGGCCACCATGGATCATGAAAACGACGACCCGGGCACTACCTGGAACCAGCGCGCCCGCGCCAAGGACCCGAACCTGATGTCCGTAAGAATGGCCTGGCGGGAAATCATGAAGGTGCTGCCCAAGAATACCATCACCTCCTCCGACATTGGCAACAATTGCGCCATCGGCAACGCCTACCCGACCTTCGAGGAAGGGCGTAAGTACTTGGCCCCTGGCTTGTTCGGCCCCTGCGGCTACGGCTTCCCGGCCATCATCGGCGCCAAGATCGCCTGCCCGGACGTCCCGGTGGTCGGCTTTGCCGGTGATGGTGCCTATGGCATCTCCATGAACGAGATGACCACTTGCGGTCGCGAATGGTGGCCGCCCATCACCCAGGTCATCTTCAGAAACTACCAGTGGGGTGCTGAAAAGCGTAATTCCACGCTCTGGTTCAACGACAACTTTGTCGGCACTGAACAGGACCGCGATACCAGCTATGCTAAAATCGCTGAAGCCTGCGGCATGAAGGGTGTTCAGGTCAGAACTCGCGAGGAGTTGAACGCTGCCCTGACCAAGGCCATCAAGGACCAGATGGAAAACAAGCAGACCACCTTCATTGAGGTCATCCTCAATCAGGAACTGGGCGATCCTTTCCGCCGCGACGCCATGAAGAAGCCTGAAGTGGTTGCCGGCATCAAGAAAGAGGACATGCGTCCCGAAATGAACTGCTAACTCCGCAGCCTGTTATACGGTACAAGAACACCCCGGCGGGAAATTCCCGCCGGGGTGTTCTTATTTCGCAGTCCGCTGGCCCCTGCCGCTGCGGCATACCGATCCTGCAGGTGCAATAAAAATCATCGAAAAGTCT
>JAAYCS010000202.1 GCA_012729655.1 Desulfovibrionales bacterium | reverse complement strand
TTCCACAGTATGGAAAACTTTTTGCGATTTTTTCCACGCTATGGAAAAAATTTCGGCGAGTTTTCCACGCTATGGAAAACTTATTCCACCCCGTGGAAAACCGGCTGAAAACGCCTGTATTCAGCCTGTTACGGGCTGTTGGTTAGGGGCTGTTGAGCGGAGCACGCCGCGCCCCATGTGAGCCGTAGGGCGACCCGACCGAGGGGGACGAGGAGCCCGGCGTGTCATTGGCCGGGCAAAACTCCCCAGATTCTGGCCATGAGAATTCCACACCTGAGAGGTTCCGAAAATTCCCCACTTTTGTGGCCGTCGAAAATTCCCCAGGGGAATGGCCGTCGGAAATCCCCACCCCCACCGGTAGTCGCTGGACAACCCGTCGCAGGACGGGGTGTGCTCTCCGGTGGCGCGGATATGGCCGCGTGGCTGTACGCCGCCACAAACAACGTGGAGGGCCAGGGAATGCTCAACAAGATGGAGAAGACCATGATTCGCAACTTACATGGACAAGGGATGACGATCTCGGCGATCGCCCGGCAAACGGGGATGGATCGCAAAACGGTGCGCAAGGTGCTGGCCGAGCCAGACGCCCCCGCAATGGAGCGCAAAGCCCCGCTGCCGTCCTTGCTGGATCCGTACAAGGACTACGTGCGCGACCGGCTGGAGGTGGCGGACTTCACGGTGCAGCGGTTGTTTCAGGACATCCAGGCCCAGGGGTACGCCGGCAGCTACAACTTGGTGAAGAGGTTCGTGGCCCCGCTGCGCGAGGAGCGTCATCGGCAGGCCGAGGTGCGTTTCGAGACCCAGCCGGGGCACCAGGCCCAAGTGGACTGGGCAGCCTTCGGGCACCTGAAGGTGGATGGCGTCCGCAAGGCGCTCTCGTGCTTCTCCATGGTGCTGGGCTACAGCCGCTACCAGTACATCGAGTTCACGTTCAGCCGCAATCTGGCCTGCTTCCTGGCCTGCCACGTCCACGCCTTCGAGTTCTTCGGCGGCGTGCCGGAGGAAGTGCTGTACGACAACCTCAAGACCGCGGTTCTCAGCCATGTGGATGGCACGGTGGAATGGCAGCCGACCTTTGCGGACTTCGCCGCCTACTATGGGTTCGTTCCGCGGGCCTGCCGACCGTATCGGCCGAAGACCAAAGGCAAGGTGGAGCGGCCCTTCCCGTACATCCGCAGCAACTTCTTCCTGGGCCGTTCGTTTGACGGGCTCGACGACCTCAACCGGCAGGCTCGCCATTGGCTGGACCACATCGCCCACGTGCGCATCCACGGCACCACCCATGAGCGGCCCGTTGACCGTTTCAAGGCGGAACGGGCCAGCCTGCATGCCTTGCCGGCCAAGGCCTATCACACCTTGGAGACGGTCTATCGCACCGCCACGCGCGACTGCGTGATCTCTTATGGCGGCAACTTCTACAGCGTGCCCGCCCGGCATGCGGGCCGCCGCCATCTGCGGGTGGAGGTCTCTTCCTCGGAATTGGCGATCTACCACAACGCCGAGTTCATCGCCCGGCATCGCATCTGCCAAGGCCGGCATCATCGGATCATGGATCCCAAGCATCTGGAGGGGATGGTTCCCAAAACGCCGCTGACCCCGCTGCAACTGAAGTTGCGCGAGTTGCGCGAACTCGGCCCCGTTGCAGTCCGCTTCATCGACGGGCTGGTCCAGACCCAGACCCGCCTGCTGCCGTGGCATGTCGGGCGCCTGCGCGAAACGCTGTTCAAATACGAGCCCGACCTGTTCTTGAAGGCGCTGGAACGCGCCGTTGAATACCAGGCGTTCGATGCCCGCACCATCGAGAACCTGTGCCGCAAGATGCAACGGCGCCTGTGCCAGGACGGCGAGGCCATTCCCATCGGCGAGGTGTTGAATAATCTGATGGCGCGGTTCGACGAGGGACAGGTTCATCAACGCAATCTGCGCGACTATGAAACCGTTGGCTCCATTGCCCGGGAGGCCTGAACATGGACACCTTTCTGACCCGCCAACGCGTCCATGAGCAGCTGCTGGAGCTCAAACTCAAGCACGCCGAGCAAGCTGTCGACCACCTGTGCGACGAGTCCGCCGAGCGCCAAACCGGCTACTCCGAGTTCCTCTGCCAGGTGCTCGACGCCGAATTGGCGCAGCGCCGGGATCGGGGCACCCAGATGCGGCTGAAGCTCGCCCACTTGCCCTTCCAAAAGACGCTTGAACAGTTCGAGTTCGGCTTCCAGCCCTCGATCGACCAACGGCAGGTCGAGGAATTGGCCACCCTCAACTTCGTTGCCGAAGGCCGCAACGTCGTGCTCCTCGGCCCGCCGGGCGTCGGCAAAACGCATCTGGCGGTGGCCTTGGGCATGAAAGCCTGCCTGGCGGGGCTATCCGTCTACTGCACCAGCGGGCTGGAACTGGCCCGCAGACTCGTCGCCTCCCTGGCCGACGACTCCCTGGACAAACAGTTCCTGGCCCTCACCAAGTGCAAACTACTCATCATCGACGAACTCGGCTATCTGCCCTACGAACGCCAGCAGGCCACCTTGCTGTTCCAGCTGATCGCCCGGCGCTACGAGCGGCTCTCGACCATCGTGACCACCAACAAAGGCTTCGCCCAATGGGCCGAAGTGTTCGGCGGCGATGCCGCGGTCGCCAGTGCCATCCTTGACCGCCTCCTGCACCACGCCACCATCTTCAATATCCGGGGGGCCTCCTACCGCCTGAAGGACCGCCAGCAGGCGCTGGGCTTCAGCGTAGAGGCCAAACCCCATCCTTTGAAGGGAGGTGATCGGCGACCATGACCACTACCCGTTGGGGTGGGGAAATCCCGCGGCCATGAGCCTGGGGATTTTGTACGGCCATCTTTGTGGCCTTTTTGGTAACCCACAGGGTGGGGAATTTCGACGGCCATTTTTGGGGATTTTTTCAAGGCCATTGACACTTCCTCTTTCCCCCTTCTGCGCGGCCCTCCTCAAGCCCCCCTTAGGCCGCCCCCCTTTGCGCCGCCGCTTCGCGGCCTCCCTTGCCCGGCCCCCCTAGGCGCGGCGCTGCGCGCCGCTATAGATGACCCTCGCTCCGCTGTCAATGGCCTTGAAAAAATCCCCAAAAATGGCCGTCGAAATTCCCCACCCTGTGGGTTACC
>JAAYCS010000001.1 GCA_012729655.1 Desulfovibrionales bacterium | reverse complement strand
TGGAAAGGTCCATGACACTGTGGGCTCCGGCCTTGACCGCCACGTCCAGCTTGGCCAGTTCGATTTCCAGTGCGCCCTGTACGCCTGATGTGCCGATATTGGCATTGACCTTGGTCTTCAAACCTTCCCCGATGCCCTCGGGGGAGAATTCGCGTCCCACGTTCTTGGGAATGACGACCCGTCCCCTGGCCACTCCCTGGCGTATGATTTCCGGGTCCTGATTCTCCTTTTGTCCCACAACCCGCATTTCCGGGGTGATGGTGCCCTGAAGGGCCAAACTGAGCTGCGTCATGGTATTCCTCCGTTAAAAAATGAAAAAGCCGCTTTCCAAAGAAGGAAAGCGGCAACAGATGTCTCGCGTAGCGTTTTCCTCCGCTGGAATGATCCAGATCAGGTTCAAAGGGTATGATCTCAGGCCCGCATGGGCCACCCCTAACGTCAGAAAGGCTTCTACGTAGTCAGCCCTTGTGTGTCAACCCGAAGCGACCTCGTCGTGGCCGCGGTCCCGCGAAGTTTCTTTCGGTGCCGATCCGGCAACGCACATGTTCAGAAAGTAGCGGTGCATGCGGTTGTCGGTGGTCAGTTCCGGATGAAAGGCCGAGCCCAGGATGTGCCCTTGGCGCAGGGCCACAGGCTGCCCCTGGACCTGGGCCAGCACTTGGACACCTCCGCCGCACCGGGTCACCCGCGGGGCGCGGATGAAGACACCCTGCAGCGGCATGCCCGGTTTTTCGAGACCGGAAACATAAAGGTCGGCCACAAAGCTTTCCTGCTGGTGCCCGTAGGCATTGCGTTCCACCGTGATGTCCAGGAGCCCCAGACAGGGATCTTCGTCCCTGATGCATGCCGCAAGGAGGATGAGCCCCGCGCAGACCCCCCAGACCGGACGCTCGGCTCCGAAAGCCCGCATGGCCGAATCAAGTCCGGTCAGTCCGGCCAGACGCCGCATGCTCGTGCTTTCCCCGCCCGGCAGAATAAGCCCGTCGAGACCTTCGAGATGGGCAGGAAGTCGGACAGGCACGGCCTCGGCATCCAGACCGGCCAGCATGGCCGCGTGCTCGGCAAAGGCACCCTGCAGGGCCAGAATGCCGACGCGCATCACCAACCGCGCGCAGCCATTTGGTTCGCGCTGTCCAGGGTCCTGGCCGCGACGCCGGACATGGCCGGTCCCAGGTTTGTACTGATTTCAGCCAGAATGGCTGGATCGTTGAAGTGGGTCACGGCCTGCACGATGGCCTTGGCCCGTTTGGCAGGGTCTCCGCTTTTGAATATGCCGGAGCCCACGAACACCCCGTCCATGCCGAGGTGCATCATCAGCGCCGCGTCAGCCGGAGTGGCCACCCCGCCTGCCGCAAAATTGACGACAGGCAAGCGGCCCAGCTCGCGCACCTGCCGCAGGAGCTCCACCGGGGCGCCGATCTCTTTTGCGTAGCTCACGAGTTCTTCAGAGGGCATGGCGCAGACATGGCGGATGCCGGATTGCACAGTCCGGGCGTGGCGCACGGCTTCGACAACGTCCCCGGTCCCCGCCTCACCCTTGGTCCGGATCATGGCCGCGCCCTCGGCAATGCGACGTAACGCTTCGCCCAGGTTCCGGCAGCCACAGACAAAAGGCACCCTGAATGTGGCCTTGTCTATGTGGAATTCCTCGTCCGCCGGAGTCAATACCTCGCTCTCGTCGATATAGTCCACGCCCACTGCCTCCAGAATGCGGGCCTCAACGAAATGTCCGATCCGGCATTTGGCCATGACCGGAATGGATACGGCGGCCATGATCTCCCGGATCATGCCTGGATCGGACATGCGGGCCACGCCGCCGGCTGCGCGGATATCTGCAGGGACCCGCTCCAGGGCCATGACCGCACAGGCTCCGGCCTCCTGGGCGATGCGTGCCTGGTCGGCATTGACCACATCCATGATCACCCCGCCTTTGAACATCTGCGCCAAGCCCTTGTTCAGCAGCGACGTCTCCGTCGCATTCGTTGTCTGGTTCATGGCATCCTCCTTTTTTGAAAGAGATCTGTAATTAGTCTAGACAAGGAATGGCAATGCTGGTTTTTTATGGAGCGAATATGGAGGGTTTCTCCATATTAGCGTTGCGCAAGGGACAGAAGATAGGCCCGCAGGTTGGAGTTCCGGCCATCGAGCTTCAGCTTGCGCCGGATGTGATACCGATGGGAATCAATCGTTGCTGCGCCGACCCCGAGACGGGCCGCAATCTCCTTGGTGGTCAACCCCTGGCGGATCAGATCCGCAACCTGGATTTCGGCGGGCGTGAGGTTCTGGCTGGCGACGGAAAGGCGGCGGCAAAAAGGCTTGGTCAACTCGTCGAGACCCTGACGAACCTCGACAAAAACGTCCTGGGCCGCATCCGCGGTGCAGACCGCCTGCAGGCGGGCCAAGGCCGGCGCCAGGCGATGACGGACGTTGACCAGCACGCACTGCTCCAGTTCATCCCGATCCTCGTCGCGCTGGTGGAGCAACACTTTCAGGGCAGCATTCATCTCGGCCAGCCGACTGGTCTGGGATTCGAGTTCCGCTGTGCGCGCCTTCACCCGCGACTCCAGTTCCTCCCTGTACCGCTGCCGCGCATGCTCCTTTTCCTTGCGGTCCGAAATTTCGGCCAGGGTGCCCACATAGCCCAACAGCTTTCCGTTCGGGTCCAGAACTGGGCGGGTCTGTTCCTCCACCCAGCCAAACGAGCCCTCGCCACGCACGTAGCGGTACTCTGTCCGAAAAAGGAGGGCTCCCTCCGCCACGGCTCGGGCCCTCTCTGCCATGAGCCGTCCCAGATCGTCGGGGTGCACGGTGCGTATCCATCCATCGTCCAGGGCCTCGTCCGGGGAAAGACCCGTCATCTGGCAAAACGTGCGGTTGACGAAAACGCATTTGTCCTCAGCGTCGTCAAAGAAGATACCCAGTGGCGATCCGTCGACCAGAACGTCCATGCGGGCCTTCAGCTGGACAAGTTCGGCTTCAAGTTCACGGAGACTGGTTTCCGAGATGCCGGCCATGAGGTTTATCGCCGGGGTCTGATGGTAATGACCGGCATGGTGGCGATCTTGACAACCTTTTCGGCCACGGATCCGAAAACCAGGCGGTTGAACCCATGTCGGCCATGGGTGGCCATGACGATGAGGTCAACCCCTTCGGCCTGGGACAGATCCAGGATGGAATGTGCGGGATCACCGCTGATGACCTTGCCGGAGGCTTTGACTCCGGGAAAGTGTTTGACCATGAAATCGGACATCTTTTTTTCCGCGCTGTTGACAACGCTGTTCACCACTTTCGGCAGCAAGTCAGGGGGAAGGTTCATGATCTGATCCTTCGTGCCGATTGGGACCACATGGACGACAAGCACCTCGGACCCGAACCCGAGGGCAATCTCACGGGCCGCTTCTGCAATGGTCGTGCTGACGTCGGAGAAATCCACCGGGCAAAGCACTTTTGCGAACATGGACATGGGGCGATCTCCTTGAACAACTCTGTGTTCCAGTAGAAATATGAAGGTTACGTTTCGTATGCTTGATTATCATCCAACCAATATCAGGGATCAGACGAAGTCCACCCGTTCCTCTCCCTTGCCTATGGTCACCGTGGCCACGACTTCAGGAGTTTCGCTCACGACCTTGCCCCGCCGGATGACCCACAGTCTTGCAGGGCGGAGCCGCAAGGCTTCGAGTTCGTCCGCGGCCTGCAGGATGACCATGTCCGCATTGCAGCCGGGTGTCAGTCCATATCCATCCAAACCCAAGACCTTGGCTCCGTTTTCAGTAACTGCCTGAAACATCCTCTTCAGTCCACCCACGCCCGTCATGTGCAGGGCATGGGCTCCCATATGGGCCACTTCGAGCATGTCGTGGCTGCCCATGGGATACCAGGGATCCATGACGTCGTCGTGGCCAAACGCGACATTGATGCCCTGGCTCAGAAGTTCGGGCACCCGCATGAGGCCCCTTCGTTTGGGGTAGGTGTCGTGGCGCCCCTGCAGATTCATGTTCACCAGCGGGTTGCAGACGCAGTGCATCCCGCACTCGGCCATCAGGGGGAGCAGCTTGGAAACGTAATAATTGTCCATGGAGTGCATGCTGGTCAGGTGGGACCCCGTGACCCGGCCATGCAGTCCGAGGCGCTGGGCCTCGAAGGCCAGCATTTCAACATGGCGGGAATGAGGGTCATCCGATTCGTCACAGTGCATATCGACCATGAGGCCACGACGCGCCGCGATTTCGCACAGGATGCGCACCGATTCCCGACCCTGCTCCATGGTCCGCTCTAAATGCGGGATGCCACCCACAACATCCACCCCTTTGTTCAACGCTCTTTCCAAAAGTTCAATGCCGCGGGGGGCCCGCAGCACCCCGTCCTGGGGAAAGGCCACGAGCTGGATGTCGACGTATGGCCGCATCTCGTCGCGCACTTCCAACAGGATCTCCACGACCATGAGGCTCGGGTCCGTGGTGTCCACATGGGTGCGGATGGCCAGGTTTCCCTTGGCCACGGACCAGCGCACAAGCTTCAATGCCCTGTCTTTCAGGGCCTGAGGCGTCAACAGGGGCTTCAGCTCCCCCCAGATGCGGATGCCTTCGAGCAAGGTGCCGCTGTCGTTCCGGCGGGGCATCCCGAGGGATAGGGCCGCGTCCATGTGCAAATGACTGTCCACGAAAGGAGGGCTGACCAGATATCCCCTGGCGTCGATGACGCGGTGAGCCAGGGCTTTGATGGCTGGCCCGACCTCTGTGATCCGGCCATCCTGGCAGGCGATGTCCGAGACTGCGTCACTCCCTGCAAGAACGGCGTTTTTGACGAGCAGATCGAGCATGTGGCCTCCTTTCCTGGGCTCTCAAGAACCTGTATCGGTCTACGGTTTTTTGGACACGTTTTTGGTTAATCAAGCCGCAACGTTCACGGCCTCTTTCTGGATGGCCCGCACCGCTGCCGGAGTCTTGTAGCCGTGGCGTCCAATGATCCATTCCCGG
>JAAYCS010000201.1 GCA_012729655.1 Desulfovibrionales bacterium | reverse complement strand
GCCATGGCGCCGAAAAAAGGCCCCAAAATCAGGCCCGGTGGCCCGAAAAAAAGACCGACCAGAGCCCCGACGGCAGCCCCGACCATGGCTCTGGAAGAGGACCCGAAACGCTTTGCGCCCAAGGCTCCGGCAATGAAATCGGCAGCAAGCGCCAGCAAAGCCAAACCGCCCATAACAATCAGGGTCCGCCAGCCGACATAGACAAAATCTTCCGCCCAGGCGGCGCAGAACAAGCCCGCGAACAGCAGCGGAGGTCCGGGAAGCGCCGGCAGAATCATCCCTGCCAACCCCGACAGAATCAGCAAGCCGGCCAATAACCATAATAAAATGGTCATGATGCCACGTCTTTCCCTTGCAGGACAGGGTCCCATTACCCCGCCCGGAGAAGCACCGCTACAGGTAAATCGAGTAGGGTGAGGTGAGCAACTCGAGCTCACCTCATCCCTCTCACAGAACCGTGCGTACGGGCCTCGTACACGGCTCCTGTCCATTCTTCTCTCAATAATAATGAGGCTGGTAACCCGTCTCGACTCGGCTCAGATCAAAAAGTCCCAGATCTTCAAACCAGCAATTAGGCATCGCATAGTTGGCCAGTGGGCTTGCGGCATTGCGCCACGAACTCATCTTGATGGCCTTGAAATCGCCTTGGTAGCCAAGCTGCCGGAGTCTGCGGTGGAGTCGTTTCGGCCTCCTCCACAACATCAACTGCTTGGCACGCAGGCGTCTGCGTACCCATCGAGCCAGTTCTCTAAACTGGTTACGGCAGTGGGCAACCCGGAAGTAGTTGGCGAAGCCGCGCAAAACCGGATTCAGGTCGTTGATGACCTTTCCCAGATTCACGGGCGAGTTACGCCGGGTGATACGCTTGACCTTGTCTTTGAACTCGCGAACCTTCTCGTTCTGAAGGCGGGTGTAGCGGCTCTCGATAATAACTCCGAGATAGCGG
The DNA here is from genome assembly GCA_012729655.1 of Desulfovibrionales bacterium. Taxonomy (GTDB): domain Bacteria; phylum Desulfobacterota; class Desulfovibrionia; order Desulfovibrionales; family Desulfomicrobiaceae; genus Desulfomicrobium. The sequence goes on along the minus strand of JAAYCS010000201.1, from coordinate 1,740 downwards.
ACCCCCTTACTGCTGTGAACGATCCGGCTCTTGCGTTCGTTGACTCTCAGGCGAAGCTCTCCCTCCAGATAGTTGCGAGCTACCGCGAAGGCGTTTTCTGCCCCCCTTTTTGAACAACTCAGGATCAGGATATCATCCGCGTAGCGGACAATCCGGTGCCCTCGCTTTTTCATATGTTGATCGAAGGCATCGAGATAGACGTTGGCAATCAAAGGACTGATCACTCCGCCTTGCGGACTGCCCAGCTTACTTTCCTGCCAACCATCGTCGGTCATGACCCCGCTTTGCAGGAACATCCGCAGCAATCCGAGAATGCTTCCATCTGTCACCCGACGGCGAAAACTCTGGATGATGAGTTCATGGTCCAGCGTGTCGAAACATTTCGACAGGTCCATGTCGACCACCCAGCGCCGTCGATAGCGCCTTATGAACAGGCTGGCTTTGGCGATCGCCTGATGGCAACTTCTGCCGGGACGATAACCGTAGCTTGACGGATGAAAGTCTGGATCAAAGATTGGTTGCAAGATGTCCAACAAGGCCTGCTGAACGACACGGTCACGAACCGTCGGAATGCCGAGCTGTCGCACACCGCCGTCCGGCTTGGGGATTTCTACCCGCCGCACTGGCTTGGGACGATAGCTCTTGTTCTTGAGTTCGTGAGCAAGTTGGGCGATCTCTTCACTGAGATGCTCGGCAAAATCCGTGACGTTTTGGCCATCGATTCCGGCCGCGCCTTTGTTGGATTTGACCTTCGCAAATGCTCGAAGAAGCCTCTGCTCTTGGAGCATGCGGTCATAGAGGCTGTAATAAGTTCGCACCATCTTACCTTACCTGCGCTTCTATCCCCGGCTCAATCCGTAGCTCCTGCGATTCTTGGCCCGAGTGCTGTTCCGTTCTATCCCAATGGGCAATATAAAACAGCAGGCTTCGGGTTACTTGAGCATGGACGGTTCGATGGCGCAGTCGATAGGATCATCAACCGCGATCATCGTACCTCGCCTCGTCAGGCGACTTTGTGTCCGGGGCTACTTCTTGCGACCGTCTCAAAGAAGCTTTCGAATGAACTTCATCCCTTCGCATCCTGGTGAGGCTTTTGGCGCTCACCAGCCCCTGCCGACTTGAGCGACAGGTCATCCCGGTTTTACCCTCCAGTCTGTTACCAGCTTTCACAGGCCGGGACTTCATCACTACTACGGAATCATCTGCCACCTCGCACCGCATCAAAAAGCCTTGAGTTTCCTCTTGTGCTTTCCTTACCCGATCCATAGACCGAATGGATTGGGACGATACGAGGCTTCCCCAGTTACCTCTGGCTCCCTGTAAGCTACGCCACCCTCAATCACGTTACGGGCTACGATCAGGTATCGGGCTTTGCGCTATTTGGCACGCTTGCCCACCCGCACCGCCGAATCAGGTTCGCTTGCGCTGTGTGCAGCTTACTTCCTATCGCTTCCTCCAGACCCTGCCGTTGCCAACAACGCCCTTGCGATTCGGATTGTCTTCCCCCTGATCGGGGCGACACCTGTTTCTTGCAACAGGCCGGGTTTGCCAGCTCCGCTGGGCAAACGAAAAAAAAAGGGAAAGCCAGCGGCTTTCCCTTTTCTCCTTTAGAAAACTTGAAATCCTGTCCTCACTCTTGCGGAATTTTAAAAACCGCCAGCACACCAGGCAGAGCCTTGAGGGCGTCTATATCAAGCCGGGCCGTATCGCCGATCACGCCGATGATCACCCGGTTGGCTC
>JAAYCS010000200.1 GCA_012729655.1 Desulfovibrionales bacterium | reverse complement strand
GACCTGTGTCGTGGTCGCGATCTGCTCTTGAGTCAGGCCATAGCCCTGGCCGACCTGGCTGAGTCGCGCCAGCAGCGTCGCGGTTGCCTCGTACCCGGCGCCAGTTTTGGAGGATATCTCATAGCCGCGAGCCTGGGCCGCGCTGAACGCTTCCGCGCTGCCAACTGCGATGAGCAGTCTGGAGTTAAGCCCCTGGACCGAGTCCGCAAGGTTGGCCAGGTCCCGCACGGAACTTGCCGATGTCCACACCCCGAAGGCGGCCAGGGCGCTGGAGCGCATGCTGTCCAGCTGGCGGGAGATCGACTCGATACCCGCCTTGGTCTTGCCCAGCGCTGGACTTGCCTGGTCCTGCGCTGTTATCCTGATTTTCAGATCTCTGGAGGTAGACATGCTTTCCCGCCTGGTCTTTCAGTTGCTGTGCTACGCCGGCGCCATTATCGCGGGGGCCTTGCTCTGCGGCTTTACCGGGGCCTGGATCTTCCCGGCCTTGTTCGGGGCCGTCTTTTTTGCGGGGCTGAAGGGCGTCATCTAGACCGCTCCCGCCAGATCTTGAGCGCCTCGCCCTCCATGACCCGGATGTCCCTGAAGGCCTGGGTCCGATCCAGGACGCCCATCATCTCCATCGCCGCGTTCAGGGCCTGGTAATCCAGACCAGGTGCGCGGCCACCGAGGCCGCCGAAGTGCCATTGGGTCCGCAAGGCCATGAACAAATCGACGCTCTCAAGACACTCCGGCCAGACCTCGAAATCATCGGGCTCGTCCGTCACCAGGAGGATGCCCAGGGCAAGGGCGCTGTCCTTGGCCTGGGTCATGTCGCCTGCGCCCAGCAGGTGACGGACGGCCCCGATCAGTTTTTTGCCCTGCCCTCTGGGCTATGGGCCTCGACGAACGCCTGGGCCGTTGCCGGCAAAACAGGCCAGAGGCTGAAGACCAGCTCTCTGTTTTCCTCCGTGAACGGGAGAGGGTTTTCCGCTGCGTCAACGACGCCGCTCCAGCCGAGCAGATTCTCGCGCATCAATTCAAGATCCTTCTTTGTCTGGACCTCAACCATTTGCTCGCGGGAGAGACGGCGGAAGCGCGCCTTGAACTCGTACGGGACCTCGTTGCCATTCTCGTCCAGGATCTTGACCTCCACCGGGTACCAAAACGATTCGGACTGGCCGATTTTCAGCATCCACGCCTCCTATTTCACGATGATAAGCAGTTCGTCGTTGCCGGACACGGGGCACAGCCGCATGTCCACGGACACGGCCAGGCGGCCCTGGGCGTTTTCGTACTTGGGACGCCCGAACTGACACGCCGGCGCGTAGCACTGCACGATCTTCCCGGCGCCCACGCCATGCTTGAAGGCCACGGCCTTGGTGGTCACGGCCTTGGCGTCGGTGAACATCGTGACCTCGGCAGCCGCCTCCAGGCGCATCTTCGCCGAGCCCTTGATTTCGCGCCCGGTGATGTCGACCTCGGAAGAGCCCATGAGGGCCATGAACTCCACCGACCCGCCCAGATCCAGATCCAGGCCGATGGACGGCAAGGCGGTCCCGCCTGTCACCACGCCGGCGGCGTAGGTGCAGCCGATCAGGATGTGGCCGGTATTGTCCGCAGCCACAGGCAGCGGCGCCTTCCAGGCCGTCATGACCACGCCGGACGGGTTGGCCAGGGCCTCGGGATCGGCCTGTTCGATGCCGACGAACTTGAACTTGATGGCCGGCTTGGCCCCAGGGGCGAGGGAAATGGTGGCTGTGCCGCGGGCGTCCTTGACCCGGTGCGTCACGCCATCCACTGCGTACAGGATGGACAGCGATTCCTGGTCGGTGGTGATGGGGTTGTAGATCACGTGCGCGCCGGCAGAGACCGTTTCGGCGAACGCGCAGGCGCGGAGCAGCTTGCCCCAGGCGGGCGCCGTCCCGGCCGTGCCGGATCCGGCCAACTCGACCTCGAACTCAATATTGACCGGGCTGTCGCCAATGAGCTGCTCGGCCGAGCCGAAGAACTCGCGCAGGTAGTCGCGCTCCACGACCTGGTCGTCATAGCCGATGGACGCGTTGCTGATGAGCAAGGCGTCCGTGGCCGCGGCCGGGGCCTCGTACGTGCCGACGTCTTCCTGAATTTTGGCCAGGATGACCATGTTGCGGAAATATCTATTTGCCATTGCCGGCCTCCTTGTTCTCGTTCAGTTTTTCGGCAGGCTGCGCCGGCGTCTTCTCGGCTTCGGCGGGCTGCGCCTGCGGCCATTTGGCCTTTTGCAGCGTGCCGTCCTTCAAGGCGTAGTAGCTGCCGCCGGACTGGGGTAACGGGTTACTCATGGAATCCTCCGCAGTTCTTGTTCCAGGGTGAAGATAATCTCGTAACCGAACACGCCCTTGCCAGGCGCGACCGGCGCGACCTGGTCGCGACCTTTTGTGAGCGGGGCGTCCAAGATCATGACGCCGACGAGGACGTCCAGGACCTGCTCCATGAGGGCGAGCGCGCCCTGTTTGCGCTCCTGGGAAGAGCGGTAGCGCTTGGACAGCGCGTACACGGCCCAAGCCCACGTGTCGGGCTGCACATGGGCGCCCATCATGGTGTTTTCCTTCGGCGCGCCCCCGGCGTAGACCACCCAAACGGCCTCGCCCGAGAACCCGTAGACGTCGTCCTCATCAAGCCCCAGGGGCATGGGCCCGACCT
>JAAYCS010000199.1 GCA_012729655.1 Desulfovibrionales bacterium | reverse complement strand
GAGCCCCGTTTTTTCCATGATCCGGTCGGCCAGGGTGGACTTGCCATGGTCTATATGGGCAATGATGCTGAAATTTCTGATGTGTTCTTGCTTGGCCATAATTCCTGTTGGAGAAGCTGAATGCTCCGTGCATTGCGGATAAAAAGCGTTTATCCATATTTGATTTCCCTGCCGATGTCCAACCGACCACCTGGGGGCGATATGCAGACGGAAACCAGAACGGCGACTGGCTCTGCCCTCCACAGGCTGGCACGGAGAACCCCCGCCGCGCCTCCCCATGCTCGACTCTTGAGGTCTTGGCGCGTCAAGGATAGAGAATTGTCATCCCGTTGACCGCGACCAGGCCAGACCATGCCTAAACTCAAAGCGTTACTTCTTCATCCGGACCCCGGAGTGCGGACCCAATTGCGGGACATGCTTGCCCCTGTCAAGGACATCGTCGTACTCGGAGAGGCGGTATCCTCGTTCGAAGCCCTGGAGTTGCTGTCCTTCATCCCCTACGATGTCTTTTTTATGGGCACGGAGCTGCCCCATGGGGTCAACGGCATGGAGCTGGCCAGCCATCTGGCCCAGGGAGACGACCCTCCAGCCCTGGTCTTCCTGGCCAAAGAAGAAGATCAGGCCTTTGCCGCCTTCGAGCTGGGAGCGGCCGACTATCTGCTCTGGCCCGTGAACGCAAACCGGTTCGCGCGGACTATTGAGAGACTGCGCCCCCTTCTGCCCCGCAAGGTTGCCGCCCCGCCGACACAGCCATTGCGCAGCCGCCAGATCGTGCCCGAAGAGACCCTGCACCTGCCTCTGGGCGAGGACGAGGAGGAAGTATTCGTCAACGCCCTCCGCCAGGCCTGGGACATGAACCGGGAACGACCGCCGGAGATCGAAAAGCTGTCCGTGAACCAGGATGGCCGACACATCCTGATTCCCTATACGCAGATCGTCTATGTGGAGGCCTACGAGGATTACAGTTTCGTGCACACCGCTCAGGACCGCTTCCTGACCTCCTACCGGCTGAAAAATCTGGAGACCAGGCTTCGTCCCCACCGCTTCTGTCGCGTTCATCGCAAGTACTTAGTCAATCTGGACATGGTCACGGAAATCGCATCCATGCCCGGGGGGAATTTCATGCTCCGCACGGCCGGTCGGAAAAAGATCGAACTGCCTGTCAGCCGACGCCGCATCGGTGAATTAAAGAAAATCTTGCAGCTCTAGACCCCCGCGTCCATCGCTCACCAGCCAAGACAGACCATTAGCCGAGAACACCCTTCGCTCAACCGACGAAAACGAGTACATGACACGAAACGCACCCCGCCGCGCAAGGAGACCGCCATGAAAGAAGCCTACATGGCCTACACCGAAGAGCTCGTCTTCCGGCCTCTGCCCCAACTGGTCATCGAAGCCAATGTCAATCCACAGGAATTCGCCACGGCCCTGGCTTCGGCCAAAGCCGACCAGATCGGTTACTGGGAGGACGCCGCCCAGGAGCTGGACTGGTTCCGCAAATGGGACACTGTCCTCGATGACACGCTCGCGCCGCATTACCAATGGTTCAAGGGTTCACAGTGCAACATTGTCTACAACGCCCTGGACCGCCATATCGCCACGGGCAACAAAAACAAGCTCGCCCTCATCTGGGAAGGCGAGGCAGGGGATACCAAAAAATTCACCTATTATGAACTCTACCGCGAGGTGAACAAACTGGCCAATGCCATGCGTTCATTGGGCGTGGGCAAGGGGCACCGGGTCGTCCTGTACATGCCTCTCATCCCGCAGACCATGATGGCCATGCTCGCCTGCGCCAAAATCGGGGCTGTGCATTGCGCGGTCTTTGCCGGCTTCTCGGCCAAAGCCCTCAAGCAGCGCATCACCGAGATCGAAGCCAAGGTGGTCATCACGGCTGATGGATTTTACCGCAATGGACATATCGTCAACCTGAAGTCCACGGTGGATGAAGCCCTTGTCAGCGGGTGTGACTGTGTAGAGACCGTCATCGTGGTCAACCGGGCCAAGCTGGACGTAGACATGAGCGAAGCCCGGGACATCTGGTACGATGCGCTGGTCCGCCAGGAGCGCCCCGAAGCGGCCACGGAAATCATGGAAGCCGATGATCCACTCTTCATTCTGCACACCTCTGGCACCACTGGCGAACCCAAGGGAGTGGTTCACGGCCACGCTGGATACATGGTTGGCTTGCACCGCTCCCTGGACTGGGTTTTCGACATCAAGCCCACGGATATTTTCTGGTGCACCGGGGACATGGGCTGGATCACCGGGCACAGCTATGTGGTCTATGGGCCGCTTATCGCCGGCACAACCACGGTCATGTACGAAGGACATCCCCTCTATCCCCAGGCCGACCGCATGTGGGACATCGTGGCCCGCTACGGCGTAACCATCCTCTATACCGCACCCACGGTGATCCGCATGCTCATGCGCTACGGCAACCAGTATCCGCGCATGCACGACCTCTCCACCTTGCGCCTTCTCGCCAGCGTGGGAGAACCCATTTCCCCTGACACATGGCTGTGGTTCTACAAGCATATTGGCCATTCCGAATGCCCTATCCTGGATACCTGGTGGCAAACCGAAACCGGCGGGTGCATGATCTCCCCCTTCCCAGTCTCGGTTCTCAAGCCTGGATCCGTACACCGACCATTACCCGGCATTGAGGTAGATGTGGTCAACGACCAGGGCGAGCCAGTCCGCACAGGAGAGCAGGGCAATCTGGTCGTGACCAAGCCCTGGCCATCCATGCTCCTGGGGCTTTACCGCAAACCCGACCTCTTCAGATCCACCTACTGGCCCCTGGGACCGGGGCAATACTGGGCCGGAGACATTGCCACCCGGGACGAGGACGGACTGATCTGGATTCACGGCCGTTCCGACGAGGCGTTGAACATAGCCGGGCACCGCATCGGCAACGTGGAATTGGAAAACGCCTTTCTGTCCCACAAGGCCGTGGCTGACGTGGCGGTCATCGGCATTCCGGACAAGATCAAGGGTGAGGTAGCCAAGGCCTTTGTTGTGCTGCAACCCGAGTTCGCCGTACTGGACGACCGTAACGAGATTGTCCGCATGCTCAAGGCCCACATGCGCAAAGAGGTTGGGCCCGTGGCCGTAATCCGCTCCGTGGAATTCGTGGACACGCTGCCCCGGACCCGCAGTGGCAAGATTGTCCGCCGGGTTCTCAAGGCGAGGGAAGCCGGAATCGAAACCGACATGTCCTCCATCGTCGAGGACTGACCCTGACACTCGCAGACAAACGCCTGGAGAAGATGCAGTGCAACTCGCAGACGTGGTCATCGCCGGAGCCGGGCCGGCGGGCAGCACCGCAGCCCTGACCCTGGCCCGCCGGGGCTTTGACGTCCTGCTCATGGACAAGGCCTCTTTTCCCCGCTCCAAGCTCTGCGGCGGACTGCTGACGTGGAAAACTATACGCCTTCTGGAGCGGATACACGGAAGCACGCCCACAGTCCTGACCGAGTCCGGGGCCGTGGACACGGTTACCGATGGGTATAGCGTCTGCCATCGCGGCCATCCCCTTGCCTTGGGCCGCTTCGCCTACCCCTTCCATCTCATCCGTCGATCCGCGTTCGACAATCACCTGCTGAACTTGGCCCGCATGTCAGGAGCCCAGGTCATTCAAGACTGCAACGTTTCGCACTGTTCCCCGGACGGGACGCTATGCACGAACCGCGGCCATTTTCGGGGCCGTTTCGTCATCGGCGCCGACGGCGTCAATTCCACGATCCGTAAATGCTTTGGCTTGTCACGTGAGCGGTGGATGAGAAACCTGGCCACAGCCGTTGAAATCACCGCTCCGCAAGAGGCCATCCCGCATGCAACGGACCGACCTGAACTGCACGCAGGAATCCTGCCGGCAGGATACGGCTGGGTCTTCCCCAGCCGGCACGGAGTGATCCTGGGCCTGTGCGGTTTGAGAAGGCATGCTGAGAATTTCAGGCACGCTTTTGCCGATTTCCTGAGCATCCTGGGTGTAACGGACCCTCGAGGACTCATCTGCAGCCACCCCCTGCACGGGCACCCCATCCCCTATGGAAACGCCCTGCAAAATCCAACCCACGGCAACATCCTCCTGGCCGGAGACGCCGGCGGCTATGCCGACCCGCTCCTGGGCGAGGGGATCTTCTACGCCCTCCTGACAGGCTGGTATGCGGGGGAAGCCGTGGCCGAGGCGTTGGAACGTGGCTTCCATCCCGGCCCGGCCTACCGCGAACGCATTCGCGGCTTTGTGCTGCCGGAAATGCGCGGAGCCAACCGCCTGCGCTGGCTGCTATACGGCCTGAACATGATCAATCCGACGAACCTTGGACGCTACTTCCGAATGAGGGGAAACGTACTGGCCGAAATGGTGCATGGCATAAGATCGTACGACTGGTGCAGGAGAAAGCGTTGGGACTTCTGAGTTGAACGCGGCACTCACTGGGCAGCTCCGTTCGTAAACCTCAGCCCAGCCCGCCCCGCAGCAGGTCGGCGTAGAGCCGGGCCTGGATGTACTGGGCCAGGGCGGCCACAGCCCGGTCGCAGACCGGGAAGACCGGCACGCCGCCGGCCATGAGCGCGTCGCGCAGGGGGTCGTACAACCTGCCGCCGTCGATGATGCCGATGACGGGCTTGTCGCTTTGCCCGGCCACTTCGGGCAACAGCCGCGCGATGCTGACTGCGGCCCCCAGGTCGAAGGCCGGCACGTCCGTGTCCGCCAGGGTGTGCATGGCCGGCGAGAGCGGATCCAGGCCCATGACCACCGCGTCCACGCCCGGGTCTTCGGCCAGGATGGCCGCGATGCGGGCGTGGGCCTCGTCGTCGGCCGCCGGGTTGATGTCCAGAGGATTGACGATGCTGACCAGCCTGTCCAGGCGCTTATCCCGCAGCACGTCTCCGATCCTCTCGACCGTGTCCGCCGCGAAGGGCGCCAGCTGCATGGCGTAGTCGTCGCTCTGGATGGAGTCGGCCATGCCCACGGCCTCGAAGCCGGCCCCGCTCAAGGCCGCCAATCGGTTGCCGCGGATCTTCTTGCCGTGCAGGGTTTCGGCCAGCAGGAAGAGGTCCTGGAACTGGTTGAAGTTCTGGGCCACGATGGCCCCGGCCTGACGCACGCAGCTCTCGCAGACCATGTAGTCTCCGGCCAGGGAGGCCGTATGGCCGCTGGTGGCGGACTTGCCCTCGGGCGTGCGGCCGGCCTTGTAGAAAACCACCTCCTTGCCTCCCAGCACAGCCCCGCGCACGGCCTTGCAGAAGGCCAGGCCGTCGAGGTCGTTGAAGCCCTCGGCGTAGACGGCAATGACATCGACCTCCTCCGAGTCCTTGAAATAGCTGACCATGTCGCCCAGGGTCAGGTCCGTCTGGTTGCCCATGGAGATCATGTAGGCCGGGGCCAGCTCCGGACACTGGCTGCTGCGGTGCAGCATGAAAGCCCCGCTCTGGCTGACCAGGGCCGCCCGCCGGTACGGCTTGCCGCGCTCCCGGGGCAGCTTCTCCTCGGGGATGAACCACGTGTCGTAGCTCCCTGGCCTGGAGACCACGCCCATGCAGTTGGCCCCCAGGAACACAGGCCCGCCGTCGCCCTGGCCGTGGGCCGCGTCGATGCGGGCCATGACCTGCGCCGCCCTCTCCCGGCTGTCCTCGGTCTCGCCCATGCCGCCGGGGATGAGCATGACGGCCTGGGCCGCGTCCCGCGCGATGACCTCCTCCACCAGATCCGGCACCTGGGCCGCGTTCACAGCCACCACCAGCAGGTCGAGCTTGTGGGGCAGGCTGGCCAAGCCGGGCACGCAGGCCACGCCGCTCGCGTCGGGTCCGCCCTCGCGCAGGATGGTCACGTTTTCGGGCCCAAATCCCTGGGCCAGGACGTTGTCCAGGATGATGCGCCCGAAATTGCGGCGCATGGCCGAGACGCCGACGATGCCGATGCGCTCAGGGTGCAGGAGGTGGCCGATCTTGCCCACGGGCCGCGCCGCGGGGCGGCTGCCGGGCACGGAGAAGCGGCACATGCCGTCCAGGGGCACCATGAGATAGTCCGTGAAGGCGAAGGGGTTGATTTCGAGCTCCTCGATGACGAAGGGCGTGTAGGGATTTTCCGGGGAATAGAAGTTGGCCATGGCGATGAAGCTCTCGAAGCACTCGATGAGCTGATCGTCGCCAACGATGCGCCGCTGGCCGCGGGTCAGGCCGGCCAATTTTTTGTAGGAGATGGTCTGGCGGAAGAGTTCGAAAAAGGCCTCGCCATCGGTCAGGGCCGTGGACGCGGCCACGATGGCCTGGCCCTTGCGGAAGCGCTGGGCGTAGAGTTCCGTGTCCGTGCCGCCCAGGCCGGCCGAGAGGACCATGCCGAACTCGCGCGTGCGGCGCAGGCCGACGATGAGCTCGTTGCCGAAGGCGTCGGAGTCGGGCGGCATGAACTGCACCTGCAGCACGCCCTTCAGGTCCCGACCGATGGCCGCCACCAGCCCCTGCCCGGTGAGCCCGCGATAGGAAGGCGGCGCGGCGTCAGGATGACGCTCGATCCAGGCTGCGTACTTCTCGGGCACCTCGTAGAGCATACGCCGCAGGGCCGAGCGCACGCTGTCGGGCGTCTTGGGCACGATGCGCACCCCGCCGACTTCGGTCTTGTGCACGATGGTCGGGGAGACGATCTTGAGCACCGCCTTGTCGCCGGGCATGGCGGCCAGTTCCTCGTCGGACGGCCGCGCGCCGCGCACCAGCAGGCTCGCCCTGGGCGGGGTCTCAGCCCCGGAACGGGCCAGGAGAGTGTAGACCTCGTATTCGTAGAGAAAGTTGCGGCCTTCTGCGTGGGCCACGCGGAAGAGCGCCGTGATGGCCTCGAAGTCGATGTAGTCGGGCGTGTGCATGGATCATCCCTGAAAATGAAAAAGGCGGGCCGAAGCCCGCCCTGATGCGTTGTTATCCGAGTTTTTGCCCGGCCAGAAAGGCCGCGTAGTTGGCCTGCCAGACGGCCGGCTTGGGGCTGACGTTCTTCAAGGCCTGCAGCCAGTACTCCATGGGGAAAGAGTCGAAGGGGGACAGGGTGCTCAGGACCCCGATCATGACCACGTTGGCACAGCGGCCTGTGGGGTCCCCCAGGCCCAGGGCCGTACTCAGGACGTCCACATCGATGACCTTGTACCCCTCCAGGGCCTGGCGCACGGCCTGGACCGAGGGGTAGTTCTCGGCCTTGAAGAGAGGGGGCATGATGGCCGTGTCGGCCAGGATGACCGTACCGCCGGGCCTGAGCATGTCCAGGAAACCGGGACGGAAGACTTCGCTGCGTTCCATACAGACCAGGCACTGGGTGGTGCCGGGCATGAGCACCGGCGAATGGACGCTGCCACAGGCGAAGGTGCTGATGACGGGGCCGCCCATCTGGGCCATGCCGTGGGTCTCGCCCTTGACGATGTTCTGCTTGTCGTAGCCCAGCAGGTAGGCCAGCTGGGTCAGCACGCGACCGAAGAAGAGGTTGCCCTGGCCGCCCACGCCGCGGATGGCCACGGACAGAAAGGGCGGCAGGCCGCGGGTCACGGCCGGCAGATCGATGGTTTCGGGCGGCACGGGCAGGTCGGGGCAGCTGGTCAGACCGCAGGCGCTCTGGTCCCTGGCCGGGGCGATGGCCCCCTTGGGGCACATCTGGGCGCAGGCCTGCTTCTGGCTGACGCAGCCCGTGCAGATGTTGTTGAAGAAGGGCAGTTCTTCGGCGTCGGCCTCGATGCCGGGACAGATCTGGCACATGCCGCAGCGCACGCACAGCTCAGGGTCCACAGCCATTTTGACGCCGTAGGAGTCCTTGGGCATCTTGCGGATGCAGACACCTGTGACCACCAGGGTGGTGAAGGTGCCGGCCTCGGCATCGGCCAGGGCTTTCTTGAGGGCCTTTTCCAACGCCTTTTTGTCATACCCGCTGACCTCGACAACAT
>JAAYCS010000198.1 GCA_012729655.1 Desulfovibrionales bacterium | reverse complement strand
GACGTGGGCAATGATGGCAATATTTCTGATGCGCTCATTTTTCTGCATGTGACAATCGTTCTCCTTCAGGCATAAAAAAACGGCCTCTGTTCCGAAGCCGGTTCGGCATGTCGTGCGCACCCCGCACGAAACCGGTTTTCCGCTACGCCCAACCTGAAATGGACGTCAAGGAGCAATTGACCAACCAAGGCCGCTTTGCCAAGGCTCCCCTTGGCTTTCCGGCCTGGCAGGCTGCTTCTCAACGGGGGGCTCCTGTGACCAGGCATCAGCGCATGGGCAAACAGAATGCGCGGACCTGCATCCCAGATCTACTTCCTGGGGGCGCAACGCAGGTTTTTCAGCCCGTCCCGGAACAGCACCTCCACCGTATTGAAACTGACGAACTTCTGCACAGCCCCCAAACCAAAGACCGGATGGTCCATGACGTCGCCTGCCCTGAAGGAGGCGGCCATGGAGTAGGGCACGAGACTGCCGGCATCAGCTACAGATTTTTCCCACTGGGCCTCCACCGATGCGCTTTGTTTGCGGGAAGGGGAGGTCGTCCTCGGCGCCTTGGGCGCAGCAGGCTGTTTGATCTTCACCTCGGCCGAGGGCGACTGGTAGGCGTGCCGGGCCAGGCAGATCTTGCATTCCACCTTGGCAATCCTGCCTTTATCCATAACCACCACATGGTGGTCTGTTACGGTCTTGCATCGTTTGCACAGGGACTCCACGGAACTGCCGGCCTGTATCTGATTCTGGGACATCACGCTTCCTAAATTGTAACGGGTGGAAAAAAAAGCCACAAAGAAAACTCCTTGTGGCAACCGGAATGATTGTTCTCTTTCCTACGCCGTGGGCCCGATTAACGCAATGCCCGGAGAAGGGGTTCAGCCGCAGGGCCAGCAGTGCGAAATTCTCTGCCCGCCTGAAACATAAACCTCTACTTTACCTTTTTGATTCATTGTCCCCTGCTTGCCCCGGACTGACACCTTTTGTGTCCCTGGGGTGAGAACTTTCCTTTCGAAACCATGCGCCGGGTACTGCCCATGCTTCCCGACTTGCAGGACCGGTGCGCTGGCCAGCACCGCCCTCATCCAGGCTGGACCTTGACCCGTGTCGAGAATATGCAGACAAATCAGGAACCGTTTCGCATGCCTGGAGGCCGTATGTCCATGTATTCCAAATTCGCTGCCTGGTACGATCGCATCTTTCCTTTCAGCCCGGGGGTCTATGCCTTTCTGAGCCACCACCTTGGGGACAGGGGTGGCCCCGTCCTGGACCTGGGATGTGGCACTGGGGACTACTGTGCGGCTTTTACCCGGGAAGGTATTCAGGCCGTGGGTCGGGATCTGGACCTGGAGATGATCGCCCAGGCCATGGCCCGCTCGCCCAGGACCGAGTTCCATGTTCTGGATATGGCCCTTTTTTCACAGTTGCCAGGACCTTGGAGCATGATCTTCTCCATCGGCAACACGGCAGCCCATCTGCCCCAAAACCGCTTCTGGGCCTGCGTCGAGGACATCGCCGAGAACCTCCTCCAGCATGGCGTGTGGATCGTGCAGGTCATGAACTGGGACTATGTCCTTGGTCTGCCCGCCTTTTCATTCCCTCCCAAGATCATGGACGGGGCGACATTCCATCGCGCATATGAAGATATCACTCCGGAGGGACTTACCTTCCGCACCGGGCTGGACATCGACGGTCAGCGTGTTTTTGACGATTGCGTTCGCCTGCATCCCATGACCTCGACCGCTATCATCGACGGGCATGCCGAGCGGGGATTCCGTCTGGTGGAGCATGTGTCCGACTATGCGGGCAGCGGGTTCGACCCGGAGGTCTTTTCCGCAAATATTTTTGTGTTCACCCGCTAGGGACGGATATGGACTTCATTGCCTCCATGGCCCAAAGCAAGCTGTTCAAGGGCTTGACCGAAACGGAATTGCGCCAGTTGCAGCGCATCAGCGAGCGACGCACATGCGACAAGGGCGATACCCTTTTTCAGGAGGGTGCCGAGGGTGTCGGATTTTTCGTGGTGGTCGAGGGCCAGATCAAAATCTTCAAGATGTCCTTGGATGGCCGCGAGCAGATCCTGCATATTCTCGGGCCAGGAGATCCCCTGGGAGAAGTCCCGGTCTTTGCTGGGCAGACCTTCCCCGCCAATGCCCAGGCCCTGACAAAATCGCACCTCTATTTCTTTCCCCGCCGGAAACTCATCGATCTGTACAGAGAAAGCCCGTCACTGGCCATGAATATGCTGGCAGTGCTGTCCCGCCGGTTGCGGGAGTTCACGGTCCTCATCGAAAACCTGGCCCTGAAGGAAATCCCGCAACGCCTGGCCACCTACCTCCTGCATCAACAGGCCCAGAAACCCATCTCGTCCCGGGTCAAACTCAACGTGACCAAGGGTGTGCTTTCGAACATCCTGGGCACATCCCAGGAGACATTGTCCCGGGTGCTGGGGAAGTTGTCCCAGGAGGGCCTGATCGAAGTCCAAGGCAAGGAGATCTCCATCCTGAACGTGCAGCGTCTTCAGGAATTGGCGGATGGGGAAATCAGGCTGTGAATTGAGGGAATGGTCGAGGGCGACGCAACGGCAACAGGACACCACGACCACCCGCCGCTTCCGACATCCTCGGCATTGAGGTCTTCGTCCTAGCGGTCCAGCCGGTGCATCAGTTCCAGAGCCATGGCATGACGGTTGAAGGGCGGAATGATATACACCCCGGCAAAATGGGGCCAGGCGTATTCCAGCAGCTCCCAGGCGATCTCGATGCCTTCCTGCTGCCCCTGATCCCCGGCCCGGGCCATGCGCTCCCTGGCCTCCAGCGGAATCTCGATGCCGGGAAACTCGTTGTGCAGGAATTCGGCGTTACGGCTGCTGGCCAGGGGCATGACCCCCAGCACAATGGGTGCGGCGATGTGGCTGGTGGCGGACAGAATCTCGTCCACCCGGGTCTTGGAATAGACGGGCTGGGTCAGAAAATACGCGGCCCCGGCCGCGATTTTCTTTTCCATGCGCCCTACCTGCAGCGCCATGTTGCGGGTGTTGGGATTGAAGGCCCCGCCGATGCAGAAATTGACCGGCAACCGCATGGGATCGCCGTAGTGATTGCGGCCCTGATTGAAACCGGCCAAGAGGCCCATAAGCTCCAGGGAGCGCACGTCGTACACGCCCGTTACCCGCTCCGCACTTCCGGCGGATGGCGGATCGCCGGTCACGGCCAGCACGTTGTACAGTCCTGACGCGGCCAGGCCCATGATGGTGGACTGCATGCCCACCAGGTTGCGGTCCCTGCCGGTCAGATGCACGATCACCTCTGCCCCGGTGCGCTGACGTACCATCCCGGCCAGGACGATATTGGAAAGCCTGGGCACGGCCAGAGGATTCTCGGCAATGGTGATGCCGTCCGCACCAGCCGCCTGCAGGGCCTCGGCCGCAGCCAGAACCGGACCCACATCCAGATGCTTCGGAGGGTCCAACTCCACCAGGACGACCCTGCCTTCGGACAGGCGGCGAGCCAGCGGCGTCGGTTCTGCCGAGATCGGTTGTGCGTCTTGTGCTTCTGCAGGTTTCACCGAGATCAGACGGGCACCCCTTCCTTCTCCCAGAACCCGAACCAGGGCCGCGATGTGTTCAGGCCCGGTGCCGCAGCACCCCCCGACTATGCTGGCACCTTGGTCCACACAGGCCGCAGTCTGTCTGGCGAAATATTCCGGCGAGGAGGCGTACAGCAACCGGTCTCCCTGCGCTTCGGGAAAACCCGCGTTGGGCAGCACCGAAAAAGGCACGGCCAGAGGGGTCAGTTCGCGGACCACGTCCAGGGCGTTTTTGGGGCCGATCCCGCAATTGAAGCCCACCATATCGGCACCGGCCAGGATCAGTGCATCGAAGCACTCCTGGGCCGTGCGACCGGAATGGGTCCTGCCCCGCTGGGTAAAAACCATCTGGGCCACTACGGGCACCTTCACGCAGGACTTGACCCCGCGGAGTGCGACCAAGAGCATGGACAAGCTGGCAAAGGTCTCCAGCATGATGACATCCACGCCTCCATCGGCCAGGGCCAGGGCCTGCTCTGCGAAAATCCTCTCCAGTTCCGCCGGGTCGGACATGTCTTCAGCCAGACGACCCAGAGGGCCCATGGCTCCGGCCACCCAGCGGTCTGCTCCGGCGCTCTTGCGGGCCAATTCTGCCCCCCGGGCGTTGATCTCGCGCACCCTGCCACCCAGTTCGAAGCGAGCGAGCTTGATCCGGTTGGCCCCGAACGTGTTGGTCTCGATGAGTTCCGCCCCGGCCTGCACATATTCGAGATGGATAGAGGAAATCAGGGCGGGATCCATCAGGTTGAGTGCATCGTAGCAGGCCCCGCTTTCCAGCCCGCGTTCGAACAGCAGCGAGCCCATGGCCCCGTCAGCCACGACCACACCCCTGCCTATCCGGCTCAGAATATTTTCAATCACTGTCCACCCTCAAGATCGCCAAGGAGAACCCGGTGCACATCCTGGACGTCGCGCTGCACGGTTCGGGCGTAGCGCACTGCCGGATACCCGAACATCATGACATACATGGATCTGTGCTCCCTGGGGACGCCCAGCTTGCGCCCCAGCTCCGGGACCACCGACTGCAGGGCCCAGCGGGCGAATCCGCACCAGACCGTGCCCAAGCCAAGGCTGTGGGCCATGAGTTCAAAATAAGACAGGGCGATGAACGGGTCCGCCTCGGCAGACGTCGCGTCCGAGGGGGAGGATGCGATGAGCATATGCGGGGCCCAGCGATAGATGATGTCCCGCCCCCGCTCAAAGGGCTCCACGAACTTGGCGAAAAAGGCCATGCTTTCGGGCAGGGCATCCTCTGCCGCTGCCATGCGGATACCCTCGATGGTCTGCAGGCGGATCAGATCCATGACCGCTGGATCGTCAACCAAAGTGAAACGGACCTTGCGCTCGTTCTTGCCCGTGGGCGCGTGGGCGATCACATGCATGAGCCGCTGGATCGTCTCCGGTGCGACGGCATCCTTGCGATAGCGACGCACGGATCTGCGGCTTTTGATCAGATTCTCCATGGCGTCCGGTGCGAAGGGCATTATTTCCTGGCTCGCATCCGGATCCTTGTCCAGGATGGACAGCGCACCCGTGGGGCAGACCGCCAGACAGTGCTGACAACCGATGCAGAGGGATTCCCTGTGGACCGGAACAGCCGGCAGCCCCTGATCCATGACGATGACGGATACGGGACAGTCGGCAACGCATTCGCCGCATTGGATGCAGCGTGTCTCATCAATATGAAACGCAAGCATGTACGCCTCCTCCACCAATTCAGCCCAAAAAATTCGGGCAAAGAACATTCCTACGATGTAAGGCTGAGTTTCTCAAGTAAGCCTCCAGGCAACACAGTTGCGCCACGCTTGACTTCATGCAATCGTGTTGCATAGATATTTTTGCAGAATCATGGAGAAAGTCATGAAAAATATGCTGGTTGTTCTCATCCTGATAATTTCCACCCCCATGCTGTCCTGGGCGGAGAGCTCCGTATTTGTGACCATCGCTCCGCAAAAATTCTTCGTCGACAAAATCAGCGGCGGCCAAATCCCGGTCTCGGTCATGATCACACCCGGCGCCAACCCACATGCCTACGAACCCAAACCAAGCCAGATGGCCATGCTGGCCAGGGCGGAGGTCTATTTCGCCATTGGCGACAGCTTTGACCGGGTCTGGCTGGAAAGACTGAAGAAGGTCAACCCCAGCATGGCCGTCGTGCACACGGACGCGGGCGCGACCAAGATCCCCATCCATGACGCAAGCCAGGGTCATGGCAAGGCCCCGCCCCGCACGGAGGAGGACGGCCCGCATTCCCATGGAGGATGGGAAGGATCTGACCCGCATATCTGGCTCGATCCGAAATTGGTCGAGATCCAGGCCGCCCATATCCGCGACGGCCTGACAGCGGCAGACCCGGCCCATGCCGCCGCCTATGCCGCCAACTACGCGGCCTTTGTCCGGGAACTGGACGAGATGGATCGGGAAATCAGGGTTCTCCTCGCCCCCATACCGAAAGCCAGGCGCACATTCCTCGTGTTCCATCCATCCTGGGGCTATTTTGCCCGAGCCTATGGCCTGAACCAGGCCTGCATCGAAGTCGAGGGCAAGGAACCAAGCCCCCGTGAACTGGCTCGCATCATCGACATGGGTCAGAAGCAGGGTATCAAGGCGGTCTTTGTCCAACCGCAGTTCTCGGAAAAAAGCGCTGCCGTCATCTCCGAACAGATCGGCGCCCGGGTGGTCCGGCTTGATCCCCTGGCTGAAAACTGGGCCGAGAACTTGCGCCACGCCGCCCGCGTCCTGGCCGAGAATCTGCAATAGGCATCCTGCTGCAGTGCGGAATCTCCGCACCGATCACCTGTAACAAGCCTAGGGAAAGCCATGCCTTCCGACCATCTTTGCTCGACCTGCTCCGGCCATGGACTCAGCCCTCTCCCAGAGCCCAAACTCCGGCTCTCCACCCCTCCCGGACAGCCGGTCATCGAACTCGATGGCGTGTCGTTCTCCTATGACAACCGGGAAGTGCTCTTCGATGTCAACCTGACTGTCAGGGCAGGGGAGTTCATGGCTGTGGTTGGACCCAATGGCGGGGGCAAGACCACCCTGGTCAAACTCGCCCTCGGACTGCTCAAGCCAGGAAGAGGCACGGTCCGCGTTCTCGGCGCCGACCCCCTGGTTTCCAGGCCTGCCGTGGGCTACGTGCCTCAACATGCCCACGTGCAGCCCAGCTTTCCCATAACCGTACTGGATGCCGTGCTCTTGGGTCTGCGCCGCAAGGGCGGACTCTTGTCCTGGGGGCACTGGCCAGGGTACCGGTCCGCGGACAGACAGAAGGCCATGGACTCCCTGCGCATGGTTGACATGGCCGACCTGTCCGGACGCAGGTTCGATGTCCTGTCCGGAGGACAAAAACAACGCGTGCTGGTGGCCCGGGCCCTGGTTTCTGAACCAGCCCTGCTCCTTTTTGACGAACCCACTTCCAATATCGATCCCCAGGGCAAAATCTGTCTTTTCGACCTGCTCTCGATCCTGAGTGAGTCCATCACCATCGTCATGGTCAGCCACGACCTCATCACCACGTCCACCCGCATCACCAGCGTGGCGGCAGTCAATCGCCGACTGATCCAACATCACGGCCGGGAACTGACCCCTGACATGCTCGCCCTCATCTACGGCACCCACGACGCCACCTGCCCCATGGACGAGTACATCAAGGGCCTTTCCTCCGTCTTCGGGGAAAGCAGGCAACGGAGGCAGCCATGACCGAAATTTTGGGTCTTGCGTTCATGCACAACGCCATTCTGGCCGGGGTATTGGCCAGCCTGGCCTGCGGGCTCATCGGCTCCCTGGTGGTGGTCAACCGGCAGGTCTTCATGGCCGGTGGGGTCGCCCACACGGCGTACGGGGGGGTTGGATTGGCTTTTTTCCTAGGCCTGCCGGTACTGCCCTGTGCCGTGGGTTTCACCGTTCTTGCGGCCCTGGCCATGGCTCACGCGTCCTTTGGCCGGACCGAACGGGCTGATGCCCTGGTCGGCATCATGTGGGCTGCCGGCATGGCCTTTGGCATCATCCTCATGGACCTCACGCCCGGATACAATGTGGACCTGATGAGCTACCTCTTCGGCAGCCTCCTGGCCGTGCCCACCAGCG
>JAAYCS010000197.1 GCA_012729655.1 Desulfovibrionales bacterium | reverse complement strand
ATGCCCGTATCCTTGACGGAAAAAAGGCAGCATGGAGAGCCGTCATCCATCGCCGACTCCGCCACCCCCAGGCTGACCCCGCCCTGTGTGGTGAACTTGATGGCGTTGCCGACCAGATTGATGATGACCTGGCGGATGCGGGTCGGGTCCCCGATATAGCGCTGGCCAAGTCCTTCGGCGATATCCACATTCAAATCGATATTCTTCTCCTCCGCCCGATAGACAAGAAGGTTGGCGACTTCGCCGACCAGATCGCGCAGATCGAAAGAGATGGATTCCAGCTTGATCTGGCCCACCTCGATTTTGGAGAAATCGAGGATGTCATTGATGATGCCGAGCAGCAACTCTCCGGCAGAACTGAAGGTTTTGACGTATTCGTTTTGCTCTTCTGTCAGCCCGGACTCCTGCAGCATCTCGGCCATGCCCAGGATGGCATTCATGGGGGTGCGGATTTCATGGCTCATTCTGGCCAGGAATTCACTTTTGGAGCGTGTGGCCTTGTCTGCCTCATCCTTTGCCTGGCGCAGGTCCTCAGCGTGTTGGCGCAGCAATTCAGTTGCCTTCTTGCGATCAGACACATCCTCCAACACAAAAATGACACCCTTGGACAGATCCTTGGGATCGATGGCCTTGGCCGATACCTGACTCCAGAAAATATCCCCATTCTTCTTGCGGAACCGGTATTCCAGTTGAACGATCTCCTTCTCCCCCAGACGGCTAAAGAATTTGTCCATGAACTGGTCGAAATCCCGCGCTGAAACATGCAGTTTTTCCGGGCTGAGCCTTGAGATTTCCTCCGCCGAGTAGCCAAAAATGGCGGCAAATCTGCTGTTCGCTCGCATGACCTTGTGGCCTGCGGACATGACCGCGATGCCTGCCAGGGAATTGTCGAAGATAGCCCGCAATTCGTGGTAGGCGTTATTCAGGTCCTCTGTGCGCTCCTGGACCTTCTTTTCGAGGGTCTGGTAGGACTCCTTCAGATTGCGGCTCATGTTGTTGAACCCGTGGGCCAATACTCCCAGTTCATCCCCGCGCTGATCCAGGTTGGTGGTCACAAACTCGCCCCGGGACAGGGTTTCGGTGAGCATGGAGAGGTTGACTACGGGCAGGATGAGCAGCCGGTTCAGAAAGGCATACAGGAAGAGGGCTATGACTCCGAGGACCACGGCAAAAGCAGCCACCAGTTTCAGCGCTGTCTTTTGGACCTCCTTGCGCGCCTTGTCGATGAACATCCCGAGCTTGACCTGGCCAAGTATGCCGTTGGTGCCCGAGATATCCTTGGAAACCACAAGCACGTCCCGCGGGCTGAATGCGCTCATCAGATCAGCCCTGGTCAATCCAGAGCGGATCTGCCCCTGCAGCAAGGGCTTTCCCTGCGAACCGACTATCTGGCAATAGGCCACCAGGGGGGAGTACTCGGCCTTGGTGGCCAGGTCTTCCAGGAGATAGAGGCTTTCCCGCTGAATGGGTGCGGCACTGGCCGTGGCCACCATCCCGGCCTGCTGCTCTCCCTGCCTGCGGATGTCATCAATGAGAAAATCGAGCTGCGTGACATAGATGAAATAGCCCAAGCAGAAAAAGCAAATGGCCAGGATGCATTGAATACCCAGGTGGATCTTGAACTGGAGCAGTTTGTAAAACGCTTTTTTTCTTTCCATAACCTTCTCGTGGGAGACGCTCTACGCGGCAGGCAAAATTACGGGACGATATTGGCAGTTCAGGGCATGGCCAGCACTGCTGTGACGGCGTTCAACAATTCCTCGCGCTTGATGGGTTTGCTCAGGCACTGCTTGGCGCCCATGAGCCTGGCCCATTTCAAATAGTCTGTTGCGCCGCCCCGCCCCCCTGCTGACATGGCAATGATGCGGATTCCGCTGTCTTCCTTGCGTAATTCGCGGATGATCTGAATTCCTTCCTTGTCCGGCATGATGAGGTCCGTGATGACCAGATCGAATCGATGGCTGCGGTACAGCCGCAACCCCTCATCCCCATTGGCTGCCTGGGCCACGTTATATCCAGAGGCGGCCAGAATCTTGGCCAATGCCAGGCGCATGAGCTTATCGTCGTCAATGACAAGAATGCTCTGCGCCAGTCCTTGTCCGTCTCCAGAACCGTTGCTGTTCGTGGCCACCTTTATTACCTCATCCATAGTTCAACCCGACGATTTTTTTCCCTGCCAGCTTTGGTTTCGTTGGATTCGAGAGGATCTTCCTCCCCAGCGGCCAGGACCAGCGCCTGGATGCCTCGGGACCTGAATTCATTGGCAATGGCCTCTGCCCTTTTTCTGGATGCCGCCAGATTGGAGGCATAGTCACCCGGGGAGTCGGAAAAGCCCACAAGAATAAGCTGTTTTCCTGCATTCTCCCTGCGCTGCATGAATCTGGCCATGCGATCCACCTCAGCCCGGGCCTCGCGATCAGGATTGATGCTTGCCGCATCAAATCGGAACACGGACTGCAATCGTTGGGCTCCACTGACCCCTTCCCGATACGCCAGGAGGACATCCCGGCGTGCAGCTTCGGTCACCACCTCGCCATCAAGCTGTACCAGGGGAGGCAGTGGGCCCGCCGACGCCATTGAGGCGCGCCCCCCGCCCTCGTGCTGGGCGGATATGGCTGGGGTTTTCAGGAGACTCACAAATCCGAATTTCCTGACAGTCTCCTGTCCTGCCGATCCGAGGACCATGTCGAGAAAATCGCGGGCATAGATGTTTTTGGACTCCATAGAAAGCAGGAAATACAGATTCCGGAAGGCGGGATAGGACAAGGAGGCAATACTCTGAGCCGTGGGAGCCACAGGCGCGACGTCGGGCATGACCTTCAGGGGAACCTCCCGGCACTGCCCTGCAAAGGCACGGCTGCAGAATCCTACGGCCAGCGGGTCCTGGGCCACAAGATCCGAAAGCATTTCCTGGCTGTCGACCAAACGGGCCGCTTGCGCGAGATTCCGGCCGGCCATGAAAAATTCGTCGAAGGCCCAGCGCGTTCCCGACCCCTCCTGCAGGGCAAAAACCTTGATCGGCACGGCAGGCCCGCCAACCTGATCCCAGCTGGCGATTTCTCCGCTGAAAATTTTGTGTATCTGTTCAAGGCTCAGGGCCGCAACAGGGTTGTCCCGGTGCACAACCAAAACCACTGCATCCAGCCCGACTGCATGACGCGTCATCCCCGCTGCAGTTGGATCCTCTTTCAGCATGGCCTGCTGGTCCGACAAGCGCCCTGCGGCCAGGACCACGTCATAGCCTTCTTGGCGCAAGGCCCCCCAGCCGGATGGGATTGCCTTGCCCTCGATCCGGATGGAACGAATTTCCGATGTTGCATAGAAAATCCCCTGCACCGTGTTCTCTTCGGCGTTCTTTCCCGGGATCCTGCGTACTTCGCCTGCACCGATGCGGAGCAGGTAGAGCCTGGCCAATTCAGGGACAAGGCGTTGGGCCAAGCTGCTTTCCCCGGCAACCGTCAGAATTGTCTGCTCGGAAAAGACCGCCGGCTTGTATGTGCCCTCGATTCGCTGATTGCGCTCATCTTGTTTGAGCACGATTGGCTGAGGAGTTTCCCAGCCAGGGACATGTTTGAACTCGACAACGGAGATGTTTCTCTCGTTCCCCGACTCCCCAGGCTTCCGCCACTGGCTGACCAACCGCCATTCCGCTCCTGCTTCAACTGCATCCTGCGGAACAATGGATACCACGTCCAGGACGTTGGTCGAGACGAACGAAAACAGTGCAGGCCTCATCGCCAGGAACACTGCGCACCCGATGGCAAGAAGGGCCAGAAAAATAAGCGCCATGCCCCATATTTTCCCAGTCGCATGCGACTGATTTTGCCCGGCCATGTTTACCTCATTTGGAAAGAATGAACTTGCCCAGAACCCTGTCGAATCCCCCCGGATCGACAAAACTTGCCCCGACCTTGTCGTCCCGGATGGACTCGACTTTCACTTCCTTGTCCATGACCGTCTGATCATCGTCGTCCAGAAGAAAACGAATGGTCAATACGGCTCCAGGTTCCAGCCAAGGGCCTTCCCCTTGAAAACCCAGGCCGGTCATGGACAAATCCGTGACCAGCACCTCGGCCAATGCATCTGTCGCATCCCCGGAAGCATAGACAAGACCCCGGAGGGCCGTTTCCTTGCGGAAATATTTTCGGAAATTGAACGAAATGGTAAATTTATGACCACAACGTGTGCATGTCGCATTCACCATCCAATGCGGGACATGGAGTATATTTTCTGTGTTGATTGTCTTTTGAAGCATGCATGATGGACAGGAAAAGGATACATCCTGCTTCTTGTGCACGAAAACCTCTACGTCAGCTTTCATCGTGTTGTTCATAGATCGCACGAACCATGCTCCCCATTGCGCTTCAATGCAAAAACCCTATGAAATTTATGCAAAATTCAGGCCATCAATACTGAGCGCTGACTGTTGGTCCCTTTCGGCCCTCACCCCTGGCACACCCATCGTTGCTCTAAGAGACGTGCCATTTATCAGAGCGCTGTTGAAAGCCACAGGGAACAAGGGAAGACAAAAAATATTCGACACTCTAAATCTTTCCATATCCTTACAAAATTTGTCGGACAATGCAATCCATGCCCCTGATTCGAGGACAGAGTCCTGCCCACTCCTCCAAAACCGACCACGGGCCCTGCACGCTTCCCCGACCAGGCCATCCGATGGGCATCTGTCCATAATCGCATTGACAGCAGGCATGGCGTGGACAATGGTTCATAACAGTGGCGTGTCTTGCCCAAACCATGCAGACATCTGATCCGGATGTACACACAATGACCTTCGGCACAACCTCTCCTCTCAGGGTACGTGGCCGGAAATGGAGTTCCGACAAGACCTTCAAGCTGTTGCTGGAGCTTTCTGACGGCCATTGCATAGAATGTGTGGCCATGGCCATGCCCACATGCATGACTGTCTGCCTTTCCACCCAGGTGGGATGTGCGCTGGGTTGCAGATTCTGCAGCACTGGACAATCCGGCTTTATTCGCAACCTCTCTGGGTCAGAAATCCTGCGTCAATTGGGTACCATCGCGCATGAGCTTGAACAGACCGCGGGAGTGAGGCCAGCACGCGTTGTTTTTATGGGAATGGGCGAACCGCTCCTCAACGAGGAAGCCCTGAACGCAGGCCTTCTTCATCTCGCCAAGGCGGCCCGCATTTCCTGGAGAAAGATCCTGGTCTCCACAGTTGGGATCCCGGACGCGCTGGAAAGGCTTGGCGCCAGCCGGATGGCTTTGCCGGCCATTTCCCTGCACGCCGCCGACCAGGAACTCCGGAATTTCCTGATGCCCGGGGTACGACAATGGCCGTTGCAGGACCTCCTCCATGCCCTCGAACGATACCCGCTGCCGGGCAGGGAACGCATCGTCATCGAATACATCATGCTCCGCGCTGTGAACGACGACACGGAACACGCAGACATGCTCCACGCCCTGCTCCGCGAACTGCGCGTCAAGATCAATCTCATCCCCTGCAATCCTGTTCCCGGAAGCGCGTTTGCGCCATCCACCCCGCAGGCCATCGATGCCTTTGCCCAGCGCCTGCGGCAGCATGGCAGAAGCGTATTCGTCAGGCGCAGTCTGGGATCGGACATCCTGGCCTCCTGTGGACAGCTTCGCGGACACATCGGATCCGCGATGCATTTCGACACCTCCGCCACAATATCCGAGGTATGCACATGAACCCACGCCGATGCCGTATTCTGCGCGATGGACCCTCGGGGTCCGGTCCAATCCTGTACTGGATGCATCGCGAATTCCGGGCCAGCGACAACTGGGGACTGACCCACGCGCGGCTGCTGGGGCTCAAGTCCCATCAGCCGGTCGGCGTGGTTTTTTGCCTTGCCGAATCGTACCTGGACGCGACCGTGCGCCACTTCGACTTCCTGTTTCGCGGCCTGGAGGGTACCTCCCGCTCCATCCAAAATTCAGGTCTGCGATTCTTTGTCCTGCATGGCAGTCCCGGCCTGGAAGTCGCCCGGCTGGCCCGCCAATGTGGCGCAGGGGCCATTGTTATGGATTTCGACCCGTTGCGCATCAAGCGAAAATGGGTTGAGGATCTCTTGCTGTCCTGTCAGATCCCGGTGCACGAGGTCGATTCCCGCAATATTGTGCCCTGCTGGATCACCTCGGAGCGACGAGAGTTCGCGGCCAGGACCATCCGACCCAAAATTCGCCGTCTCCTGCCCGAGTTTCTGGAAGAGTTTCCACGTCTGCCCGCACCCAGGCCCTGGGCCGAATCCTCCACCCCTCCTGATTTTTCTCGGCTTCTGACGTCGGTCAAGGCTGACACCACGGTCGGACCGGTCGCCTGGATCACCCCCGGAGAATCAGCCGGTCAGGCCGTGCTCAAAAATTTTCTCTCCACCCGACTTCCGCATTATCTGCTCCGCAATGACCCCAACCAGGACGTCTGCTCCCATCTTTCCGCTCATCTCCACTTCGGGATGGTTTCGGCCCAGCGCATTCTGCTCGAACTCCAGGAGCAATCCATGCAGGGCGAGCAGGTTGATTCCTTTGTCGAGGAGCTTCTTGTCCGCCGCGAACTCGCTGACAATTTCTGTGCGTACACACCGGACTATGATGCGGAATCCGGGTTTCCGGTCTGGGCCAGAGAAACGCTGCATGCCCACCGCCATGACCCCCGCCCTGTCCTGCATTCATCCGAAGAACTGGAGCATGCCAGAACCCTTGATCCACTCTGGAACGCAGCCCAGACCCAGATGGTGCGCACCGGAAAGATGCATGGGTACCTGCGGATGTACTGGGCCAAAAAAATTCTGGAGTGGACTCCAGACGTCCACGAGGCCCTGCGCATCGCCATCCGCCTCAATGACCGCTACAGCCTTGATGGCCGGGACAGCAACGGGTATACGGGCATCGCCTGGTCCATGGGCGGGGTTCATGACCGCGGCTGGACCGAACGTCCGGTTTTCGGCAAGATCCGCTACATGAATCTGCAGGGGGCGCGCCGGAAGTTTGACGTCGACAGGTTTGTGCGAACCTGGTCAGCCTGCCGGAAATCCGATCCAACCCTTCCTCAGGATGCATGAATGCCAGCCCTGTCCGTGCGGGTCCTCCTCATCCTCTCCCTGGTCCTGACTTCTGCCCTCTGCCCAAAGCCGTCCCGGGGGGCTGCGATTGAATACACGGTGGAAATCCCCAACCTGCCCGATGGAATCACCGACATGCTGTCCTCGGTTTCGGACTGCGCGGGCCTGCAGGATAACCCGCCGGACTCCCTGCCCCTGCTCCGCTCGAGGATGAACAACGATGTGAAGGCGTTTTCCCAGGCCCTCAAATCCAGGGGATACTTCAAGTCCGGGGTGGCGGCCGCGCTGGACGAACAAACAACTCCCCCCACCGTCCGCTTTGATGTCACTCCCGGCCCACGTTTTATTTTCGCCCAACCCCGAGTGATCCTCAACCCGGACAATCCCGCTCTCTCGTCCCTCCTGAACGACATATTGAAAGGCTTGGCGGAAGGGACGGGCTATTCCTCCGGTGCCGTCGTCGACACCGAATACGCCCTCCTCGAGAGGCTCCGGGAGCATGGGCGACCATCGCCCGTCTCTGAGCAGCGAGAGGTCCTGGCCGATCACGCCACGGACACCGTCGCAGTGCGCTTCGTCATCAACACTGGACCGGAGGCCGTATTCGGAGACACGGACATTCTCGGACTCGAAGACGTATCCAGGGATGTCGTCTTCGCCAAGCTGGCCTGGCAAAAAGGCTCGCCATACGACAAGCGACTGGTGGACAAAACGCGCGAACAGCTCATCCGCACCGGGCTCTTCCGCTCAGTGCAGGTCGTCACCGACCATGTGCCTGAAGCACACAGCGTGGCCATGCGCATCACCCTCCTTGAAGCGCCCCCTCGCAGCGTGCGTTCCGGACTGTGGTTCTATTCCGATCTGGGCTTCGGAGCAGGACTGGGCTGGACTCACCGCAATATTTTTGGAGCGGGTCAGGAGTTACGGCTCAATTCGGCGGTTTCCGAAAAGCTCCAGGAGGCCGGTGCGGGCCTGATTCTCCCGAACTTCAATGGCCCAGGGCGGAGCCTCGACCTCTCGGCCCGCTTCGAGAACGAGGAGACCGACGTCTACGACACCACCAACCTGTCCCTGTCCTGCATCGCACGCCGCCCTCTGGCGGACCTGAACGTGGGCTACGGCCTTGCCTACCGCCTGGCCGAGGTCGATGACGACGAAACCAGACGTTTCAATCTTCTTTCCGTGCCGCTCATCCTGGAATACTCCTCGGCAGACAATCCCCTGGACCCCACCTCAGGCCTGACATTGGCAGGCCGCGTCGAGCCCTTTGCCAGCCTGGA
This sequence comes from Desulfovibrionales bacterium, assembly GCA_012729655.1. GTDB lineage: Bacteria > Desulfobacterota > Desulfovibrionia > Desulfovibrionales > Desulfomicrobiaceae > Desulfomicrobium. The sequence goes on along the minus strand of JAAYCS010000197.1, from coordinate 10,293 downwards.
GGAGCGCAGTTCCTCCTTCGTGCTCTGGAGCATCTCAGGAAGGAACTACCTGCCCCTGCTCCAGGACAGATCCCTGATCCTGGCCACCCGCGGCCGCTACGCCCTGCTGGCTGGAACCGGCCGCGACAGCATCCCCGAGGACATGCTCCTCTATGCCGGAGGCGGTGGTTCGGTCCGCGGGTATGCCTACCAGTACGCTGGCCTCCTTGACGAGGACGACGAACCCCTCGGAGGCGTCAGCGCCGTGGACTTTTCCGCGGAACTGCGCTGGCGTATGAGCACGGACTTCGGGTTCGTCCTGTTCGGGGACGGAGGCGGGGCCTTTACGGATCGCAACCCTTCGGAGAAAGAAGATTATTTCTGGGCCGCAGGGACTGGTTTGCGCTATTTCACCCCCATCGGACCCATCCGGGCAGACCTGGCCATCCCCCTGGACAGGCGTGATGGGGTGGACGACCCTTTCCTGATCTACATCAGCCTGGGGCAGGCCTTCTGATGTGCCCCGCTAGCGCCACATCCCGGCTGCGCGCAGCAGCGCTCGTTGTTGCCGCCAGCCTCGTTGCCCTGTCCGTTGCCGCGGCTCTGGCCCTGGGCACGTCAACCGGCAGGCAGGCACTGCTCGACGGCATCGGACGGATGACCGCCTCCGCCAATTTCCAGCTCGAGATGAGCGGACTCGAACTGGGCCGCATCTGGTCAATGGAGCGCTTGGCCTTGAACGACTCGACAGGGACATGGCTCCTCCTCGAGGATCTTCGCCTGCGGCCGCGGCTGAGCGCTCTGCTCCGGGGCAGATTGTCCCTGCACGATGTCAGCGTACGACGTCTGGATCTGGACCGGCTGCCCGCAACAACCGAAGACTCTGCGGGCGATGCCCTCCTTCCGGAATTGGCCATCTCCGGCATAGACGCACAGCACATCCGTCTCGGGCCTGCTGTCATGGGTCATGAGGCCTTTTTTTCCCTCCAAGGGGGCATCGAGATGGATCCGGACAAAACCCATGCCCGCTTGCGCGTGGCCCGGCTGGACCGGACCGGGGACCACGCAGAACTTGACGGCCTCCTCGTCTTCCAAGACAGGGCGGGATCCCTGCAGCTGGAATTGCACGAGGCCCAGGGCGGTCTGATCCATTCCGTCCTGGGCCTCAACAGCACCGAGGGCATCTCTCTGCAACTGGCCGGAACGGGGCCCATGGACCATTGGCCCCTGACAATCGAGGCCCGGATTTCCGACGCCGCCCGGCTGGAAGCCAACGCCACCCTCGACATCACCGAAGGCCCCAGTCTTTCATTGCGCGCGAGCCTCAGCCCCGGTCCGTCCTGGACTGGACTCACGGGCTTGCCGGACGGGGAGATTCTGGTGGAAGGGCACGGATTCTGGCGGGACGGCATTCTGCACCTCGCGCGTCTGGACCTGCAGGGCCGGCCCGCAATGTTCCAGGGCAACGCCACATGGGATTTCGAAAGCGACATCCTGGACGCCCAGATCCAGGCCAGAGGCTCTGACCTCTCCTGGCTTCTGCCTGCAAAGATCAAAGCAGGCCCCGTCACTGCCAACGCCAGACTGAGACGCGACACCTCGGGTCTGAGCGCCCGCGCACGCATGGAGCTTCAGGACTGGAACCTGTCCGGACAGACCATCCCCACGGCCGCTGCCGATCTCACTCTGCACATGCCGGCGGATCTGAAACAATGGGAAGGCCGGGCCAATGTCGACGCCCAAACCCCCGATCTGCCAAGGGGGCTGCAGACATGGACGGCAACAGCCGTGGCGGAGGGCAACGCCACACTTCTCCGGCTGCACGAAATCCGTCTGGATGCTGGGCTCCTGGAACTGGAGGGCAATGGCACCCTCGACGCGGATATGGTTTTGCGCGCACGGACGGTTTTGCACAAAACCGAAGATCAGCCCATCTCCGCAATTCTGGAATCGGAACTGCACGGTTCCATGGACCGCGAATCCCAGGCCTTTGCGGGAAAACTTGCCGTGAACGCCACGGGTATCTCCGGCATGCCTCCGTTTGCAGAGCAACTGCTAGGCGACAACGGCCGTATCACCGCCAATCTGGCCCTTTCTCCGGATCTTTTGTCCATCCGTGACGCGCTCGTGCAGTTCAGATCCAGGGCCGACCTGCGCGGCGACATCGACATGGACACAGGGCGATTTTCCGCGGGAATCGAGGCCAGCCTGCCGCAACTGACATTGGACAGCCTGCGCGTGGACCAGGGGACTTCCGTTCGCGGCAGTCTTTCCGGAAAACCTGAATCCTTCGACATGGCCCTGGAGGTCCGCTCCCCTCGCTTTGCCATGGACAGGGCGGTGCTGGACACCTTCAGCGCCACTGCGGCACTGAACGGCCTGCCCGGCCTGCAGTCGGCAACGCTGCAGGCCAAAGCCGCCTTGCGCGGACAGCCCTTGAGCCTCAATCTGCGGACAAGGGGCGGAACGGATTCACTTCAAGTGGAGGAAGGGGTGGTGCAACTCCCCGGAACGAGGCTGCAGGCCAACGGTCATGTGACCCTTGACGTCCCCCGGTTTGACGGCACCCTGGACTTGAACAGCGCGGATCTCCGACCGCTGGGCCAAGCCCTGGACCTGGCCCTGGCAGGAAAAATGGGGGTGCGGGCCGACCTGGTCGGCGACAAGAACAGACACACCCTCCGCTTCGAAGGCCGCGGGGAAGACCTCGACCTTCTGGGAACGCGCATCGGCACGATTTCGCTGAAGGGCTTCACGGCCATACCCGGGCCGATGCGCGACACAGACGTGCATCTGGAGTTCGGCAAAGTGTTCCACCCTCCCTTGCGCGCGGATCTCATGGGTGTTCACCTGCGTGGCGACGACCAGGGGCTCTCCTTCCAGGCGGACGCAAGGGACGACGCTTCCAAAACCCAAATCAGGTCCGGCGGACAGTTGAAACTTGATCCGCTCCGGCTGCTGGTCAATTCTCTCAATGGCCAACTGCTCGGCCAGGACCTGCGTCTGGCATCCCCCTTGGACCTGCGCATCTCCGCCCCCGAAACCAGTTGGAGTGAATTTGTCCTTCACCTCGGCCCAGCCCGGTTCACCTCCCAGGGCAGCATGACTCCGGGAGGAACCGACATCCGCGCCGATGCCAGGGGCATGGACCCCGCCATGTTGCACGTTCTTTGGCCCCATCTGCCCAGCGCCACGATGCACGCCCGGCTGGAGATCAGGGGCACCCCGCAGGATCCTCTTGCCCGACTGGTTGTCCAGGGCGATTCCATCCTCATGCAGACCGCGGGTCTGGAAAACCTGCCGGAGCTCATGGGAAAAGCCGAAATTGTGCTGCACAGAGACTCCCTGAATGCCACAGGTCTTGTCTCTGCCAACGGCGACCTCAGGTTGGAGGGGCAGTTGTCCGGCCCTGTCATGGCCAAGCTTTTCTCTGTCTCCCTCCCTAACGATACCCCCCTCTCTGGCCGCATCTCCGGGTACACGGATCTCCATCTGCTCCCCCACTTCCTGCATCTCGACGACCAGACCCTGGCAGGACGATGCGACCTGGACTTCCGCATGGGAGGCACCTGGTCCGTCCCTTCCTTGACCGGGACAGCGCAAACGCGCGGGGCCCGCTACGAGAATTTCCGCAGTGGTACGGTGATCGAAGGAATCGATCTTGACGCCAGCGCCACGGGTTCACACCTTGAACTGAAGGCCACAGGCACTGACGGTGACAAAGGCAGGCTGCAGGCCCAGGGCAGCATGGATCTGGACACCCTGACCTATGCCTTTGGCGCCGATCTCGACAACTGTCGTCTGCTGCGCATGGACCTGGCCCAGGCATCGGCCAGCGGGAACGTGGGCCTGCGGGGCTCCCCCTCCTCCGGGATGGCTCTGGACGGTCTGCTGACCATAGATCCAAGTCAGCTCCGCATCCCCTCCTCGGCGCCGCCGGATGTAGTGCACATCGAGGTGCGGGAGATCAACACCCCGGTCGCAGCCAGTTCCAAGGCAAAATCCCAGTCCCCGTTCCGGATCGACCTGGACCTGGGCTTGCAGATCCCGGCCCGGATGATCGTCAAGGGTCGTGGTCTTGATTCGGAGTGGCACGGCCGGTTGCACATCCATGGAAATCAGAACAGTCCCGTTATCAACGGTGAGGTAACCCTCCTGCGGGGCAAGCTCGAATTTCTGGACCGTATTTTTGATCTGACCAAAGGCTCTCTGATCTTCAGCGGCAATACCCCGCCCAACCCGCTTCTGGACGTCGTGGGAGAGGTGCATGTCCTGGAAACACTGATTCAGGTCCACGTGACCGGATCTGCCAACTCCCCCCGGGTAACCCTGTCTTCCGTTCCAGCCCTGCCGCAGGACGAACTTCTCGCCATGATCCTTTTCGGTCGGTCCGCCCGCCAGATCTCACCCTTGCAGGCTGTCCGGCTGGCCCAGGCGGCGGCTGAAATGACCGGCCTCGGAACAGGCCCGGATGTCCTGAACAACCTCAAGTCCAGCCTCGGACTGCAGGAGGTGGAATTCAGCCAGGACGACAAGGACAACACCGCGGTCGGCGTCGGCGCATACTGGGGAGGGAAATACTACATCCGGACCGAGCGTAGCCTCTCCGGGCAGGACCGGACCAAGGTGGAAGTGCAGCTTACTCCCAAGATCAGCGTGGAGACCGAGGTGGGCGGGGATTCACGAGAAGGGGGCGGTGTGAACTGGAAACACGACTACTGAGCCGATCTTTCTCACAGGGACTGTTCAGAGGTCGTCATCGGGGTCGAAACCCGTTGGAGCTGCCTTGACAGTCAGGGATACGACCTCCTGCAGCACCCGGCCGCGCTCTTGGGCCAACTGCTTCCATTTTTTTTTCTCTTTTTTCACGGCATCGACGGTCTGCAGCAGGTCCTGAATGGTATGGGCTGGATAGCCGTATTTGGCATACTTGCCCTTGCGCAACTCCTCGTCGTTGCGTTCCTTCAGGGCGCGAAGCTGGCTGGAGGACAGGATCATGGCCTTTACCCGGTTGCGGCCCGGACCTGCTCCATGTCCGTCAGACCCAGCAGCACTTTGAGCATCCCGTCCTGCTTCAAAGTCAGCATCCCCTCGGTAACAGCCTGGGCCCGGATGTCCTCCGTCGGTTTGCGGTGCTTGATCTGGATTTTGATGCCTGAAGAGTTGACCATCAGCTCGTGCACGCCAAGACGGCCCCTGTAGCCGTTGACACATTGGGAGCAACCGACCTTGCGGTACAGGGTAGGTTTGGCCTGCAGGAACTCCCGGGCATGCTCTTCCCAGCCCAGCCCGAACTCCATGCCCATTTCCATCACTTCCTGCGCCGACGGGGTGTAGGCTTCCTTACAGTTGGTGCACAACGTCTTGACCAGGCGCTGGGCCAGGACGCAGAGGAGAGAATCTGCGAAATTGAATGGGTCAAGATCCATGTCCAGCAGGCGGGTCACGGTTTCCGGGGCAGAGTTGGTGTGCAGGGTGGAGAGGACCAGATGGCCGGTGAGGGAAGCCTCCACGCCGATATGGGCCGTTTCCTTGTCCCGCATTTCGCCGATCATGATCACGTCCGGGTCCGCACGCAGAAACGATCGCATGGCCGATGCGAACGTCAGCCCGATCTTGGGCTGCATCTGCACCTGACGCAGCCCTTCCTGAGTGATTTCCACCGGATCTTCGGCAGTCCAGATCTTGCGCTCCGGCGTGTTGATGTAGCTCAAGGCAGAATGCAAGGTCGTGGTTTTGCCCGATCCGGTCGGCCCGACGACCAGAATCAGTCCATAAGGTTTGTAGATCATCCGCTCGAAAGTTGTTTTGTTCCGGGCCGAGAGCCCCAGCTTGTCCAGGGGAAGGGGCTTGCCCGAGGCCAGCACGCGCAGGACCACATCCTCCATCCCCTCCAGCGTGGGGATGGTCGCCATGCGGTATTCCACCAGCTTGTTGCGCTCGGGCAGCTTGATTTTGATCTTGCCATCCTGGGGCAGGCGGCGTTCGGCAATGTCGAGGTTGGCCATGATCTTCAAACGCGAGACAATGGGCCTGGCCAAAGCCAGACGGACCTTGCGGAACTCGTAGCAGGTCCCGTCCACGCGGAAACGGAACATGCAGTGCCGGGCATGGGGGTTGGGCTCGATATGAATGTCAGACACGTTCTTTCTCCAGGCTTCGACAAGGAGGGCGTTGACCATGCGCACCACCTCGCTGTCCTGTTCGCTGAGCTCCGCTTCGCTTATATCCAGCGCCCCGGAAGTATCTGAAGCTTCGACATCCTCGTCAAAAGCAGCGGCCAGGTCGTCCCCGCCTCCGATTTGTTTGTAGAAATGCTCAATGAACTGCTCGATGTCGGCGGCCAGGGCCACCTTGGCCTCGATGTGCGATGTGCCGTAGATGAACTTGATTTCATCGAGCCGGCCGAGATCGAAGGGGTTGGTCATCAGTACCGTGATGACCTGACCCTCCTGGGAAAAAGGTATCCAGCCATAACGCTTGAGAAAATCGGGATCCAGCCGACGTTTTTCAAACAGCTCGAAAGGCGGCTCTTTGCTCGGAGAAAAAGGGACGAATTCCGTGTTGTAGAATCTGGCGAGGCTTTCCCCCAGATCGGTTTTGGATATCTTGTAGTCGGTCAGCAGGACGAGATCGGGATCCTTGGCGTCCTGGGCCAAAACCCGGGCCATTTGCTCAGCAGTGACAAGCCCTGTCTCCAGAAGATAGGAATAGCGGCTGCTGCCCGAGGGAGAACGCCTGGGATTGAGGGCTTTGATGCGCTGTTCGATGCCTGGAAAATCAGGATCAAGAATTTTGACCTGCTGGAAAATTTTCCTGGCTTCGTCGTGATTGTCCTGGTGCTGAAAGATGAGGCCGGCCCGGAAATAGAGCTTGGCAGCGACTTTGGGGGGGTATTCATTTTCGCCAAGGACCTTGAGGGTGACCTCCGCCTGTTCCTGGGCCTTGCCGAGCTTATTGAGGCTGTCGAGCATGAGCCTGATCAGATCATAGCTGCGTACACCGTGGGTGTACCCATGCTGACAGACATTGAGGACACCGGCATAGTCATCTTTGGCGAACAGTGTCCACGCCCTGGACAGGAGCTGTTCCTCGTTGAGCGGTTTATCCATCGGTCATGCCCGGGGTTGAAAACTCGGCCAGGACTGCCGGCAGCCGGACTACCCGTCCGCCGGAGCCCTTCAATATTTTCAAATCAAAGCAATCGATCTTCGCATCATCAGACATCCCCAGGGGTGCTGCCTGTCAGAGACAGCGGACCACCTGCGTGGGTCCGTGCAGATGATGCATGGAAACAACGTTTCCTGAGGAAAACCGCAGTCAGCCCTTCGCCCACCACTGCGGCGATCTTGTCCCGCGACAGACTTTCTGCGGTCCGCCTCCGTGCGCACGGCAAGAAGGTGGTCCCGCGCTATTTCTTCAACCAGGCCATCATGTTGCGCAAGCTGTCCCCGACCTTCTCGACCTGATGCGCGTGACTTTGGCGTCTCTTGGCCAGAAAGGACGGCAAGCCTGCCTTGTTTTCCAGTATCCAATTCCGGGCAAAGGTACCGTCCTGGATTTCCTCCAGCACCTTCTGCATGGCCTTGCGGGATTCCTCGTTCACGACCCGCGGACCGGTCACGTAGTCGCCATACTCGGCGGTATCGCTGATGGAGTGGTGCATTTTCTTGAACCCGCCCTCGTAGAGCAGGTCGACGATGAGTTTCAGCTCGTGCATGCACTCGAAAAAGGCGATTTCCGGCTGGTATCCGGCCCTGACCAGGGTTTCGAATCCGGCCCGGATCAATTCGCTCACACCCCCACACAGCACCGCCTGCTCCCCGAAGAGGTCTGTTTCTGTCTCCTCGGCAAACGTCGTTTCCAGTACCCCGGAGCGGGTTCCTCCGATGCCGGCGGCGTAAGCCAACGCCTTGGGCAGGGCCTGCCCCGTTGCGTCCTGATGCACGGCCACCAGACAGGGCACGCCCCCGCCCTTCTCGAATTCGCGGCGCACCAGATGGCCCGGGCCCTTGGGTGCGATCATCACCACGTCCACATCCTTGGGAGGGACGATCTGGTTGAAATGGATGTTGAAACCATGGCCAAAAACCAGGGTCTTTCCGGCTGCCAGATTGGGCAGGATCTCTTCCTGGTAGACCTTGGGCTGGTACTGGTCCTGCACCAGAATCTGGATCAGATCGGCCCTTTTGGCAGCTTCGGCCGCACTGACCGGTTCGAACCCGTGCTCCTTGGCCAGCTGAAAGTTCGGTCCGCCCGGACGCTGGCCAATGATGACCTGCACGCCGGAATCCCGCAGGTTCTGGGCATGGGCATGTCCCTGGCTGCCATACCCGATGATGGCCACGATCTTGTTCCCAAGTATATTGAGATCGGCATCCTTGTCGTAATAAATCTTCATTTCACACTCCTTTTTTATGTATATGGCCCGGTTGGATCAGGCCTTTTCCCCTCGCCGGAGGGATCAATCGGCAAGCTGCATGCTGCGCCGCATGGCCAAGGTCCCGGCGCGGACGAACTCCTTCACCCCGAACCGTTGCAGGAGGGCGACCACGGCTTTGATCTTGCCTTGATCCCCGGTCAGCTCCAGCGTCAGCTCATCAGGACTGACGTCCACCACCTTGCACCTGAAAATATCCGCAATGCGGAGCACTTCTGCACGCTTGGAGTCCTCGGCTCCGACCTTCATCAGCACGATTTCCCGCTCCACGGCCTGCAGGTGGGTCAAGTCAACAACCTTGATGACCGTGATGAGCTTGTGCAGCTGCTTGATGATCTGCTCGATGATCTGCTCGTCGCCGATGGTCGTGATGGTGATGTGGGACACCCCGGATTCCAGGGTCGGACCGACGTTCAGGGACTCGATGTTGAACCCCCGCCCGCTGAACAGGCCAACAACGCGGGACAGGACCCCGGGCTCGTTCTCGACCAGAATGGATAGCACGTGTCTCATGGCCGTCTCCTACACCAAAAGCATTTCCGTCAGGGCCGCGCCGGCGGGAACCATGGGCGCGACGTTTTCCTCTGGTTCCACACGCACATCGACGATGACCGGTCCCGGATAAGCAAACGCGGCCGCCAGGGTCGGCTCCAGGTCCTCGGCTTTTTCGACGAGGAATCCCTCGGCCCCGTAGGCTTTGGCCAGGGCCACGAAATCGGGGTTGCTGTGCAGGCAGGTGGCGCAATAATTCTTCTTGTAGAAAAGTTCCTGCCACTGCCGGACCATGCCCAAATAGCCGTTGTTCAGGATGATGATCTTGACCGGAACCTGATAGCTCACTGCGGTGGCCAGTTCCTGGATGTTCATTTGGATGGAGCCGTCCCCGGCGATATCGATGACCAGCTTGTCCGGGAAGGCGAACTGGGCTCCGATGGCTGCCGGAAACCCGTATCCCATGGTGCCCAGGCCTCCCGAGGTGAGCAGGGTGCGGGGCTTGCGGTAGATATAGTACTGGGCCGCCCACATCTGATTCTGACCAACCTCGGTGGAGATGATGGCCTCGCCCTTGGATAATTCGTAGATTTTTTCCACGACCCACTGTGGTTTGATCTGCCCGGCGTTTTTGGCATAGTTCAGGGGATATGCGGCGCGCATCTCGGCCAGAGAGGCGTTCCAGGGCGCATGTTTGGCCGCCCAATCCACGGCCGGAATCTTGGCCAGCTCCTCCGCCAGCCCGGCAAGGCCCTGCTTGCAGTCCGAAACGATGGGCACGTCCACAACCACGTTCTTGCTGATGGACGTGGGATCGATGTCCATGTGGATGATCTTTGCTCCGGCAGCAAAGGCGCTGACCCGACCGGTGACACGGTCGTCGAAACGGGCCCCGACGGAAATGAGCAGGTCGCAGTTGTTGATGGCCATGTTGGCCGTATAGGTTCCATGCATGCCGAGCATCCCCAGCCAATGGGCGTGATCCCCGGGAAATGCTCCCAGGCCCATCAGCGTGGTGGTCACCGGCAGAGAAAACTTCTCTGCCAGCATGGTCAGCTCCTCGGAGCTGTTGGAGGAAACCACTCCTCCGCCTGCATATATCACGGGTCGCTGGCACTGCGCGATGAGTTCCGCTGCCTTGCGCAACTGCTTGCGGTTGGGACTGTAGTTGGGATTGTAGCTGCGGATGCTGATGGTCTCGGGATAGGAAAACTCTGCCCGGGCGTTGACCACATCCTTGGGCAGATCGATGAGGACGGGCCCGGGACGGCCCGTCCTGGCGATGTAAAAGGCCTGCTTGATGGTCTCGGCCAGATCCGCGACATTTTTGACCAGATAATTGTGCTTGGTGCAGGGTCTGGTGATCCCTACGATGTCTGCCT
>JAAYCS010000196.1 GCA_012729655.1 Desulfovibrionales bacterium | reverse complement strand
TAGTCGCCCACGGTCTCGATGATGCGGTCGATGAGGGTCTTTTCCAGCTTGATGTCGCGCAGGCACTGGACCACGCTCTCCTTGTAGTCCATGATCTTCCTCTGCACGCCAAAGACCCTTTTCTCCAGCGTCGCGCATTCGTCCAGGCGGGTGTAGAGGGGCCGCTTCTTGCGATAGATGTTCTTCACGTCTTCCAGGAGCTTGATGACCCGCTCGCGCTGGTTCATTTCCTCCTCGGACGGATCGTCTTCCTCGATGGTCTTGACCACGTCCTTGAGCTTCATGCGGCCCTTTTTGAGGTCCTCTCCCACGCGCACAAGCTCCTCGACGGCCACGGGCACCTCGACCAGGGCGTACATGACCTCCAGTTCGCCGGCCTCGATCTTTTTGGCGATGTAGACCTCGCCGTCTCGGTCAAGCAGGCCCACCGCACCCATCTCGCGCAGGTACATGCGCACGGGGTCGTTGCTGCGCGAGGAGTAGTCGCCGCCATCCTCCTCCTCGGTCAGCTCCAGCTTCTCCTCGTCCTTAAGCTCCTCGCCGTCGTCCTCGGCCACCTCGATGCTGCGCGTGAGCTTCTCGTCCACGATGTCGATGTCGAGCTGGTCGAAGATGACAATGATCTCGTCGATCTGTTCCGGCGTATTGACTTCGGAAGGCAAAGCCTTGTTGAGTTCATCAAAAGTCAGAAAGCCCTTTTTCTTTCCCTCGGCAATCAGCGCCTGAATTTGCTGGACATCCTTGATATTGCTCATCCGCTCCCCCAAAATTGATACATCTTGTCGCCTGCTGCCGGGACCGGCAGCAGGAACTCTCAGCCCTGCCTTCGCTCCTGGATGAGGGCCAGGAGACGCAGTTCCTCCTGAAAATTCCCTTCCTGGCGGGCCCTGCGCAGCCCCTCGTTGAGGCTGTCCAGCTCGCAGCGCTGGTTGGTCTGGCGCAAAAATTCACTGACTTCGCCCCACTCCTGCAGGCCTTCGTCGGCCGTGACATCGGAGCGCATCTGGCACTGCACATAAAACTGTTTTTCGCCCTGGTCCAAACGGATCAGGACTTCATGCGGGTCTGCCCCGAAGATGGTGTTCCAAAATTTTCTGCCCCGCTCCGTGGTCAAAGCCCGTTCCAAACCCAACTGGCGCAACTCCTGGTGGTACTCCGGAAAACGCACCGCAAAGGCCAGCAGATTCCTGTCCCGCCGGGCCGGGTTGCTGGTAGCAAGCCGCTCCTGGGCTGGCCTGGACGCCCCTGCAGCGGGATCGTGCAGGACCTGGCGCCACTCTGCCTCGGAAAGCCCCAAACCGGTGGCGAGTTTGGGCAGGTAGAAAGACTGCAGCTCGTGGGTCTTCAACTGCCCCACGAAACCTTTGGCCCACTGCAGAACCTCCTTGGGGGACATGTTTTCGGACACGTGGCGCAGGCAGTAGTCGAGGCCGTCCACGGCCCGGGACACGAGTTCCTCCAGGCGCTCCCGGCCGAATTTCTGCAGCACCGAATCCACGTCCTCTCCCTCGGGCAGGCAGACCACGCGGCATTTCAGCCCCTGAGTCAGAATCATCTCCGCGCTGCGCAGGGAGGCCTTGCGGCCGGCACTGTCCCCATCGAAAACCAGATCCACCCGCGCCACCAAACCGGACAGGCGGTGGACCTGCTCGGCTGTGAGGGCCGTGCCCAGCACCCCGCAGCTGTTCTGAAAGCCGAACTGGTGCAGGCTCAGGACGTCCACGTACCCTTCGGTCAAAAGCACGCTCTTGGCATGGGACATGGCCCGCCGGGCCTGGAAGAGCCCGTAGAGGTGCTCGCCCTTGGTGTAGATGGGCGTCTCGCTCGAGTTCAGGTACTTGGGGCCGTCGCCGTCCACCAGGCTGCGGCCGCCAAAGGCCACCACTTGGCCGGACAGGTTCATGATCGGAAAAATGAGCCGCTCGCGGAACCGGTCGTAGTAGCTGCCCTTGGCGGACTTGCTGACCAGGCCGGACTTTTCGGCGGCCTCGTACCCGATCCCTCGGCTGCGCAAGTGGTCGCGCAGTTCGTTCCAGCCCGCTGGGGCCCAGCCCAGAGCGAAGGACTCCACGATCTCCGCGGCCAGCCCACGCCGCGCAATATAGTCCCGCGCGGCCTGCCCGGCCTGGCCCTGCAGCGCGCGTCGGTAAAAGACCGCGGCCAGGGCGTGCGCCTCCAGGCACTGGGTCCGCGACACTCCGCCGTCGGCATTGCGCTCGGGCCGGCGGCGAATGGGGATCCCGGCCTCATGGGCCAGGGCTTCCACGGCCTCGCCGAAATCGAGGCCGCTGATGGCCCGATAGAATTCGATGATGTCACCCGAAGCCTGGCACCCGAAACAGTAATAAAAGCCCCCTTCCGGATTGACCGAAAAGGACGGCTTGGTCTCCTGGTGAAAGGGGCACGGCGCCACCAGCCTGGTGCCGACATGGCGCAGTTCGACATAGCGGCCGATGACATCCTCGATGCGCAGACGATTCTTTATCTCTGCGATCAGCCCCTGGTCGAACGTGCTCATCCGGCTCCGCCTTGCATGTTTACCCGGCCAGGACCACCTTGGTCATACCGTCTCCGCCCTCGTCCGCGTTGCCCAGACTGAAACTGGCCACAGCCTTGGACCTGCGCAGATGCTCGTGCACGGTCCGTCGCACGGCGCCGGTGCCCATGCCGTGAACGATCTCGACCTCGGTCCGCCCGGCCAGCAGGGCCTTGTCCAGAAACCGGGCCAGCTCCGCTTCGGCCTCGTCCGTGCGCATTCCGCGCAGATCGAGGCAAAGGGGCGGAGCTGCGGCCACGTCGCCCCGCATGGCGGTCGTTCCCGGAGCAGGGATGTCCATCTTCCCGGCGGGCCGCACGTCGGCAAGTCCCACCCACAGGCTGACCCCGGCCATGTCCAGGCGGATGCGCTCCTTCCTGGGATCCACCTCCATGACCCGGCCGGTTCTGCTCCAGGGTACATAAAACAGGACCTGCCCCTGGGCAATGACCTGCAGGGAAAGTTTCTGCTCCTCGTCCCCAGGAGGACTCCCCGGCTCACCCACGGAACCACGCAGGTCGGCCAGCTCCTTCAATGCCTCCTTGCGGCCGCGGCGGCCCTCGCGCCACTGGCGCATGATCTCCCGCGACGTCTCCCGCACCTCGTTCAGCACGCGGGCCCGCTCCTGATCGAGCTTTTCCAGCTTGCGGGCGTATTTCTGCTCCAAGGCGCGTGTTTCGGCCTTGAGGGCGGCCAATTCATCCTCCTTGGCCGCGGCTACGCGGTTCAGGCGCTCGAAGATCTCTTCGCTGTTCCCGGCGTCCAGGTAGAGGTATTCCTGGGCCCGTGTCAGAATGGTCTCAGGCAGGCCCTGTTCACGGGCCACATCCAGGGCCCGGCTGGCCCCGACCTGATCGTAACCCAGTTTATACAGGGGCTTGTGACTGTCGGGGGAAAATATGACCGAGGCCGCGCGGACGCCCTCCCTGGACAGTCCGTAGGCCTTCAACGCCGGAAAGTGGGTGGCCACACCGACCCAGGCCTGCCTTTCCAGCAGCCCGTCAACCACGGCCTGGGCCAGGGCCGCGCCCTGGCTGGGATCCGTGCCGACCCCGAACTCATCCAGAATGACCAGGGTGCGGGCGTCAATGCGCGGCCACACCTCGCTGAAATGCCTGATCTGGGCCGTGAATGTGGACAGACTCTGCTCGATGGACTGCTCATCGCCCATGGAAACCACGAACCGGTCCCAGAACGGCAGTGTGCTGCCCTCGGCCGCCGTGACCGGGAGGCAGGCGTGGGCCATGATCCCCAGCAGACCCAATGTCTTCAGGCACACGGTCTTGCCCCCGGCGTTGCCGCCAGTGATGACCAGGACCCGCTGCCCCTCCTGCAGGACGATATCCACGGGTACGACCTGGTCATGGCCAAAAACCAGGAGCGGATGGCGGGCTTCACGGAGGTGCAGGACAGAGTCCTTGGCGATGTCGATGACGTGGGCATCTGTCTGCCGGGCGTAATGGCAGATGGCCAGGAGCACGTCAAAGCGGACCAGCCCGGCAAAAGTACGCTCAATCTCGTCCTGCTCGGAACGGATCAGGTCGGTCAGGAAGCGCAGAACCTTCTGTTCCTCTGCCCGCTCCTCCTGCCGGTGCTCCTGCAGGTCATTGTTGAGCTCCACCAGAAACAGGGGCTCGAAATAGCAGGTCTCCCCGGTCTGGGAATAGTCGTGCACGATGCCCTTGAGCCGGCCCTTGAAATTGGTTTTCAGCGCCAGGACGTAGCGGTCGGAAGAGACGGTCAGATATTCGTCCTGCAGGATGGACTGCAGGTCCCCGCCCTGCACAAAATCCTGCACCTTGCGGGTGCACATCTGCTGGACGCGGCGGATTTCCTGCCGCACGGAATAGAGTTCTGGCGAGGCCTCATCCTTGATGGTCCCGTCCGGGGCCAGGCAGCGCCTCAGACCCGACCAGGACTTGGGCGGCAGGGTCAGGCCGGCCGCAAGACTGGCCAGACCCGGGTATCGCCCCGCGTCCGGAGCGCCGATGGCTTCCCGCAATGCAGCCGCGGCCGAAAGCATCTCCCACACCCCCACAAGGCCGTCCTGGTCGAGGAAGGCCAGGGGGTTGCGCAAAAAGGAAAAAATTCCGGCTACGTCGGGAAAGGTGGCCAGGCGCACATCGGTGTGCGCGCAGAAGTGCACGGCCTCACGCACCAGAGCCGAACGCTCGCCGATCTCGGCCATGTCGGTCCTGGGCAAAAGGGAAAGGCAGGCATCCCTGCCCGCCTCGCTCACGGCATACGACGAAAGGTGCTGCAGGACCTTGGGAAATTCCAGCAGCTGGATTGTTCTTGAATCCATAAGATTACGACGAAAGTTTCGCGCGCACCAGGGCGCTGAGTTCCTTTCCGTCAACACGGCCGGCATGGGCGCCCAGGATGGCGTTCATAACCCGGCCCATGTCTTTCATTCCGGCGGCACCAAGGGATTGAATGGTCGCATCGACGACCTCCGCCATTTCCTGGGGAGTGAGCGCCGTGGGAAGATAAGCCTGCAGGATGAACATCTCGCGCTCTTCGATTCCGGCCAGATCGTCCCGGCCCGCAGCCCGGAACTGATCGATGGACTCCTGACGCTGCTTGACCTGCCTGGCCACAACGTCAAGCATCTCGCTCTCGGTCAACTCCCGCCGGAGCTCGACCTGCTTGTTCTTGGCGGCTGCCTTGAGCATTCTCAAGACAGCCACCTCGTCAGTCTTTTTCGCCTTGAACGCGACGATGAAGTCTTTTTCAATGCGTTGAGCAAGGCTCATCAGATCACCTGGAGTTTGCGGATCTTTTTCAACAGCCGTTTCTTGGCCGCAGCTTCCTTCTTTTTCTTCTGGATGCTGGGCTTTTCGAAATGCTGACGCTTTTTCAGCTCGGAAAGAATGCCTGCCTTCTCGACCTGCTTCTTGAACTTCCGCAGGGAGTAGTCAAACGTATCGCTGTCACCCATGTATACACCTGGCAAACGGATCACCTCCCGTCCCGTTCTCGCTTCCGGCGTCTGGCGACGCGCAGGAAATTTTGATTTCTACGCAAAGCCCTGACCCGTGGCAAGAAAAAAATCGCATAAAAAAAGGGCGCTCAAGGCGCCCTCAAAAACATATAAATCAGGCTATTACAACTTTTCTTTCACGGTTTCGGCAATAGACTTCAGAATGACGACTCCAAGGCCGGACCCGATAATGAAAAGCACCGCGTAGAGAACTCCGAAAAAGATGGCATGGTCAGGCTGCCACCAGGGCAAATCCTGGGGCAACGGGCTCTGAACAGTTTCCCCGTGCAGCATACGATCCCCCTTGCGGCCTTACTTGATTGCGTCCTTCAGATCCTTGCCGGGCCGGAACTTGACGACCTTGCAGGCGGGAATCTTCAGCTCTTCGCCGGTGCGAGGGTTGCGCCCGGTGCGGGCCTGTCGCTCTTCGACAACAAATGTGCCGAAACCGGTGAGGGTCATCTTCTTTTCTTTCACCAGGGTTTCCTGGACGGCCTTCAGAAATTCGGTGAGGGCGCGTTCAGCGTCAGCCTTCGTCAGCCCAGCCTTTTCAGCCATTTTCGCTACCAATTCTGCCTTCGTCATCAGTCTTCCTCCTTTGCAGTAATTCACCAACGGATGCGGAAGGTTCTCCAGAAACCCCATGGCCCGCAGCCGTCAACAGTTTGTGATTCAAGCCTGATCTCGAAATTTACGGGCCCGATGCGCCATGTGATACTGGAATACATGGCGTATGTCCAGGGAGGCACCATACGGACCGTGCCCCCTCGCGCGCAAATGTTCAGTGCGCAGGCAAACAGATTTTTCCTTGCAAAGTCAAGCTTATTTTCACGCAAGGCAGTCACAACGAGAGCTCTCGGGCAAGTTCGGGTCGCGTGGCCCACCCACGTCCACGGCAATGCAGGCCAGGGCACGCAGCTGGTCGGGACCCAGGTCTTCGGGGCGGACCCGTCTGTCCACTTTGTTCAGGGCGCACCACTCCTCCATCTGTGCGGACCAGCCGGACTTCAGAATGGTGCCCAGCTGTTTGCGCCGCCGGGAAAACAGGGTCTTGAGCAGCACGGACAGTCTCCTGGCCTCGGCCCAGGCTGCATCGGGCCGGGGCGATAACCTGACAACGGCCGAATGGACCTTGGGTTGGGGGCGGAACACCTGGGGAGGAACCGTGAACACGAATTCCGGGCGCACGAAATTCCCGACCCAGGCCGAAATGGCCCCGTAGGCCCTGCCTCCCTCCCGTGCGGTGAGCCGCTGGGCCACTTCCTTCTGGACCATGAAGACCATGGTCTTCCAGTTCCGGCACCGGCTGACCATTTCCCAGATCATGGGCGAAGCCACATTGTAGGGCAGGTTGCCGACCAGACACAGACCGGGCATGGCCGCTGTCCCTTCCCAACAGAATTCCAGCCCATCGGCATGGATCACCCCCACGCGCGGAAAGGTCTGCCGCACATGGCGGACAAGGTCCGAATCTTTTTCCAGGGCCATGACCAAACCGGAATGCTCATTCAGAATCCTGGTCAAGGCCCCGCGGCCGGGTCCGATCTCAAGGACCGGGTCGCCTGGTTCGAGTCCCAGGGTGGCCACGATGCGCCTGCAGATGTTGGGGTCGGCCAGAAAATTCTGGCCCAGGGATCTCTTGGGCGAGGCGAAGTCCGGCATGCTAGTCACGATGCAGCTTCCCGCGCTGCCGTTCAAGCTTTCGCCTGGCCCTCTTGTCGTGATAGAGGCGCACGGCCCGCAGGGCCACGAAATAGGAGCCCACGGCCAGGGGTATGCCTGCGATGCAGCCGCCCAGGGTCGTGATCAGCAGCCATTTCCAGCCCTGATGCAGGAGTTCAAGAAGTGGCAGGTCGGCGAGTTCGGCGATGCTCAATTGCACGATGTCACCCGGCACGAAGATCTTGCCCAAGATATAGAGCAGAGGAAAGACGATGGCCCAGTTGAAGGGGTTGGTCCACCAGGTCCCAAGGGCCGCGGCCACGATATTGCCGCGCAGGAGCAGGGCCAGGGACACGGCGATGAACATCTGCAGGGACAGAAACGGCATGGCTCCGGAAAACACGCCCACGGCCAGACCCAGGGCGATGGACTCGGCCGGGGCCTTGATGCGCACGATGCGCAGGTAGGCATAGCGACTCATGCGCGAAATCTTGACCCAGATTCGTTCCATGCGAGTACATTCAACGGTTTGGTTGCCCAGACAGACTTGGATCTGCCACCCAAGGCAGTTCGAGGGTCTATGGCCCTGGTCGTGACCTTGTCAATGCATTTCATGGTGCGCTCCGCAGCCCGCCTGCTGGGAGACAAAAAAGGGGCAGGTCGCCCTGCCCCGTCACACGTAGTATGTCATTCAACCGTCGCAGCCTATTCCGCCGGAGGCGTGAAGACCCGGGTGGCCAGGTCCCGGTCCATCATGAACAGCCCGCCCCCGTGGGAGCCGAGCAGGCGCAGTTTCTGCACGACTTCGTTGACGCTGTCCTCTTCCTCCACCTGCTCGTCCACGAACCAGCGCAGAAAGCTATTGGTGGCATGGTCCTTTTCCTTGATGGCCAGATTGACCAGATCGTTGATCCGGCCGGTGATGTAGGCCTCATGCTTCTGGGCCGCCTCCATGGCTGCCAGGGGGCTCTCCCATTCGAACTGGGGTTTTTCGATGGCCTCCAGGCTGACCCGGCCGCCCCGCTCGGCAATGTAGCGGAAGAACTTCATGGCGTGAAAGGTCTCCTCCTGGTTCTGGACGTTCATCCAGTTGGCGAACCCGCTCAGATTCTTGTCCTGAAAATAGGCCACCATGGCCAGATAGAGATAGGCGGAGAACATCTCCGCGTTGACCTGATCGTTCAAAGCTTTTTCCATTTTGTCTGAAAGCATGGCGCACCTCGTTCTTTGATCGTGACCGATTACAGCAAGTTCTTCACCGCGTTCAGCACAGCCGCGTAGTTCGGCTCGTGGGTCATTTCCGGAACCATCTGCACGTAGGCCACCTTGCCCTTGGCGTCGAGCACGAAGATGGCCCGGGCCAGCAGGCGCAGTCCCTCGACCAGCACGCCGTAGGCCTGGCCAAAGGAGGCGGTCTGGTAGTCGGAAACGGTCTGCACGTTCTGCACCCCGGCATTGCCGCACCACCGTTTCTGGGCAAAAGGCAGATCCATGCTCACGGTCAGGACCTTGACCTTGTCCCCCAGGGCCTGGGCCTCCTGGTTGAATCGGCGCGTCTCCATGTCGCAGACCGGCGTGTCCAGGGACGGGACCGCCGAAATGATGGTCACCTTGCCGGCCAGATCGGCCAGGGTGACCGGACTGAGGTCGTTGTCAACCACGCTGAAGTCCGGGGCGGTCATGCCCACGCTGATCTCCGGGCCAAGCAGGGTCAGGGGGTTGCCCAGGAAGGTGACGACGTTATCTCTTTTGTTCATGTGGTACTCCTGAGGGGGCACGGCCATGTTCGGGGTGCATGGCTGCAGCCAACGTTGAGGTTCAAAGTGTCCTTTGCCTTCTAAGGCCCGGACGCGCTTTTGCAAGGGGGAAAACCCCGCATGGCCGAAAAAAAGCCCCGCGTCAGGCGGGGCAGCACTACTGGTGGCTCACGCAGGTCTGGCTCTTGTGCAGGGCCTTGGAGATGGGCATGACATCGGCCTCAGTGCAGAAAAGGCTCTCCCTGGTCACGTTCAGCAGGGCCTCGCACAGGACCTGGTCCATGCTCTCCACGAGCACGACTTGGAGGTCCTTGAGGATGGTTTTGGGCACCTCCTTCAGATCGCGCTCGTTCTCCTTGGGCAGGAGCACACGGGTGATCAGGCCGCGATGGGCGGCCAACAGCTTCTCGCGCACCCCCCCGATGGGCAGGACCCGCCCGCGCAGGGTGATCTCGCCGGTCATGGCCACGTCGTGTCTGACCGGAATGTCCAGCAGGGCCGAGGCCAGGCAGGTGGCCAGGGTGATTCCGGCCGAGGGGCCGTCCTTGGGCGTGGCCCCTTCGGGCACGTGGATGTGGATGTCCACGTCCTTGTAGAAATCCCGGCGTAGGCCGAACATCTCCGAACGGGAGCGGATGTAACTGATGGCGGCCCGGGCCGACTCCTGCATGACGTCACCGAGCTTGCCTGTGATCTCGATCTTGCCCGTGCCCGGCATGAGGGCCACCTCGACAAAAAGGAGCTCCCCGCCAGTCTGGGTCCAGGCCAGACCCGTGGCCACACCGACCTGGGCCTCTTCCTCGCGCTGGTCGTGGCGGACCTTGGGAATGCCCAGATAGGTGCCGACCATGGATTTCGTCACGCTCACGTTCTTGTCCAGGTCCTTGCCTTCCACCAGGGTGCGGGCCACCTTGCGGCAGATGGAGGCCAGCTCCCGCTCCAGGTTGCGCACCCCGGACTCCCGGGTGTAGCGGCGGATGATTTCCAGGATCGCACCCTTGGACAGGGTCAGGTTCTGCACGGTCAGCCCGTGCAGCTTCGTCTGCTTGGGCAGCAGAAAATCCGAGGCGATGCGCTCCTTCTCGGTTTCCAGATAGCCGGGGATGGAAATGATCTCCATGCGGTCCTGCAGGGGCAGCGGGATGGTCTGCAGGGAATTGGCCGTGGTGATGAAAAAGACCTGGGACAGGTCGTAGTCCATGTCCAGGTAATGGTCGTTGAAGGCAATGTTCTGTTCCGGATCAAGCACCTCCAGCAGGGCGGCCGAAGGGTCACCGCGGAAATCCATGCTCATCTTGTCCACCTCGTCCAGACAGAAGACCGGATTGTTGGAGGACACCCGCCGCAGGGACTGGATGATCTTGCCCGGCAGGGCCCCGACATAGGTCCGGCGATGACCGCGGATCTCGGCCTCGTCCCGCACTCCGCCCAGGGACAGACGCACGAACTCCCGCCCCGTGGCCCGGGCAATGGACTTGGCCAGGGAGGTCTTGCCCACACCGGGAGGGCCCACCAGGCAGAGGATGGGGCCGCGCAGCTTTTTGACCAGGGCCTGCACGGCCAGGTATTCGAGAATGCGCTCCTTGGGCTTTTCCAGCCCGTAGTGGTCGTCGTCCAGAATTTTCTGGGCCTCGGTGATGTCGATCTCCAGCTCGCGGACCGCCTTCCACGGCAGGGCCAGGATCCAGTCCACATAGTTGCGCAGCACGGCGTATTCGGCCGACGAGGGCGGAGTCTGGCGCAGCTTCTTGACTTCGGCCATGGCCTTTTCCCGGGCCTCCTCGGGCATGTTCTTGGCCTTGAGCTGGGCCTCCAGTTCCTCCACATCGGCTTTGGGGTCGAAATCCCGGCCCATCTCCTTGTGGATGGCTTTGAGCTGCTCACCCAGATAATAGTCCTTCTGGTTCTCCTCCATCTGCTTCTTGACCCGGCCCTTGATCTTCTTCTCCAGGGAAAAGACCTCGATTTCCTCCTGGATCAGTTCATAGACCCGCTCCAGGCGATGGATCGGGTCCAGGATCTCCAGCACGGCCTGCTTGCGGTCAAAAGGCGCCTTGAGGTGGGGGGCGATGGTGTCGGCCAGGCGGCCGGGCTGGGTCACGCCGGTGATGGCCATGACCGTCTCCTTGGCCAGTTTGCGATTGACCTGGGCGTATTCCTCCACGGCCTCGTGGGTGGCCCGGACCAGGGCCTCGCCCTCCAGGGAACTGTCCTCCCTGTCTGGCAGGGAGGCCACCCGCACCATCTGGATCTCGTCCCGGATCATGAGCCCGCGCTCCCGGTCCCAGCCTGCCCGGTACAAGCCCTCGAACAGGACCTTGATTGTCCCGTCGGGCAGCCTGAGCATCTGCAGGACCTTGCTGACCGTCCCGACCTCGAACAAACCGTGGACCTCGGGGCGCTCCTGGCCGGGGTCCTTCTGGGTGACCAGGAAAATCCGCTTCTCGTATCTGTCCAGGGCCATCTCGATGGCCTTGATGGACGAATCCCGGCCCACGAACAGGGGCACGATGGACTTGGGGAACATGACCACTTCCCGCAGGGACATGACCGGAAGGATCATGCTCTCGGACGTGGCTTTCTCGAAAATGATGGCATCGGACATGACTGGTCTCGCTGAGCCGTGCTGGCCGGCTGGGTCAGGCGCTCTTGGCCTCGGGTTTACTCAGGATGAGCGGCTCCTTGCCCTCCTCCACCACGGCACTGTTGATCACGCACTCGGCCACGTTCTTCATGGACGGCACGTTGTACATGATGTCGAGCATGATGGATTCCATGACAGACCTGAGGCCGCGGGCCCCGGTCTCGAGCTTGATGGCCTTGGCGGCTATGGCCTTCAGCGCGTTGGTCGTGAACTTCAGCTCCACGTTCTCCAGCTCGAACATCTTCTGGTACTGCTTGATCAGGGCGTTCCTGGGCTCCTGCAGGATGCGCATCAGATCGTCCTCGGTCAGCTCGGTCAGGGAGGTGATGACCGAGATGCGGCCCGTGAACTCCGGGATGAGCCCATAGCGGATGAGGTCCATGGGATGGACCTGTTTCAGGAGGGCGTCGGTGTTCGCGTCCCCCTTGCGGCGGACCTTGGCCTCGAACCCCATGCCGGACCCCTGCACGCGCTGCTTGACCATGTCCTCCAGGCCGATGAAGGCGCCGCCGACGATGAACAGGATGTTCGAGGTGTTCAGCCGGATGAACTCCTGCTGGGGGTGCTTGCGGCCGCCCTTGGGGGGGATGTTGGCCACGGTGCCCTCGATGATCTTCAGCAGGGCCTGCTGCACGCCCTCGCCCGACACGTCGCGGGTGATGGACGGGCTGTCGGACTTGCGCGAAATCTTGTCGATTTCGTCCACGTAGATGATGCCCCTGGCTGCCGCTTCCAGGTCATAGTCCGCGTTCTGCACCAGCTGCACCAGGATGTTCTCCACGTCCTCGCCCACATAGCCGGCCTCGGTCAGGGTGGTGGCGTCGGCAATGGCAAAGGGAACCTTCAGGATGCGGGCCAGGGTCTGGGCCAGGAGCGTCTTGCCCGAGCCCGTGGGGCCGATCAGCAGGATGTTGCTCTTGTCCAGTTCCACGTCGTCCGCAGCCTGGGCATGATACTTGATCCGCTTGTAGTGGTTGTACACGGCCACGGACAGGATCTTCTTGGCGTCGTCCTGGCCGACCACGTAGTCGTCCAGGGCGGCCTTGATCTCCTTGGGCAGGGGGATCTCGGAAGAATCGAGCTCTTCCTTGCGGTTGTCGTTTTTGAGGATGTCATCGCACAGGACGATGCACTCGTTGCAGATATAGACATCCGGGCCGGCGATGAGGCGCTGGACCTCGTCCTGACCTTTGCCGCAAAAGGAGCAGTTCAGATCCTTGCCGGTGCGTTTCTTTCGTTCAGCCATACATACCTCAATGATTCGTGATCTGCGGGCTAGCCCAGGTCCTTGCGGGAGGCCAGGACCTGGTCGATGAGGCCGTAGGCGCAGGCCTCCTCGCCACTCATGAAATAATCCCGCTCCGTGTCCTGTTCAACCTTTTCCAGGGTCTGCCCGGTATGCTTGGCCAGGATGCCGTTCAGTTCCCCGCGCAGGCGGATGATCTCCTTGGCCTGGATGGCGATGTCCGTGGCCTGGCCCTGGAACCCGCCCATGGGCTGATGGATCATGATCCGCGAATGGGGCAGGGTGTAGCGCATGCCCTTCTCGCCGGCGGCCAGCAGCACCGCGGCCATGCTGGCGGCCTGGCCGATGCAGAGTGTGGCCACGGGGGCCGAAATGTACTGCATGGTGTCGTAGATGGCCATGCCCGACGTGACCGACCCCCCAGGGGAATTGATGTACACGTTGATCTGCTTCTCGGGGTTTTCCGACTCCAGGAACAGGAGCTGGGCGCAGATGGAGTTGGCGACGTGGTCGTCGATGGGGGTGCCCAGGAGCACGATGCGGTCCTTGAGCAGGCGGGAATAGATATCGTACATCCGCTCGCCGCGGCCGGTGTTCTCGATGACGAATACGGAATTGCTGACCATGAATGCTCCTCGTGCACGGACTGCGTGCTGATTCCAAAGACTTGAAAAATAACGCTCCCGGACAAGGTGTCAAGGGGAGAACGTAACGGGGGTGCGGGATGGTGGAGGATGCCCACCGGGAAACGGGCTGTCCCGCGTCCCGGGGGGAAAAAGGGGGCCGGAAACAAGACGGCCCCCGGGGGTCTGCTAGGCCGTGGCCTCACCCTGGACCGCGGGAACCTTGGCCACCTGGGCGTGGGAATAGACAATCTCCATGGCCTTGTCAGCCAGGACGCGATCCTTCAAGGGAATCATCAGGTTGTGCTGCTCGTAGTAGTCCTTGATGGAGTGGAAATCCTGCCCCGTGGAAGCCGCCATCTTCTGCAGGACCAGGTCCACCTCCTGGGGCTCCACGTTCAGGCCCTCGGCCGCGGCAATGGCCAGAAGGACCAGGGAGGACTTGACCACCTCCTCGGCCATGGGACGCTGCTCGGCGCGCAGTTCCTGGGGGGTGCGGCCAAGGGAGGCCAGGCTCTTGCCCTGGCGCTCAAGCTTGCCCTGCAATTCCACGACCTGTTTGTCGATCTGCTCCTCCACAACGCTCTGGGGCAGCTCGAAACTGACCTGGGCCTTGATCTGGTCGAGCAGCTTCTTCTGGGCGTCGCCCTTGACCAGCTGGGCGCGGGTCGAGGAGTAGGACTTCTGGATGGCGTCCTTCAGGTCCTGCACGCTCTTGTATCCGCCGGCCAGTTCGGCGAAATCGTCATCCACGTCGGGAAGCTGCCGGACCTTGATGGCGTGCAGGGTGACCTGCATGTTCACGGTCTGGCCGGCCAGCTTGTCGTTGATGAAGTCAGGGGGAAAGGTCAGTTCGCGCTCCGCGCTCTGGCCCGGGGTCATGCCGACGACGATGTCCTCGAACTCAGGCAGGGAATTGCCCTCGCCCAGGGGCAGCTCGAACTTGTTGGCAGCGATCCCCTCCATGGCCTGGCCATTCTGGAAGGCCTGGAAGTCGATGACGGCGATGTCGCCGCTGACCACGGGACGCTCCTCCTTGATGATCACGGTCTTGGCCATGTTCTGGCGGATGCGCTCCACCACGTCCTCGACCTGCTGGGGATCCACCGCGACCTCCTCTTCCTCCACGGCCAGACCCTTGTACTCGGGCAGGTCGAACTTGGGCGCGATCTCAAAGGAGAAAGAATAGGAGAACGGCTCCTCGCGGACCATCTCCTTGGCGTCCACATCGATGCGCGACAGGGGGGAAAGGCCCAGCTCGCCCATGATTTCGTTGATGTGGAAGTTGATCAGGTCACTGGTGGCCTCCCCGTGGATCTGCTTGCGGAACTTGGCCTCCACCACGGAAGAAGGCACCTTGCCCTTGCGAAACCCCTTGATGTCCGCGTCCCTGCGGTACAGGGCCACTGTGGCGGCCAGGGCGGCCTGCACTTCCTCGACCCCCACGTCGACGGTCACCTTGCGCTTGACCGGGGACAATTCCTCGACTTTGTACTCCATGACTGACTCCTTTGACCTGGGCCTTGCGGAGGCCCGGATGTTTTTTATGGCGATGTACGCCCGAAAGCGCATCTGCGGACAGAACGGTTTGGCAGCGCCTGCAGCCCGAAGATCTCATCCTGTCCTGCCTGGCCCTCCGGGCCTGCGGGGATATGTGCGCATCGGCGTTCATTCATACAGAAGAAATTTGCTGACCACTCCCGCCACGGTGACGTCGCCGCGCATCAACCCCCCGGCCCACAAAACCGTTCTGCCCGGCTGGTGCGAGAGGGGGGACTCGAACCCCCACGGTTACCCGCTAGATCCTAAGTCTAGTGCGTCTACCAGTTCCGCCACCCTCGCCTGTTCACAAAAGGATGTCCATAAACAAGCTCTTCCCGCGCTGTCAATCTGCGCCCGCGGGCCTGCGCAGCCGTCAGGGCCGTGCGCGCCACGGCCGTGGCCGCGTTGACAACAGGCGGGAACTCATGCTCAATTCTCTCCACTAAAAACCCTCTTGCGCTGGCCGAGAAGGCCAACACCCCCAGAGAGAGCCATGGACATCCTCTATCTTTCCCCCGAATTCCCCCCCAACTACGCCAATTTCGTGCTGAGACTCAATGAACTGGGTGTCAATGTCTGGGCCATGGGGGAGGCTGACTTTCATTTCATGCCCGAACAGGTGCGCTCCGCCCTGACATGGTATGTCAAGGCGGACCTGAATTCCCGGGCCGAGGTCCGCGGGGCCCTGGACACCCTCCTGGACGTCAAGACCTCCGCGGGCGGGGCGCGGCATTTCGACCTGGTCGAGTCCCACAACGAACAGTGGCTCCGGCTGGAGGCCTTCATCAACCACACCCTGGGCATCGAGGGCATCACCCCGCAGGATCTGGACCGCCTCAAGAAAAAGTCGGTCATGAAGGAGATCTTCAGGGACAGCGGCCTGCCCGTGGCCAGGGGCCAACGGGTCGAGGATCTCGAGGGTGCCCTGGCTCTGGCCCACGACCTGGGATACCCCCTCATCCTCAAACCCGACGAAGGGGTTGGGGCCGGAGGGGTGCACAAAGTCGTCGACACGGCCCAGCTCAGGCATCTGTGGCCGCAACTCGACGGCGACTACCTCATGGAGGAATTCATCGACGCCAAAATCGTCACCTATGACGGCCTGACCGACCGAAGCGGGCGGATCTGCTTCGACAGCTCCCTGGTCTACGGGGACGGCATCCTGGACTACGTCCTGGGCAAGGACGTCTTTTTCTACGTGAACCGCGCCATGCCGGACAGACTCAAACAGGTGGGCTCCTCCCTGGTCGAGCGCTTCGGCATCCGCAGGAAGTTCTTCCACTTCGAATTCTTCGTTGTCCGCGACGGGTACATGCCCATCGAGATCAACTGCCGGCCCCCCGGCGGACCCATCCTCGACATGATGAACTTCAGTGTGGACGACGACCTGTATGCGGCCTATGCCCGCATGGTCGCCCATGGCAGCGCCGAGGTGGCGAGGCACAGAAAGTATTTCTGCTGCTACCTCGGACGGCGGGACGGCCACTACGCGCACGGCCATGCCGACATCCTGCGCGTGTTCGGGCACCGCCTGGTGGATTACGGCGAAAATCCCCCCCTCTTCCAGAACGCCATGGGCCGATACCGCTACATCCTCAGGTCCGACTCTGAACCGGAAATCCTGCGCATGGCCCAATTCGTGCTGCAGAAGCCATGATGTTCTGCGCGGAGTCCACCGCCGGCCCCCCTCTCCACTCCGCCTGCCGTCGCAATTGCCCATGATCGACATCCACTGCCATCTCCTGCCCGGACTCGACGACGGCCCCAGGACCATGGACGAGGCCATGGCCATGGCCCGCATGGCCGTGGCCGACGGGATCCGGGAGGTTGTGTGCACCCCCCACTGGCATCCCATGCTCTGCCCCAACGAGGGGGCCGAAATCGCCGTGGCCGTGGCCGTCCTGCGGGAACGGCTGCAGGTCGGCAGCATCCCCCTGCAGGTCTGGGGCGGGAGCGAACTCAGCCTGGACATGGACCTGGAGCCAGGGCTCAAGGAGGGCCGCTTGGCCACCCTCAACGACGGACCGTGGGTGCTGCTGGAATTGCCCGTCCTGTTCCTGCCCCGGGACACGGAACGCACCCTCACGTCCTTGCTCGCCCAGGGCTTGCGCGTGATCCTGGCCCATCCCGAGCGCTACGCCTATGTCAGAAGCGACCCATCCCGGTTGCAGGGCTGGGTCGAAATGGGCCTGTTCGTTCAGATCACGGCCGCCAGCCTGCTCGGCAGCCTGGGGCCGGAACTGGTCAGCCTCTGCCGCGTCCTGCTCGAACACCACCTGGTCCATTTCGTGGCCACCGACGCCCATGGGGCCAGTTCCAGGCGGCCCCTGCTCAGCGCCGCCCGGGACGCCGCGGCCGGGATCGTGGGCCCTCAGACGGCCGCCCGCCTGGTGGAGGACAACCCCCGGGCCGTGTTGGCCGGAGCCCCCCTCTGCCTCGAGTCATGGGCGCCCGTGCCCTTGCCGCACAAGAAGCGCCCCTGGTTCGTGTTCTGGTGACCGATGCTTGGCCAGCAAGCCGCTGTTCTGAGGTGAGCCACATAAAAAAGCTGGAAAAACACAGGTTCTTCCAGCTTTTCTTTCTGCGAATGGACGCTGCGCCCTCAGCGCAGACTACGCCGGCGTGCGGCCGCCAGGCCGAGCAGCCCGCACCCGAGCAGCAACAGACCCGCAGGCTCGGGGACAGGGGTGGGGCCGTTGGAGAGCAGGGTGAGCATAAGGAAGTCAAACCCGTAAAAATCCTTGGATGTATTGCGGTCAACGACCACGGTCAGGGAGCTCAACTCGTTGATCGCCCCCAGGACGTCCTGGCCCAGGTCAAAAGAGCGCACCCTGGTCACGGGAAAACCATCGGTGAATGCCCATGGCTGCACGATCCCGTTGAAGGTGACGATGACGGAGCCGAACACGGCGGCCTGAAACCCGACCATGTCGAACAGCAGGCTGCCCTCGGTCCAGCCTTGACCCAAGTCCGGGAAGGTGAAGGTCGCCACCGATCCAGGCTGCGGGGAATAGGCCCCCTTCACGGCCCGCACAGTGATCAGAGTCGGATGCGTCGTGCTGTAGGTGTCCGTGAACTGGGCCCCGTTGGTGGCCGTCTTCTCATCCCCGCTGCGGCCGTCCCAGCCGGCCCAGATCCCATCGAACTCGTGCTTGGCATTGTCGGCAATGCCCGCACCGTAGCCATCATTGTCCCCGATCATCCACGTCGCGGCCCACATGGGCCTGGCCAGGAAGACAAGCAATGCCAGAATGATGAGCTTTTTCATGTTTTACTCCGCAAATTTCTCGCCCTCGGCCAACCTTGACGCGAACCACCGGCAGGTTTGCGGCCTTGGTCCGGGCCAGACCAACACGGTCAATCAAAAATGGTCCTTTCCTTACTTCCAGGTAAGCATATTTTCAGCCCAGGCAAAGCATGAAACCAGTCATACCAAAGTGTGTTTTTCGGGCAGGCGGAATCGACGAGTTTCCGTTTGTCATGCGTTGTGAGTCTGTTGAACAATCGAAGGCTAGCTCTCGACCCCGTGCTTCTTCAACAGGTCGTACATGGTGGGCCGGCTGATGCCCAGGGCCTCCGAGGCCTTGATGATGTTGCCCTCGTATTTGGCCATGGCGGCCAGGATCATTTTCTTCTCGACCATGGCCCGGCCCTCCTTCAGGGTTTTGTCCACCAGGTTGAAACCATTCACAGGGGCGACCTCCTCTCCGAAAGCCAGCTCATCGGCCGTGATCCGGGAGGAATCGGCCAGCAGCACCGCCCTGCGCAGCTTGTTTTCCAGTTCGCGGATATTGCCGGGCCAGGAGTAGCCCTGGAGGTAGGCCAGGGCCTCGGGCGTGAAGCCGCGCACGCTTTTGCCCAGGTCCCTGGCGATGCGCTCCAGGAAGTGCTCGGCCAGCAGGCGCACGTCCCCGTCCCGCTCGCGCAGGGGGGGGAGGTGGATGTTGACCACGCCGATGCGGTAATAGAGGTCCTCCCGGAAGGTCCCCTTGCTGATGGCCGCATTGATGTCGATGTTCGTGGCCGCGATGATGCGCACGTTGACCGGGATGTCCTGGCGTCCGCCGACCCGCTGGATGACCATCTCCTGCAGGAAGCGGAGCAGCTTGACCTGCAGGTTCACGGGCAGTTCCCCGATCTCGTCCAGGAAAAGGGTGCCCTTGTCGGCGTATTCGACCTTGCCCTGCACCGTGGCCACGGCCCCGGTAAAGGCCCCCTTCTGATGGCCGAAGAGCTCGGCTTCGATCAGGTTCTCGGGGATGGCCCCGCAGTTGATGCACACCATTGGGCCGTTTTTACGCGGGCTCTTGGCGTGGATGGCCCGGGCCACAAGCTCCTTGCCGGTCCCGCTCTCCCCGGAGACCAGCACGGGCACGTCCGAGGGCGCCACCTTGTTGATCAGGGTCAGGATGCCGCGCATGGCCGGACAGGCCCCCACGATCCCGCAACTGTCCTCCGCCGCGGGCACGCCCTGCTGAACCACGTTCTCCCGCTCGATGGCATGCAGGTGCAGGGCCCGCCGGATGATGACCCGCAGCTCGTCCAGGTCGATGGGCTTGCGGAAAAAATCGAAGGCGCCCAGCTTGATGGCCTGCAGGGCGTTTTCGCGCTCGTCGTTGCCCGTGACCACGATGATCTTGGCCGACGGGTTGATGTTGAGCATCTCCTCCAACCCGCGGAAGCCCTCTTCGGAGGTGTCGGGATGGGGCGGCAGGCCGAGGTCCAGGGTCACCACCCCGGGCGAAACCTTGCGGAATATCTCCAGGGCCTGGTCCACGCTCTTGGCCAGGTGCAGGGTGTAGGCCTCGGAGGCCAGACCCCATTTGAGCTGGGTCAGGATGTCTTCGTTGTCGTCAATGATGAGCAGGTGTTCCACGATCTTCCTCAAATGTGCTGGGTGTTGGAGTCCGCGACGTTGCCCTCTCCTCTCCCCTGAAGGCTGTACCTAGCAGACTCCCGCACGAAACCCAAGGGTCCTCCCGGACATGGGGCAGAAATCGGCTGCATGGGCCCTCATTCCCTGCCTGCGGGCAGCCTGACCGTGAACGTCGAGCCCTCTCCCACAACGCTCCTCACCTCGATCCGCCCGCCATGGGCCTCCACGATCTGCTTGCACTGATACAGACCGATGCCCATGCCCTTGGCCTTGGTGGACTTGAACGGCTCGAACAGCCCCCCTCTGATGAACTCCTCGGCTATGCCCGCCCCCCGGTCCGTGACCCGCAGAAAGGGTTCCGCGGCCATGCCCACCGTGACGACCACGGGTTGGCTTTCCGCCGACGCCTCCAGGGCGTTGAGGCAGAGGTTGAGGACCACCTTGCCCA
Source organism: Desulfovibrionales bacterium (assembly GCA_012729655.1). Classification (GTDB taxonomy): domain Bacteria; phylum Desulfobacterota; class Desulfovibrionia; order Desulfovibrionales; family Desulfomicrobiaceae; genus Desulfomicrobium. Next base: position 327 of record JAAYCS010000196.1, on the reverse strand, counting down.
TCTCCTCGCCGTCGACCAGGACCTCCACGTCCTGGCCCTCGAAAAGCAGGCGCTCCTGGCGCAGCAGCCGGGTGGACTCCCGGGCCAGACTCAGGAGCCCCACGGGTGCGCGCTTCAGTGTCTGCCGCTCGGGCAGGCCCTTGAGCTGGGAAATGAGGATCTTCATCTTGCCCACGGTGCTACCCAGGGAATCCACCAGGTCCTTCTGGAATTCCGGGTTGCCGATGAACTTGCGGGCGTTGTCGACCATGAGGGACAGGGTGTAGACGTGGTTCTTCAGGTCGTGGACCACAAAGGCCGAGACCTTGCCCATGATCTCCATCTCCC
>JAAYCS010000195.1 GCA_012729655.1 Desulfovibrionales bacterium | reverse complement strand
CAATTACGGCGGCGACAGCATTACTGTGGCCGCCCAGCTTTCTAGTGGGGTCACGCAGATTTTTTCCAGTTCTTACGCCTTTGCTGCCCTGAAGTCTGATGGCAGCGTTGTTACGTGGGGAGACAGCAGTTACGGCGGCAACAGCAGTGCGGTGGCCGCCCAGCTTTCCAGTGGAGTCACGCAGATTTTTTCAAATGACCAAGCCTTTGCGGCTCTGAAATCCGACGGCAGCGTTGTTTCGTGGGGAAATAGTGGCTACGGCGGCGATAGCAGCACGGTAGCTCACCAACTTGTCAATGTGGTGGGGATGGCCGACATCTCCACGGATGACTGGTACTCACCGGCCCCTGTTCCAACCAACACTCCTCCTTCCTTGGCCGCACCTTCCGCTCCGACCTTCACCGACACCCCCTCCGACGACACATTTGCTCCGGCCAGCGGGACCCTGCTGGGCAATGATCCTGACCCGGGCACGACCCTGGCCTACGGCATCAGTGGTGGCACGGTATCAAGCGGGGTTTCGACCAGGGTCGGAACATACGGAACCCTGGCGGTCAACACCGCCACCTGCGCCTGGACCTATTCGCCGAACAACGCCGCCATCCAGGGCCTCAAGGCCAACGCGGTGGATTCGTTCACGGCCACGGTCAGCGACGGGCAGGCCAGCGTCAGCCGGCCTTTCAATGTGGCCATCATCGGCGCCAACGACCCCACGGTCTTTGGCGGCGCGACAACCGGCAATGTCAGCAAAGACGGTGTGCTGACCGTCGCGGGCATACTCACCGTCTCGGACCGCGACACAGGGGATGCGGTCATCGCAGCTCAACCCGGCACGGCCGGAACCTATGGTACGTTCAGCATTGGGGCCAACGGTGTCTGGAATTATATCCTGAACAACAGCGCGGCCGTTGTGCGGGCTTTGGGGAGCGACCAGGTCGTATCCGACACCTTCACGGTGTCCACGGCCGGCGGGGTGACGCGAAATATCGTCATCAATGTTGCCGGATCTCAGGACACACTGAAAGAGACCACCTTGCCCATGACGATGGCAGCGGCACATCTTGCGGCCCGCGCATATTCAGACGCCCATTATCTTGCGAATGCAACGCTTCCTTCGGATGCAGTGGACCAGGTCAACGCCGGGGTCAGCACCTGGACAGCCCTTCCTGCCGGGCTTCTCGATTTCACGCCTGCGGCCGAGCAGGTGCTTCATGACAGTGGAAATATGACCCGCTTTGAGAATGGCCACGCATCGGCATCTGTGGGTCTGTCCATTCTGAATGGGCAAAAAACCTTGGTGATAGCGTTTGAGGGGACCAATTCTTCCTTGTTTTGGAGTGATCCGGTCCAGTGTCTCGATTTATGGGATGACTTTGCCCTTATTGATCGTCACTACAAGGATCTGAAAGATTTCGCTGCTGCCGTAGCGAAGTTTGCTGAAGATCCTGCCAATGGAATCGAGAGAGTTCTCGTCACCGGACACAGCCTGGGCGGAGCCATGGCACAGTATTTTATGTATAATTTTGGGGCGGCAAACCCAAAATACTTCGGAGTGACATTTGGACAGCCAGGGACGGCAGTTCAGGGACATATTCCTGATGAACGGATGGTAAATTTCATTCATACGAACGATATTGTTCCAATCTCTGGAGAAAATTTAAAACAATATATCATTGTTGGTTCCCGTGTGAAAGTTTCTGTCGACATTTCAAGTGACCCAATCGAGTACGGTTTAAAGGAACATACATTGCTTACGCTTGATGGGAGTGCTCATTCTGTCAGCTACACAGATAGTCTTAAATTCATCCTTAATGAAATCGATGAAAAATCAATTTTCCAAAATATAAATTTGCTGATTGGAACAGAGAACTCTGACATTCTTAATACAACATTTGTTGCTAATATCACAGCATTTGGCGGCAAGGGCAATGACTTTATCTTTTCTTCGGCAGGGGTTGATCGTTTTTACGGTGACCCGGGTGATGACGTCTATTTTGTCAACAGCACGTTGGACGTTGTCGTTGAAAATTCTGGTGAGGGTTATGACACCATTGTCAGTTCCGTTGCCTGTGTTCTCCCTGAGTATGTGGAGCGTTTGATTTTGACCGGCGGTTTGGGCTTTGAGAGTGCAATTGGGCTGGTTGCCGAAGCGCTTCCGGGGCACGTGGACCGACTGATTATGACCGGAGGGGTCCTCTCATTCGAAAATATCAATGGCACGGGCAATGGGCTGAATAATATCATCATTGGCAACAGCGGCGCGAATGTCCTGAACGGCCTTGCCGGAGCGGATACCCTGAATGGCGGGTTGGGCAAGGATACGTATCTGTTTCTGGCCTCCGGGAACGATGTCGACACCATTGAATTGAAAAATGGAGATCGGATCGAAGTTTCCGGCCTGCCCGACCTCTCCGTTGTCGGCTCCAGCGGTACCGGCAGTACTCTGTCAATGGGCCAGGTTCAGCTCAATCCCGAGCGTGATGTCCTGTACATCGGAACGGACAACGTGCCGGGCAAGGACATCACCATCATGCTGTCAGCCCCCCTTGTCGCCTCGCAGAGCTTGGTCAAGGATGCCACGGGCATATATCTGAAGCAGAGTTGGTGGGGCAAAGTCATCGATGGCTACATCGCGGGGGCTGATATTTTCATCGACGCCAATGGCAATGGCCTCGCAGACCCTGGGGAAAGCACGAATGTGTTTACCGATGCCCAAGGCAATTTCAACTTGACGGATATAGACGTTGAGGGTGCCTTGATCGCGGTCGGAGGCACCAATATCGACACGGGGCTCTCCAATTCCCTGCTCCTGACTTCTCCGGACGGCTCATCGGTCATCAGCCCGTTGACAACCTTGGTCCATGCTTACGCCACGACACAAGGGGTCAATTCCAGCGTGGCCCAAGTCGCTGTCCGGGAGGCACTGGGCATTTCATCAGCCATCAATTTGAATCATTATGACCCGCTTGCCCAGCCTGCAGGAGACAGCACCGCCTTGGCTGCGCAGAAAATTGCAACACAGATTGCCGTTATCGGCATGCTTGCCGAACGGGTTGGCGTCGACTTCAGTTCTGTGGTCGAAGGATTGGCGGAGGCCATCGCCGTTCATGCGGGCGTTTCACTGACTTCTGAAGCGAATCTGAGCGCGGTGCTGGGCGATCAGTTGCCCCAGAATTTGATTGGAGAAGCTGCGCGCATCAATAGCGAAGTGGGGGCAGTGACAGCCATTAATGGCATTACGGCGATTGTTCAGGAATCATTGGAAACAGACCCACCCAGAGCAGTTGCTTTTTCACCAGTTGATGGATCCGTAGATGTGGCTGTCGGTGCAAATATCGTTGTCACTTTCAATGAGGCCATCCAGCGCGGCACAGGGCACATCGTTCTCAAGACCACTGGCGGCTTACTTGTCGCATCATACGATATCGCCACAAGTTACAATCTGACGTTGAATGGCAATACCCTGACAATCGATCCTTCCCTCAATCTTGCTCATGAAACCCAGTACATCGTTGAAATCCCGGAGGGCGCAATCAGGGATTTAGCCTGGAACAGCTTTTCCGGTACCTTGAATTATGATTTCACAACGGGATCAGGGCCTGCAGTCCAGCCAGAATGGAGCGAAACTCAAGTTAATACCTTTACAGATGGCCATCAAGAATGTCCTGCAATCGCAACCTTGAGCGATGGGGGCTATGTCATTGTCTGGCAGTCACAAATGCAAGCGCAGAGAAGTCAGGGCATTTACGCCCAGCGTTTCGCGGCAGATGGATCGACTGTTGGGCCAGAAATAACCATCGGTGCCCTCTCTGTGGGCTCACAGGAGCACCCTGCCGTCGCAGCCCTACCTGGCGGAGGTTTTGTCATCACATGTTTCTCGTTAAGGCAGGGTAGTGACGGGTATGACATCTATTCGCAGAGCTTCGCGGCCGATGGCTCAACTTCGGGGACGGCAACACGGGTCAATACACAAACAGAAGGGTACCAGGTAAATCCCTCCGTCGCAACCTTGTCAGACGGAGGTCACGTTATTGTGTGGTCAGACCGGTGGACACAAAAAATTTATGCCCAACACTTCGCGCCTGATGGTTCAGCCGTGGGAGGGGAAAAGCTAATCAGTGCTTATACAAAAGACAGTTTTTCTCACTCCGCCATCGCCGCTTTGGAAAACGGAGGATATGTAATTGCATGGAGTTCTTCTGAACGGGACGACGAGGGGTTTGGCGTTTATGTTCAACGTTTTGAGGCTGATGGCTCGTATGTCGGGCCAGAGCAAAGGATAAATGCCATAATCACTAGTAATCAAGAGTTTCCCGCCATTGCTGCCCTAAATGACGGGGGCTATATCATCACGTGGCAGTCTCTTAACACAGATGGACGTCATGATATTTATTCTCAGCGATTCTCATCTGGTGGGGTTACAATTGGAGAAGTGGCACGCATCAATACTATCACAACGCCATTGCAAAGTGAAACAGCCGTCACCGCACTCTCAGATGGGGGCTATGTCATTACTTGGCAAAATTTCGATACCAATACGTTAGATAACGATATATATGCCCGACGGTTTGCGGCAAATGGCGTTGCCTTAGGGGCGGAAACACAGATCAACACCTACACTGAAGGACCTCAATGACGACCCGCCATAGTCGGACTTCAGGATGGAGGGTATGTCATTACGTGGGATTCTGACGTACAAGATGGAAGCGGACATGGAATCTATAGCCAGCGTTTTGCGGCCTCACTGACCAACACCCCGCCTTCCCTAGCCGTTCCTTCCTCTCCAAGCTTTACTGACACGTCCGCCGATGATGTCTTTGCCCCAGCCAGCGGGACGCTACAGGGCAGTGATCCTGACCCGGGGGCAGTCCTCGCTTTCGGCATCAGCAGTGGCGACGTCTCCGGAAGCACATCCACGAAAGCTGGCACGTATGGCACCCTGACAGTCAATACCTCCACCGGGTCCTGGACCTATACGCCGAACAACGCCGCCATTCAAAGCCTCAAAACCAACGCCTCGGACGCTTTCACGGTCACGGTCAGCGACGGACAGGCCACCGCCAGCCAACCCTTCAATGTGACCATTGTCGGGGCTGACGACCCTACGTTCTTTGACGGCACGACAACGGGCAGTGTCAGCGAGGATGGGGTGCTGACGGCCACTGACATGCTGACCGCGACGGACCGGGACGCGGGAGACACGGCCATTATGGCTCAGTCCAACACGGTTGGCGCCTATGGAACGTTCAATATCAGCATAAATGGAATCTGGAATTACGCCCTGAACAACAGTGCGGCCAACGTGCAGGCCTTGAACGCGGGCCAGACCGTGACGGACACCTTTGCCGTGGCCACGGCCGGGGGAGTCACGCGGAATGTAGTCATCAGCATTGCCGGGGCCAACGAGGAGGTGGTCAACACGCCTCCCTCCCTTGCCGTTCCTTCTCACCCGACCTTCACCGACACTTCCGCGGATGACATTTTTATCCAGGCCAACGGCATTCTGGTTGGTTCCGACCCTGATCCGGGCACAACTCTGGTCTATGGTCTCAGCGGAGGCACGATCTCGGGCGGTTCTGTCAGCAAGGTCGGAACATATGGCACCCTGACGGTTAATACCGCCACCGGGGCGTGGACCTACACGCCCGATGACGCGGCCATCAAGGCCCTGGAGACCAACAGCACCGACCCCTTCACGGTCACGGTCAGCGATGGGCAGGCCAGCGCCAGTCAGTCCTTCAATGTTTCCATCATCGGATCTGTGGAGGACCTTCCGCCAGTCCTCGGGACCAATGGCAACGACACAGCCACAGTGGGCAGAGGAAATGCCCATGTTGCCCTGGGAGCGGGCCAGGACACGGCAGTCCTGCCCATGTTCCCCGACGTGTATTCCCTGGTCCAGGAGGCTCCGGGGAGAATCAGGGGGACCTGCGCGGATTACACCCTGACCCTGGAGGATGTGGAGTTCGTCCAGTTCGGGACATATTTCCAGACCACCCTTGCTGTGGGCGACCTGGCCTCGGGTCAGGCCAAGCTGCAGCTTGGCCGTCTGACGGAT
>JAAYCS010000194.1 GCA_012729655.1 Desulfovibrionales bacterium | reverse complement strand
TGAGCTTGCTGGCGTCCACCATGGTCACATCCGCATCCGGGGCCACGCGCTTGATGCGGCATGCGGCTTTGGGTCCCAGGGCGACACCTCCGATGACAACGACTTTGAGGGACATGGAAAACTCCTTGAAAAAATATGTTCATGAAATCGGGAAGATTACCTCAGATGGGAGGAATTGCTAATATATTTTGGCGGGAAGGGGTAGAAAAAAAACACTCCGGCACGAGAGCACCGGCCAGGGTCATTCAGTGGGTCTGCCATGGCCGGGAATCGGCCCCGCGCGGTGCCGCCGGGAGGGTCCGTCACGATCAGCCGGGTGGTGCCCCCTCTCGATCGGGTCATATCCTGCGGGCCTGGGTTTCTTCAGGGCCGGAATGGATTTCCGTCCTTGCCCAGCTTCTGCTTTTGACCTAGGTTTGGCCGCGAATTTTCAATCCACGAGCAGGGTTTTTCCATGATCCATTCATCCGTTCTCAGCCTGGTGGGGAGCACCCCCATTGTCCTCCTGAACCGCATTTTTCCGCACCCCCGCATCAAGCTGGCCGCCAAACTGGAAGCCAAGAATGTGGGCGGTTCCATCAAGGATCGCGTGGCCCTGGCCATGATAGAGGCGGCCGAGGCCTCGGGCGAGTTGACGCCGGACAAGACCATCATCGAGGCGACCAGCGGAAACACCGGTGTGGGGTTGGCCATGGTCTGCGCGGTCAAAGGCTACAAACTGACCCTGGTCATGCCGGACTCGGCCTCGGAGGAGCGCAAGCGGATCATGCGCGCCTACGGCGCCGAGCTGCTCCTGACCCCGGGCCGCCTGGGCACGGACGGGGCCATTGAGGAGGCCTACCGTCTGGCCCGGGAGGAGCCGCACGGCTATGTGCTCATGGATCAGTACAACAATCCGGCCAGCATTGCGGCCCACTACAGGGGGACAGGACAGGAGATCCTCGAGCAGACCGGAGGGCGGGTCACCCATGTGGTCGCCACCCTGGGCACCAGCGGCACGGCCATGGGCCTGGCCAAGCGCATGAAGGAGTCCGCCCCGCAGGTGCGGGTGGTGGCTGTGGAACCCTACGCCGGGCACAGGATCCAGGGCCTGAAAAACATGCAGGAATCCTATCCACCCGGAATTTATGATAAGCATGCCGTGAACAGGATCATCCGCGTCGAGGACGAGGAGGCGTTCACCTGCTCGCGCAGACTGGCCCGGGAGGAAGGGATTCTGACCGGCATGAGCGCCGGCGCGGCCCTGGCCGCCTCCCTGCAGATCGCCCGCGAACTGGACGGGAAGGGCGAGGACGGACTCATCGTGTTCATCTGTCCGGACACCGGGGAGCGGTATCTTTCGACCACCCTTTTTGCTCCGCCCGCACAGCACGGCCTGGGCGTGCGCAGCGTGGCCAGCGGAAAAGTGGAAGTCCTCACCGCTCCGCCCGGCGGACATGCCCTGTTCACTCCGGGTCCCAGCCTGGATGAACTGGGCGACCTGGAAGCATGGCGGCGCATCGTCTGGATGGACGTGCTGGGCAGGGCCCTGGCCGAGCGGGGACAGAAGGTCCGCATGGCCGTTGGCTTGGCCGACATGGACGATCGGACCCTGGCCGCGGCCAGGGAAGCCGGTTCGGGCCTGGCTGAATTCGGGGCCCAGGCCCTAACCACGGTGACGGTCCACGCCCGCAGGCTGGGGGTGTCGGAGGCGACGCTTTTCGCCCTGGCCAATGCCAGCCAGGACCGGGCTCTTGGTCTGGCCCGCAAGCTGCTGGCCCGGGGGCAGGCCTATGAAAAGCTGCGCTCGGTCTATTTCGACGTGACCCGGGACAAAACCTACGGCCTGACGTCGGGGCTGGATCTCGCCGGAATGAACGTGGGGCACACTGTGGATCTGGCCGACTACGTGAAGGAGCATCCTGCGGATTTCACCCTGCTGAAACGGGTCACCCTGCAGGATCTGAAGCTGGGGGACGTGGTCGAGACCGAGTGGGGCAAGGTCCGGCCGAGCTGGTTCCTGCAGTTGGCCGCAGCGGCCCTGGATGCCCTTGGTTCGGTATCCGTCATGCTGGGGAGCGAATCCCACCGCTTTCCGCATCTGGACAATTTCAACGCTCTCTGGAGTGCCGGGGCGGGCGTGCGACCCCAGGCCTGGGTCATTGTGCAGCCGGTGGCTCCGCGCCATGCGGGTGGCCAGGTTCCGTCTCTCAAGGAGGCCCTGGTCCTGGCCGGCAGCGGAGCGGCCCTGCGTCTGTGGCTGTTGTCCACATCCTGTCAGAAGACCTTGTCCTTTTCCGCGGAGAGTCTGGCCATGTGGGTCAAAAACCAGCATCGTCTGCAGGACGCCGGCAACGCGGCCAGCCTTGGCGGGGGCAAGGGCGGCATCGCCCCGGAACTGGAGCAGGCCATCTATGACCTGAAGACCGCATTCGCCTCGGCCCTGGATGACAATCTGGACCTGGCCCACTTCTGGCCGCGTCTTTTCTCTTTCGCCAAGAGCGTCAACGCCAAGGCCGGAAGGCTGAGTGCGGCTGAGGCCGAGGCTGTGGGCGAACAGCTCATGGCCTGCGACCGCGTGCTCGGTTTTCTGGATCAGTCCCGCCTGCCCCTGGCGCCCAGGGATTGGCCAGCAGAGGCCCGTGACCTGGTCCTCCGCCGGGAGGAAGCCCGCAGATCCAAGGACTTCTCCCTGGCCGACAGCCTGCGCCATGAGCTGGCCCGCATGGGCCTGCGCCTGGAAGACCATGCCTTGGGGGCGAGGCTTTATCGCCAGGGGTGACGGTCCGGCCAGCGGCGGCCGGTGACAATGCACAGGGGCTTGGCCGGATCAGGATGAGGCTGCTTCAGGCAAAGATGTCGGCAGGAACGTACGGATGCGTCCCCTCGATGACCCGGATCCCCGCCTTGTCCGTGATTTTTTTGATGATTCCTGCCTTGTGCGGGCACTGCTCGGCGACGCAGGGCGCAATGTGAATGACCGTGGGCTTTTCGTTCATGGGCGCATTCCAGAGCTTGACCTGCATGAGCCGGGTGACAATGGCCGGAGCGGGACACCCGCCGCATCCAACCATGCCCACGATCTCCGCGTCCACCCCCTCGTAGATTTCGAAAGTCCCCTTGCGCCTGTTGAATGCCACCAGACAGCGGGAACACCCGATGCACACATCGTCCATGGTGTTCTTGCACCCAACGATCAAAATTTTTTCCACTGTACGTCTCCATTTAGAGGTTTAATGATTTCAGCGTATCGGTTCGTGACGGATGCCCCTGAAAGAACCCTGCCACCCCGTTCTGAAGCAGTTCGGAGTTGGGCTGTATCTCTCTTCCGTGCAGCCGGAACACGATCCGCGGCCAGTGCCGAAAAGTGTTGCATTTGCCCCGCCAGAGCCTGCCCAAGTCCTGTCCACGGATAAGTCGGCAAGGAGCCGAGGGCCGAGCCGGACGGGAGGGGGTCACAGGAGTACGATCCTCCCCGTCTCGATGCTGATCTTTTTCTGCTTGTAGAGCCTCCCCACGGCCTTCTTGTAGTTGGATTTGCTGACCCCGAAGGCGGCGGCAATGTCCGCGGACGGGCTTTGGTCGGTCAGATGCGACGACCTGCCGTGGGTCCTGAGGTGCTCCAGAATTCTTTGGCCGAGCATGTCCAGGCCGGACAGACCCGGGGGCAGCAGGGAAAGATCGATCTTTTTGTCCGTCCGGACAAACTTCACGTATCCTTTCAGCTTTTGGCCGTACCGCAGTTCCTCTGGCGTGTCGTCGCGGAAAATGAGGCCCAGATGGGTGTGGTTGATGACCGCCTTGTAGCCCAGGTCCGAGAAGCCGCTGATGATGAGGTCCACCTCCTGGCCTGCCCGGAAGTCCGATCCGTCCTCGCTCAGGCGGGAATGGAGCCTGGCCGTGCCGGCCAGGCGGCCGGTGCGCTCGTCCACGTAGACCAGGATGACGTAGGACCGGCCTGCTTCGAGGGGTTTGTACTGTTCGCTGGCCGGGACAAAGAGGTCCTTGGGCAAACCCCAGTCCACGAAGGCCCCCGCCTTGGTCACGGTCAGGACCTTCATGAAGGCGCACTGGCCGACCTCGGCCAGGGGCCGGGACGTCGTGGCCGTGAGCACGGCCTCCGAATCACGGTAGATGAAGACCTCCACTTCGTCGCCCACAGCCACCCCGGCCGGGATCTCGCGTCCCGGCAGGAAGACTTCCCCCAACTCCTTGCCGTCGAGAAAGCACCCGCCGGTGGCCAGCTTCATGATTTTCAGGGTCGCAGTCGTGCCCAGGGCGCTCATGGCAGTTTCTCCCTCGAGGTGCTGGCCAGTCCGGCCAGGAATTTCCGCAGCAGCTGATCCCGGCAGGGCATGAAATTGCGATGTCCGGGTTTGCGGAACAGGGCCGCGAGTTCTGCCTTGGAGACCGTCATGCCGCCCGCCTCCAGAATGCGCAGGATGTCCGTATCCTTGAGCTCCAGGGCGATGCGGATCTTGCGCAGGATGACGTTGTTGGTCAAGGTTTCCGGCTCCAAGGCGGCGTTCTCGCGCGGGCCGCGCCGGGAAATGATGAGGCCGTCCAGGAAGGCCGCCAGCAGGGTGTCCGGGCAGTCCACGAATCCCGGCTCCTCCTCCTTCCTGAGCAGCAGGTCCAAATCCGGGAGGCTCAGGGTGTGCCCACCCAGGGCGAACAGGCGGAGGGTTTCGTCGTTGTTCAGATGAATGGCGTAGCGCACGCGGCGCAGGATGTCGTTGTTGGTCATGTCTTTTTCTATGATGGGGCGTTGTGCTCCGGCAGTGCATGCAGGACTGGCGCGTCATGCACCGCGGCGTGGTTCCCGGCAGAATCCGCAGCACGCAGCCGGGCACTGACGGCCTGTAGCGGTCTGGAGGCATTTCTGCAAGGGATTGTCGGCTTGCCGGGATGGTCGCCGCCAGCGAACCGCATGGCGCGGATGTCCGGACGCCGTGGCGCGACCTGAAAAGCGGCGCATCTTGGCAACCTCGCCGCAACGGGCTAGGGGTGGACATTCCGTTCACCCTGCAAGAAAGGATGGTCGCATGCCACTCATCTTCCGGTTGCCAGTACTCGCGATGCTCGTTTTGTCCCTTTTCTCAAGCACAACCTCAACGCCCGGGCCATCGCTTTCATCAGGACGGAACTCTCCACCGTGCAGCGGGATGTGGCGGCCCTTGTCAGGCAGATGGAGAGTTCCATAGCGGAGGCAAACCAGTTCATCAGCCAGATGCAGAAGAACTGATCCGCCTTTCCCGCTGCTCCATCCCGGAAATGGCCGCGCTGGAGCCAGGAGTCTAAAATACCGGCCCCTCTTATTTTAGGTTCGTGCCGTTTCCCAAAACTACGCTTTCCATCGGTTTGATCTCGTACCCCATGGCTCGGTAGCCGCGTTGGCGTTTGTCCCACATGCGGGCAAGCTGGGGCTGATCTGTCTCGGCATAGTCGTAGATGCGCACATCCTGCTTGTCGGCGTGTTCCCGGTGCAAGCGTCCGGCGTATTGCTGCAAAGTTCCTTTCCAGGAGATCGGCATGGCCAGCACCAGTGTGTCGAGCGGCGGATGGTCGAAACCTTCGCCGATCAGGCGACCGGTGGCGAGTAGCACCCTCGGTGCCGAATCATCCAACGCATCCAGTTCCGCGAACACCGCCGTTCGCTGCTTCTTCGACAAGCGGCCATGCAGGACAAAGCAGTTTTCGACCTCATCCGCCAGCGCCTCCTGCAACCGCGGCATTGCATGAAAGCCTTGGTATCCTCCCGCCAGTCGGCCTCATCGAAGTCAGCCGCCAGAAAGTAGCAGCTGTCATCGCTCAGGAGCGGATAGACGCCGATGGTCTGGTTCCCGGCCAAGTGGTCATAGATCACCCGATCGGTCACGGGCAGCAATTGGCGCTGGTCCTCTGGGATAGGGTTTTCTTGGACACCAAATTGGGAGTAGAGAGACTCCCCATGAGGTGATTCATGAGCAAACAAAGCGACAAGGATATTTCAGCCGTCTCCCCGGTGGAGGGAGGCCGTAGGC
>JAAYCS010000193.1 GCA_012729655.1 Desulfovibrionales bacterium | reverse complement strand
TCAGGAAAGAAGGAGCAGGATATGGCGGAAATTAAACTGGATTGCCCTCATTGCGGTCAACATCTTGAAGGCGACGAAGAACTATGCGGGCAGACGATCAAATGCCCGTCATGCAACGGCGAGATCATCATTCCGGCAAAAGCGGCTCCACCGCCCGCTGCCAAGGTCGCACGGATTACCACATCAGCACCTCCTATGGCAGCGGCCCCAAGTTCCGACGAAGAACATCAGGTGTTTGAACTGAAGCCGACGGCCAAAGCGTTCTTGGGCGAGATCATCTTCGGGATCCTTCTGATTCCCGTCTTTCTCATTGGCCTCATCCTTTTGCTGAACGTCTGGTACAAAGTGGTGTCACTGAAATACCGGCTCACCACCCAACGGCTGTTTGTCCAGAAAGGACTCATTGCCAAGCATCTTGAGGAATTGGAGCTGTTCCGCGTCAAGGACGTGACGGTCAAACAGGGAATCCTCCAAAGGCTTCTTGGCTTCGGAACGATCATCGTCTTGTCAACCGACGACTCGAACCCCCAGGTTTTACTGATCGGAATCAACAAACCCGTGGACGTGAAAGAAACCATTCGGAATTCGTTCCGTGCGGCCAGGAAACGCGAAGGTGTGAAGATGGCGGAGTTCATCCCATCATGAGAGGACCAGACCCAACCAACGCCTGCACTTTACGGCGCGTTCCGCGCCGAAAGTGAGGCGTGCCGTTCGATTCAGGAACTAGAATGATCATAGGCAAAACAATATGGAAGCCACTGGTACAAAAGATGGTTACCGGTCAGGCAAGCCGGTTCAGAATGACGCGACGGCCCCCGCAATGGCCAGGACGACTGACAGCACCGGGGCTTTATCTCCACATCCCGTTTTGCAAGAACCTCTGCCCCTATTGCCCATACAACCGCATTGAATATGACGACGATCTGTTCAAAGCCTATGAACGGGCTGTGAAACAAGAGATTGATTTGTATGCGCCACACTTGGAGGGGCAGAGTTTTGGCACACTCTACATTGGAGGGGGAACCCCAACAGTGAACTGGCGCGGGCTTGTCTCCATTCTGCGTTACCTGCAAGACCGCTTTCTTGATATTGGGGAAATCTGTGTTGAGCTACATCCCGGAAACATGGATGGCGACTGTCTTTCCGCACTGAAAGACATCGGTGTAACCATGCTCTCAATCGGAGTTGAGTCCACTTCGGATGCCGTGCTGGAACGAATTAAGAGAAGTCATGACGGTCGTACAGCGCTCGATGCAGTCACACGAGCCATGACGATGGGGTTCAAATCAGTCAACGTCGATTTAATGTTTGCCCTCCCTGGTCAGAGCCTGGATGAGTGGGAGCGCGATGTCACAACCGTTGTAAGTCTTGGAATCGACCAGTTGAGCACCTATCCGATGTTCTCGTTCCCTTACTCTGACTTGGGCCAGACAAGAGGCATCCGGCAGGTGGAACGTCCGCCTCATCGCTCCGTCAAGGCGATGTTGAGATTCACAGACGAGCATTGCGAGCAAAATGGATTGCATCGGTGTGCGGTGTGGAGCTGGCTCAAACCCGGGAAGGGGAAGTTCAGCTCGATCACGCGGCATCACTACATCGGCTTCGGGCCGAGCGCCGCCTCGATGACCGGCACGGATTTCTACGTTAATTCGTTCGATGTCAAAGCCTACGCAAGCAGGCTGCCAACAGACCGCCCCATTGCGGTTTCCATGCCTGTGCGGCGTCGGCTTGAAATGGCGTACTGGCTCTACTGGCGGATCTACGAACTTAAGGTATCCAATGCAGACTTCCGTTCTGTCTTTGGCACAACTGCCTCCCTAGATTCCGAGTTCGGACATTTGTTGCGCCCTTTGATACAGGTTGGTCTGATTGATCGCGCAAACGGGATCTACTGCGTGACCAAGTCCGGTGCCTACTGGATTCACCGATT
>JAAYCS010000192.1 GCA_012729655.1 Desulfovibrionales bacterium | reverse complement strand
TCCATCCCTCATTAGTTCCAGAATTAAAATCGTATGTTAGAGAATAGGCTTGACTTTTTATAGAACATAAAAAAAACAAACTACAAAATAAAATAGTGATTGACTTGATACATTGTTTTTTTAACATAAAACCTCCAAAATTATAAGTTATAAAAACAATTTGTATTTGCTAGATTTTGGGTTATCAGTAGAGGCAATCTTGGAGTTACATCTAGCCTATAGAAAAAATAATTTCGATATTGTCCTCTAAAAATTTTGCATAATTTGTTCCAATAATTTTAGTATATTATTCTAAGTTGTTAAATGGGTTTGTGGATTAGCTGTGATTGTAAGTGTAAATTTTTCCGACAAGCTGAGTTGGATGGAGAATTCAAATAGACGTTGAGAGTGGCTCAATTTTAAATAAATTAGATTTTGAAATCAGATAATTGCAGAAAATTAAAAAATTTTAAATTTGTCGGGCAGGTCATGTTTGGAAGTGTAAACTTTTCCGACACGTTTTCGAATATTATTCCATTTTGGAATGGCGAGATGCTTTAAGCTCGAATAAACGTCGAATAAAATTGGCTATAAAAAACATAGGTCATGGTTAGAACAGCGGATACATGCTGCGGAAGGGCTCACGGCAAGGTGGGGCTGCTGCCAAAGACCAGGGGCATGATGGAAGAGGTGGCGCCAGAGCGTGGGCGCAGCGGCAGGAGAGTCGCCGGCAGACGGTTTGGGAGTCCTTCCACCGGGCATGCAGCGCACCTTCAGCTGAAAAAGCGATACTGCAGTCCATTCCCGGCGGTCCCGGCGTGGGCAGCCTTGTTGCTGCCCCGGTCAGGGATTCAGAGCGAACACGTTCCAGGCTGGGTCATGCACAGCGCCGCATGCAGGGATATCTGGGCCTGGGCGAACTGTTCCCGCTCAACCACGAATTGCATGTTGGTCTGCCTCGCGGTCTGGGACACGGCCAGGATGTTGATGTTGTCCCTGGCCAGGGCTCCGGCGGCCTTGGCCAGGATGCCGGGCTGGGCGATGTTGGAGCCGATGGCGCAGACAATGGCCACCTTGCGCAGGGTGATATGCTCGAATCTGTCGTGCAGCTCCGCGACCAGCGCATCTGTGCAGTCCCGATCGTTGATGATCATGCCGATGGTGTTGGCGTTGGTGGACTTGCTGATATAGGAAATCTGGTGTTTGGCCAAAATCTGCATGATGCGCAGATCGAATCCGACTTCACCGACCATGCGCGTGTCATGGACTTCCAGGCTGGTGACCTTGTCGGAACCGGTCACAATCTCGACCATGGATTGCGGGGCGATGAAATCCTTGCTGATGAGGGTGCCGCCATGATCCGGGTCAAAGGCATTTTTGACCCGAATGGGAATATTGTTGATTTCCAGCGGTTTGGATGCCTTGGGATGAATGGCCTCCATGCCCACGTCGGCCAGCTGGTCGGCCACGTCGAAGTTGGTGTTGCACAGGGGGTGGATGTTGTTTTCGCCAATGAGAACCGGATCGCCTGAACAGAGGTGGTATTCCTTGTGGATGATGGCCTCCTTGGCGCCCAGCAGCACCGCGACCTTGGAAAAGGTCACTTCCGAATAGCCCCGGTCGAATTCGCGCATGATGCCTTCGGTGCCCTTGGTGTAACCTGTGGCGAAACAGATGGTGGAAAACGGGTCTATCCCCTGGAAGCTGTCCTTGATGCGTTCGTCGATGGTCAACTGCCGGCTGTCTTCCCATCCGCTCAAGTCCACGAACGTGGCGTTGTATCCCCTGTTGCCCAGAATGTTGGCGGAATTGAACGCGCTGTGCATTTCACCCAGGGAGGCGAGCAGCTCACGCGCGGCCAGCAGCAACGCCTTGCGTGAGATGTAGCCAGAGGCCAGGACGTTTTCCATGCTGCGCAGGATATTGATGGACTGGTCGATGTGGTCGCCGATGAAGTCATTGGCCTCGTCCAGGTTCAATCCGGCCGCCACAAAAGTCTGGTTCAGTTCGAAAAGGTGGTCGCGCAGGGTCAGCATCTTCCTGGCATAGTTTTCCTGGCTCCGAAAAAGCTGGTATATGCCTGGCTGACCTGTTTTCTTGTGTTCCAGAAGTTCGTTGGTGATCCCGCCATATGCGGAAACCACGTAAATGCGGCCATACACGTCATCCGGGCTCCGCAGGATGACGTTGTCGATGATTTCCGGGAACCGTGACATGGATGTCCCGCCGATCTTTTCGATTCTCAGAAAACCTTTCATGAGCAATCCCGATGTTCTTGAAGTTTGCCGAACGGTTACTGCGGCATATGCATATCGGCCTAGTTTTTTAGGCGATAGGTCCGAAGAAGGTGCAGCGTCAATACGTGATGAACCGGAAAATCGATTTCCATTGCCTGGTTTGGCATTGGGGCTGGCCGGTTTGACGGTCCGGACGGGTGCAGCTAGAAGGGCGAAAAACAGGCAGTTCGGCAGGTTCAGCATGAAGCATCTTCTTCTTTTTCTTTTTTTTCTGTCCGCAGTTCAGCCCGCCCTGGCCGGTGGCGTGCACGCCCTGGCCATGAACGGCCAGCCCAAGTACGGCCCGGGTTTCACCCACTTCGATTATGCAAACCCCGACGCCCCCAAGGGCGGGACCGTGCGCCTGGCGGCCACGGGCACCTTCGACAGCTTCAACCCCTTCATCGTCAAGGGCAATTCCGCCGATGGCCTGGGTCTCCTGTTCGACACCTTGACCGAACAGTCCCTGGACGAGCCTTTCACGGAGTACGGGCTTCTGGCCGAGCGCATCGAACTGGCCCCGGACCGGTCCTTCCTGACCTTCCAACTGCGCAAGGAGGCCCGTTTCCACGACGGCAGCCCCGTCAAGGCCGCCGACGTGGCCTTCACCTTCAGAACCCTGGTGGAGCAGGGCAACCCGCACTATGCCCAGTACTATGCCGACGTGGAGCGGGTCGAGACCAGCGGGCCCCTGACCGTGACCTTCTTTTTCAAGCCCCGGGCCAGCCAGGAGCTGCCCCTCATCCTCGGCCAACTGCCCGTCCTCCCGGAGAAATTCTGGCAGGGCCGGGATTTTTCCGTCTCGTCCCTGGACGTGCCCCTGGGCAGCGGGCCATACCGCATCGGGGAGTTCAAGGCTGGCCAGCGTCTGACCTTCGTGCGCGACCCAGGCTATTGGGGCCGCGACCTGCCCGTGAACAGGGGTCGGCACAACTTCGACACCATCGTCTACGACTACTACCGCGACCTGACGGTCACCTTGGAGGCCTTCAAGGCCGGGGAGTACGACTTCCGCCAGGAATACAACTCCAAGCAATGGGCCACGGGCTATACTGGGCCGGCCGTGGAGCGGGGGCTGATCCGCACCGAGAACATCCCGCACAAGCTGTCCCAGGGCATGCAGTGCTTCGCCTTCAACACGCGTCGCGCCACCTTTTCTGACCCCCTGGTGCGCCGGGCCCTGAACCACGCCTTCGATTTCGAGTGGAGCAACAAGAACCTCTTCTACGGCCAGTACGCGCGCTCCACGAGCTTCTTCTCCAATTCCGACATGGCCTCTTCCGGCGCGCCGACGCCCGAAGAGAAGACCATCCTTGAATCCCTGGGCCTGCCCGCAGAGGTTTCCACACAGGCTTTCAGCCTGCCCGCCACCGACGGCAGCGGCAACATCCGCGACAACCTGCGCATTGCCGCGGAACTGCTCCGGCAGGCGGGTTGGGTCGTGCAGAGCGGGAAGCTCACGAAGGACGGGCAGCCCTTTGTCTTCGAGATGCTTCTGGTGCAGCCGGACTTCGAGCGCGTGGTCCTGCCCTTCCAGCGTAACCTGGCGCGCCTGGGCATCACCATGAGCGTGCGCATGGTCGACACGTCGCAATATCTGGAACGCCTGCGGGGCTTCGACTTCGACATGATCGTGACCAGCTTCCCCCAGTCCCTGTCCCCGGGCAACGAGCAGCGCTCCTTCTGGCACTCGGCCTCGGCCGACATGCCCGGATCGCGCAACTACTGCGGCATCAAGAATCCGGCCATAGACCGGCTTGTGGATCTGGTCATCGCCGCCCCGGACCGCGAGAGGCTGATTTTGCGCTGCAAAGCCCTGGACCGGGCCCTGCTGTGGGGCTGGTATGTCATCCCCCACTGGCACTCCACGTCCTGGCGCGTGGCCTACTGGGACAAGTTTGGGCTGCCGGGAAAGCTGGCCGACTACGGGCTCGATTTCCAGTCCTGGTGGGTCGACCCGCAGAAGGAGAGGGAACTGGAGGGGAAAAGGAAGGGCGCGGGGCTGAAGTAGTCATGGCTTTCAAACCATGGAATGTAAGGCATGGATTGCCACGCTTCGCTCGCAATGGCTTACGTGCGCTTGCGTCATTGCGAGCGAAGCGTGGCAATCCATCTTCAACCCCCAACCTCGCACCCTGCGGTTTCACAACGAAATAATGCTCGCCTACATACTGCGCCGTCTGGCCCTCATCCTCCCGACCCTGCTGGGCATCCTGACGCTCAATTTCTTCATCATCCAGGCCGCGCCTGGCGGACCCGTGGAGCAGATGCTCGCGCGCCTGCAGGGCCTCGACGTGGCGGCCGCGGCCCGCGTCAGCGGTCCCGGCGGCGACGCGGCCGGGGGGTCACAGGCAGCCCAGGCGTCCTCCCGGTCGGCCTACCGTGGGGCCCAGGGCCTGGATCCCGATGTGGTGGCCCGCATCGAGCGCATGTACGGGTTCGACAAGCCGGTCTGGGAGCGCTATGTGCAGATGCTCGTCAATTACGCCACCTTTGACCTGGGCGAGAGCTTTTTCCGCAGCAAGGGGGTCCTCACGCTAATCGGCGAGAAGATCCCCGTTTCCCTGTCACTGGGTCTGTGGAGCACCCTCATCATCTACGCCCTGTCCATTCCGCTGGGGATCATGAAGGCCGTGCGCCACGGTTCACGCTTCGACGTGTGGACCAGCACGGTCATGATTGTCGGCAACGCCGTCCCTGTCTTCCTCTTCGCCATCCTGCTCGTGGTGCTGTTCGCGGGTGGGAGCTACCTCGACTGGTTCCCCCTGCGCGGCCTGACCTCGCCGGGCTGGGAGGAATTCAGCCTGTGGCACAAGGTCACGGACTACTTCTGGCACCTGGCCCTGCCCGTGACGGCCATGGTCATCGGAGGCTTCGCCACCCTGACCATGCTGACCAAGAACTCCTTCCTGGACGAGATCGGCAAACAATACGTGGTCACGGCCCGGGCCAAGGGCGTGACCGAGCGCGGCATCCTCTACGGCCACGTCTTCCGCAACGCCATGCTGCTGGTCATCGCCGGGTTTCCGGCGGCCTTCATCTCCATGTTCTTCACGGGGTCGCTCTTGATCGAGGTCATCTTCTCCCTGGACGGACTGGGCCTCCTGGGCTTCGAGGCGACCATCAGCCGCGACTACCCGGTCATGTTCGGGTCCCTCTACATCTTCACCCTCATGGGCCTGGTCACCAAGCTCATCTCGGATCTGACCTACGTGCTGGTGGACCCGCGCATCGACTTCGAAGGCAGGGAGGGCCGATGAATCCCATAGCCCGCCGCCGGCTGCGTGCCTTCCGGGCCAACAGGCGCGCCTTCTGGTCCGTGTGGATTTTCCTGTTCATTTTTCTGGTCAGCCTGGGGGCGGAGCTTGTGGCCAACGACCGCCCGCTTCTGGTCCGATACGACGGCGGCTTCTACGCGCCAGTTCTGATGATATATCCTGAGACCACCTTCGGGGGGGACTTCGAGACCGAGGCCGTGTACCGCGATCCCTACGTCCAGGACCTGATCAACGCCAAAGGCTGGATGCTCTGGCCGCCCATCCGCTACAGTTACAAGACCATCAACTACGACCTGCCCGTGCCCGCCCCGGCCCCACCCTCGGCCCAGAACTGGCTGGGCACCGATGACCAGGGCCGCGACGTGCTGGCCCGCATCATCTACGGCGTGCGTCTGTCGGTCCTCTTCGGTCTGACCCTGACTCTGGGCAGTTCCCTCATCGGCGTCTGCGTGGGGGCGGCCCAGGGCTACTACGGAGGGCTGACGGATCTGGCCGGGCAACGCTTCATGGAGATCTGGTCGGGCATGCCCGGCCTGTTCATTCTCATCATCCTGGCCTCCATGGTCGAGCCGGGCTTCTGGTGGCTCCTGGCCGTGACCATGCTCTTCTCGTGGATGAGCCTGGTGGACGTGGTCCGGGCCGAGTTCCTGCGCGGCCGCAACCTCGAGTACGTGCGCGCGGCCAGGGCGCTGGGCCTTTCCGACCGGGTCATCATGTTCCGGCACATCCTGCCCAACGCCATGATTGCCACCGTGACCTTCCTGCCCTTCATCGTCAGCGGATCCATCACCACGCTCACTTCCCTGGACTTCCTGGGCTTCGGCCTGCCGCCCGGCTCGCCGTCCCTGGGGGAGCTGCTGGCCCAGGGCAAGAACAACCTGCAGGCCCCCTGGCTCGGCCTCTCGGCCTTCGCCGTGCTCGGCACCATCCTGAGCCTGCTGGTCTTTATCGGAGAAGGAGTGCGCGATGCCTTCGACCCGCGCCAAAGCGTCTGAGCCGGCCCCCGGCCCGATGTTTCGGGGGGACACCGAGGGTGGGGAGACGCTGCTGACCATCAGCAGCCTGAACGTCGATTTCGCCGTCGAGGGGCGGGTCGTGCCCGCCGTGCAGGAGGTCGGCCTGTCGGTATTACCGGGCAGGACCACGGCCCTGGTGGGGGAGAGCGGCTCGGGCAAGTCCGTGACCGCCCTGTCCGTGCTGCGCCTGCTGCCGCCCTCGGCCCGCGTCTCGGGGCGGGTATTCTTCGCGGGGCGGGAGCTGACCGCCCTGCCCGAGGCCGACCTGCGCGACGTGCGCGGCGGGCGCATCGGCATGATTTTCCAGGAGCCCATGACTTCCCTGAACCCCCTGCACACGGTGGGCCGCCAGATCGCCGAGAGCGTCAACCTGCACCGCCCGGGAGTCGACGCCGGGGCGCGCACCCTGGAGCTCCTGGAGCTGGTGGGCATCCCGGACCCGGCCTCGCGCCTGGGCGCCTTCCCGCACCAGCTTTCGGGCGGCCAGCGGCAGCGGGTCATGATCGCCATGGCCCTGGCCAACGATCCGGACCTTTTGATCGCCGACGAACCGACCACAGCCCTGGACGTGACCATTCAGGGCCAGGTTCTCAAACTCCTGAAGAACCTGCAGCGGCGCCTGGGCATGGCCATCCTGCTCATCTCCCACGACCTGGGTGTGGTGCGACATATGGCCGACGAGGTGTACGTCATGCGCGAAGGGCACATCGTCGAGCACGGCCCGCGGGACAGGATCTTTGCTGACCCACAGCACCCCTATACGAAGACGCTCATGGCCAGCAGTCCTTCGGGCCGTCCCGATCCTCTGGATGCTGGGGCCGAAACCCTGGTCCAGGCCCGGGGCCTCACGGTCTGGTTCCCCCAGGGCAAGAGCCTGTTCGGACGTCCCAAGAGCTTCATCAAGGCCGTGACCGATGCGGATCTGACCGTGCGCCGGGGGGAGTCCCTGGGCGTGGTGGGGGAGAGCGGTTCCGGCAAGTCCACCCTGGGGCTGGCCCTGCTGCGCCTGCTGCAGAGCCGCGGCGAGGTGATCTTCGACGGGCAGATCCTGTCCGCCATGCGCCAACGGCAGGTCCGGGACCTGCGTCGGAATTTCCAGATCGTCTTCCAGGACCCGTATGGCAGCCTCAGCCCGCGCATGACCGTGGGGCAGATCGTGGCCGAGGGCGTCGACGCCCACGGACTGGCCTCCGGCGCGGAGCGCGAGCGGCGCATCGCCGAGATACTGGAGGCCGTGGATCTTGATCCGTCCTCCATGCACCGCTACCCCCACGAGTTCTCGGGCGGCCAGCGCCAGCGCATCTCCATCGCCCGGGCCCTGATCCTGCGGCCGAAATTTGTGGTCCTGGATGAGCCCACCTCGGCCCTGGACCGCACGGTGCAGTTCCAGATCGTCGAGCTGCTGCGCGACCTGCGGGCCCGCTTCGGCCTGACCTACATGTTCATCACCCATGACCTCTCCCTGGTCCGGGCCCTGTGCCACCGCATCGTCATCATGAAGGATGGGCGCATCGTGGAGCAGGGGGAGACAGAGGCCATTTTCGACCATCCGGCCGAGGCATACACCCAAGCCCTTCTCTCCGCAGCTCTGGAATAGAGGATCACAGCATGGCCAACCACACAGAGAAATTCATTTCCCCAGCCTTTCTGCCCGTCTATTTCTTCGCCACGGTCATTCTCCTCGGTGGAGCTCTTCTCCACCATCCCATGAGCCTGCGCGACACCTCTGTTTCGTGGCTGGACGCCATGTTCACTTCGGTTTCAGCCACGTGCGTGACAGGACTGACCGTGGTGGACACGGACTCCTCATATTCGACCACAGGCCAGGCCATCATCGCCACCTTGATCCAGATCGGCGGCCTGGGCGTCATGACCTATACCAGTCTGGTCTTCTATCTTTTGCGCAGACGGATTTCCATGACCGACCGCATTGCCGTGGGCCAATCCCTGCTGGGGGATCCTGCCTTTCATCTGGGAAAATTTCTGATCCAGATGGTTCTGGTCTGTCTGTGCATCGAGTCGGCCGGAGCCGTGGCCCTGCATGTGGCCAGTCTGGGCAGGATAGGCTGGTTCAGCGCCTTTTTCCATGCCGTTTCCGCCTTCTGCAACGCCGGATTCGCCCTTTTCCCTGACAGTTTGATGGGTTTTGCCGGCAATTTGCCGGTGAATTTCATCATCATGTCCCTTATCATCCTGGGCGGTATCGGCTTCTATGTACTGGTGGAGGTGCCCGGATATCTCTGCCGCCTGCTGCGCAGGGACCGCGAGGCCAGACTGAGCTGGCAGAGCGCGGTGGTCATCCGCACCAGCGTATGGCTCATAGTGGCTGGCTGGGCCATATTCTTCTGGACAGAGTCAGAGCAGGGGCAGGCGCACCTGTTTGCCACCCTCCTGCAGACCTTGTTCCAGTCCGTCACTGCCCGCACGGCTGGATTCAATACCATGGACATCGGGGCCATGACCGACACTGCCCTTTTTGTCATGATCCTGCTCATGGTCATCGGTGGTTCCCCCGCCTCCTGCGCCGGCGGCATCAAGACCACGACCCTGCGCGTGCTGCTGTCTTTTGGCGTATCCCAGATCAAGGGCCGGGAGCAGGTCGTGGTGGACGGCCACGCCGTGGACAGCACGACCCTGAACAAGGCCATGACCCTGTCCATCATGGCCTTTGTGCTCATCCTGTTTTCAGTCTTTGTCCTGACCGTCACCGAGGGCGCCAATGTCTCGCATCAGATGGTCCGAGGCAAGTTCATCGAGCTTTTTTTCGAGGCCACTTCGGCGTTCGGCACCGTCGGCCTGAGCACCGGTCTGACCCCGCACCTGTCCACCCCAGGGAAGCTGGTCATCATGCTGCTCATGTTCGTGGGGCGCTTGGGGCCCATTGTCTTTGTGACCATGCTGCAGGCTTGGCAGACCAGGGAACATTTCCGCAGGGCCGAAAAGAGCATGCTCATCGGGTAAGGAGGAACTATGCAGAAACTCAAGAAATATGAATTCGGCATCATTGGACTGGGTAAATTCGGCATGAGCCTGGGCCGGGCCTTGCGCAGTCACGGTCAGGTTGTGGTGGGGGTGGACAGCGATCCCGAGAAGGTCAAGACCGCAGCCGAGATTCTGACTCAGGCCTTCCAGGCTGAAGCCATGGACAAAACGGCATTGCAGCAGCTGGGGTTTGCCGACTTCAGTGAGGTTATCGTCAGTACAGGCCATTCCATGGAGGCGAGCATCCTCATCACTCTTTTTTTGAAGGAATTGGGGTGCCCCAGAGTCACGGTCAAGGCGATCAGCCGGGATCATGAAAAAGTCCTGCGCAAGGTCGGGGCCGATGAAGTCATTTTTCCCGAACGCTACGCTGCAGAACAGCTGGCGGCCAAGTTGGCCGTGCCGGGCCTCATCGACTACCTTCCCCTGGGGTACAATGTCATTCTGAAGGAACTGACCGTGGAGCGCTGGACCGGCAAGACCCTGCGTGAACTCAATCTGACCAACGCCTTCGGACTGCAGGTCGTGGCGGTGAGGATCGAAGGGGAGAAGCAATTCGAGTTTGTACCCCGGGCCGACCGTCCCCTGCAACGTGGTGACATCCTGGCAGTCATCGGCAAAAGTGAAAATTTGGTGGGTTTGAACCCCTGAACAGCGGGATTGCATATGCCACGCATGCAGATTGACCTTCCCGAGGCCTGGCTGTTCCGGACTCGACTGACCGTGCGCGTCGGGGACGTGAACTACGGCGGTCACCTGGGCAACGACCGGGTGCTGGGGCTCGTGCACGAGGCGCGGGTGCGGTGGCTGGCGTCCTGCGGGCTGTCCGAGAAGGACGTGGGCGGGCCGGGGCTCATCATGGCCGACGCGGCCCTGGCCTTCCGCGGCGAGGCTTTTCTGGGGGACGAACTGGAGGTCGAGCTGGGCGCGACGGACGTGCGGCGCTCGGGGTTTGGGCTCGTGTACCGGCTGCGCCGGGTGGGCGACGGGGCAGACATCGCCCTGGTTTCAACGGGCATGGTCTGCTTCGACTACGCGGTGCGCAGGGTGGCGCGGGTGCCCGAAGCTTTCGCCCGGCTGCTCGGGGCAGGGTCGTGATGCGCTGCCGGATCAGCCACAAGCTCTTTCTCTCGGAAATGCCAGAGGCCGTGAAAGAAAAGGTCATGGCCGAGCTGACCCTGGAGAACCCCAAGTGGCTCGAGAACCTGAAGATGGGGCGCACCAATTTCCGGGTCGCCCGTCACCTGAAATACTACTCCACGCGCACATGCGGGGGGCTCATCGTGCCGCGCGGCTATGGCGAACGCCTGGCCCGTATCTGCGAAGACCTGGACGAAAAGGTGGAGTACGAGGACCAGCGCCGCAGTCTGCCCGAGGTGGACTTCTCCTTCACCGGCGAGCTGCGCCCCTACCAGAGCGCGGCCTGCCAGGCCATGCTCCGCCGCCGCTTCGGCACCCTCTGCGCTCCCACCGGAGCGGGCAAGACCGTGTGCGGCCTGTACCTCGTCGCCGCCCGCCGCCAGCCGGCCTTGGTGGTCGTGCACACCCGGGACCTGGCCATGCAGTGGGTGGAGCGCATCGAGCAGTTTTTGGGCATCCCGGCCCGCGAGGTCGGCATGATCGGCAGCGGACAGAGTCGCCTGGGCGAGCGGGTCACAGTGGCCACGGTCCAATCGGTCTACGCCCGGGCCAAGGAACTGAAGAAACGTATCGGGCATCTCGTGGTTGACGAATGCCACCGAGCTCCGAGCCGGACCTTCACGGCCGCCGTGACGGCCTTTGACAGTGTCTACTCCCTTGGCCTCTCGGCCACGCCCTACCGCCGCGACGGGCTGACCCAGCTCATCTTCTGGCACCTGGGCGGGATGCACGCCCGCATCGACGCCGAGGACCTCATGGGCAGCGGGGCCATCCTGCGCCCGGAGATATGCATCCGCCACACGGACTTCCACACCCGCCGCGACTCCACCGAGGAATACGCCCAGATCATCGCCGATCTGACCGCGGACAGGGCGCGCAACGAGCTCATCGTCGACGAGGTCGGCCGCGAGGTGCACGGCGGCAGCGGCGTCGCCCTGGTCCTGTCCGACCGTAAGGGGCATTGCCGCGAGCTGCGGGCGCTGCTGTCCGAACGCCACGGCATCTCAGGCACGGTCTTGACGGGCGACACCCCCCTGCCCGAACGCAAGGACTTGGTCGCGCGCATCCAGGAAGGCCGCGAACAGGTCGTCTTCGCCACGGGGCAGCTCATCGGCGAGGGCTTCGACGCCAGCAACCTGACCTCCCTCTTTCTGGCCACCCCGGTCAAGTTCAGCGGTCGCCTCATCCAGTATCTGGGCCGTGTCCTGCGACCGTGTGCAGGAAAAGTTCAACCGAAGGTTTATGATTTTGTGGACAATCGCGTGGGAGTCCTGGAGTCAGCGGGCAGGGCGAGAGGACTGGTCTACGCGGAGCTTGGAACGCAGAATGAGAAAGGTTGCGGATCTCAGGCAGAACACCGGATGGATACCGAACAGGACCGGCAAGAGACCGGTGACTGGTAAGACCAGCGGTGTTGCCCGGTGGTCTGCATTTCCGGCATCCCTTCACCCGTGGTGCGTTTGCAGCCTTGAACCTGAACCCTAAAACGGCATGTGGTTTTACGGTATGACGTCATATACAACGCAAAAGCAGATCATCGGTCTTGTTGCCTGGCTCGCTGTCACTTTCGTTGCGGCAGGCATTGGTGGCGCCGCATCCATTGAGGCCGGTTCGTTCTATGCTCAACTGGTGCGGCCTGGCTGGGCACCCCCAGCAACGGTTTTTGGGCCGGTTTGGACCATTCTGTATTGCCTGATGGGTATCGCCGTGTGGCTGGTCTGGCGGGCAGACGGATTTCGTGTAGCCACACCCGCCCTGGCTTTGTTTCTCGTGCAACTCACACTCAATGCGCTGTGGACCTGGTTGTTTTTTGCGTGGAACTGCGGCGCATTGGCCTTCGCTGAGATCCTTCTCCTGTGGACGTTGGTCCTCGCAACCCTGGTCTCTTTCTGGCGGATCAGGCCATTGGCCGGCGCGTTGCTTGTTCCGTATCTGCTGTGGGTCAGTTTCGCTGCCACACTCAACTACGCTGTGTGGCAACTCAATCCGCAAGTTCTGGGGTAATGCGTAAGCGCTCAGGCATCCGCATCTTCCTGGGACGTGCCTGTGATGTGTGATATGAGCAGAAGTCTTTACTTTTTGCGAGGCTTGGGCTTGGGAAGGCTTGGGAGAAGGGATTTGTCCACGTGCTGCGGCATGAGCGCCCGCATGTCTTCCGTGGTCCGTGCTGCGGGGAAGCGTTCGAAGAGG
>JAAYCS010000191.1 GCA_012729655.1 Desulfovibrionales bacterium | reverse complement strand
TCCCCCCAGGCCACATCCTTCAGAAACTGCTTGATGACGCCCCCTTTGACCGGTCCGCGCCAGATAACTGCGTCATCGGGGTTGCGCAGCAGAAACCCCATGGACATGACCTTGAGGTCGCCCACCTCGACGGGCAGCAGTCCATCTGGAGAAGCCTCGATGCTCGCGCCTTCCAGGCCGAGCATGGTTGGGACGCTCGGTCCATGGATGTCCACATCCAGCAGCCCCACCTTTTTGCCCGCCAGCATGAGCCCCATGGCCAGATTGACGGCCACGGTGCTCTTCCCTACCCCTCCCTTGCCGGACATGACCATGATCTTGTGCCTGATGCGGCACAGCCGCGACTGCAGTTCCCGTCGCTCCTCAAAATCCTTGTCGTCCTCCCCTGCCTGCCGCTTGGCGACCGAACAGGAGGAATCAGTGCACCCCTCGCACGAACTGGTCTTGGAGCGGGCCGCTGCCTCTCTGTGCTTCATGTTCGCCATCCACGCCCTCCATCTGTTCCTGTTATGTGTTGCTGACTTGGCTGAGCAGCTTGGTCAAGGCCGTGAGTTCCTCCTCCAGCTGGCGTACCCTGATCTGCAGGGCTTCCGCTCCGGCCAGTGCTGCGGGAGTTTCCTGCTGTACGGCCGGAACAGCACCCGGACCTGACGTCATCCTCCGGCAGATTCCCCGCCCCCGGAAGCACCTCCATCCGCTCCCCCGGCCAAAACGCGCCGATCCTTGCTCAACCCGCTGCGACGGCCCGTCGCCCAATTCCGGATCCGTACACAGCCAGGCCCCGCGGCCTGTTTGCGGTCCGAGTCCTTGTGGTCCTGTTCCGTCCCCTCGTGGCATGACACCCTCCTGTGTTGACGTTGTCTTCGGCCTTGACCATCCCGGCCAAAACCCAACCCCCTGCACCCGGGCATGACAAAGGTTTCATCCAGGTTGCCATGCCTCCAGGCCTCCATGACCTGCACGACTTCTCCGGTCACGAACCCCATGACACGGATGCCCTTGACGGCAAGAGCTTCCTGCATGGCCTGGGAAATGGCCCCGCAGATGAGCACATCCACCTCCAGATTCGCCAGTTCCTCGGCCCGGAACATGGGGTAGGACTGAACCAGGATCCGGCTTTCCCACTCCCCAGCTCTTTCGATGGACACCAGAATCTGCCCGCCGGTATCAAAAACCGGGGCTACACGGCCTTGCCAATGGTGGATTGCAACGCGTGACATGCAGGCTCCTCCCGAACGTTCGGTCTTGCAGGAAGCACGCCACTGATCGGAGAGAGTGGAACCAATTCATCGACTTGATTTTATTGATAATTATAAATCGGAAAAATTAAGAGAGTTGCAGCTCCGCTCCAGAAGAAGAGTTGTTGGATGCAATATTGCTACTCTACTTTCCTGGATCGGCCATCCACATCAGGCAGGGCCATGCCCAGACGCTTCATGCGCCTGAACAAGGTGGTTTTGTGGATTCCCAATTCCCGTGCAGCAGCCAACCGGCTGAAATTATTTCGTTCCAAGGCATTTTGAATGGCCTGCATGTCGAGCAGACTATGCACCGAAGCCAAATCTTCCTGCCGGTGCGGACAGCTTGGGATCCTCAGGTCCTCGGGCAGGTGCGCCATGTCGATACGGCCATCGCCGCACAGGATGAACGCCCGTTCGATGACATTTTCCAGCTCACGGATGTTGCCTGGCCAGTCATGCGCCGTGAGCAGGGACAGGGTTTCAGCGCTGATGCCCGACACCGCGCGGTTCTGGATGCGGTTGAAGTGGCGGATGAACTGCTCAATCAGTATGCCGATGTCTTCCCTGCGTTCACGCAAGGGCGGCAACTCCAGGCGGACAACGTTGATGCGGTAGTAGAGGTCTTCACGGAATGTCCCGTCGCTGATCAACTTCGACAAGTTTCGATTGGTTGCGGCAATGACGCGTGCGTCGGTGGACTCGGTTTTGGACGAACCCAGGGGCTCAAAGGTACGCTCCTGCAAGACACGCAGAAGCCGCACCTGCAGGGCCGGGCTGATCTCCCCGATCTCGTCCAGAAAGATGCTCCCGCCTCGAGCCTGGGCAAAACGGCCCAATCTGTCCTTTATGGCGCCTGTGAAGGCCCCGGACTTGTGCCCGAACAGCTCGGATTCGAGCAGGGTGTCAGGCAGGGCCGCACAGTTGACCGCCACAAAGGGGCCGGAACCCTGAGGACTCAGGGAGTGGATGGTCCGGGCAAAAAGCTCCTTTCCTGTTCCTGTTTCGCCCGTGATCAGCACCGTGCTGGGGCTGGCCGCAATGGCTGGCAGAACAGAAAAAAGACGCTGCATGCGTGGGCTGCGGCTGGACAGCTCTCCCACATGGTAGCGTCCGTGCAACTCACGCTTCAGGGCATCGATCTCGGACAGGTCGCGAAAGGTCTCGGCCCCGCCTGCGGGCTTGCCGTCCGGATCCCGGAAAACCGCCGTGGATACGCTGATGGGCAGGCGCTCCCCCTGGGCCGTGACGATGTACCCGCAAATCCCGATGCGGGACT
>JAAYCS010000190.1 GCA_012729655.1 Desulfovibrionales bacterium | reverse complement strand
CTCGATTTCCAGGCCGCGTCGCGGATTCTCGTGTACCCGGCCAGGGAGATCACACCCTCGGCCAAGGCCTTCTCCGCGTTGGCGGGATTGGGATAGGACAGGCCCAGGGTCCGATGGAAGCGGCTTCGGTCATTTTTGTTCGTCACCATGTAGAGACCCTCGGGCGTTGCGCAATCAAAGGCCTTGTGCTTGTCCGACTTGGGATCGATGCCGAACGAGGCCGGAAATCGGGCCACCGGCCTGTCGTCCAAAAACACGACGGCCTCCCCCTTGGCCTTGTCGATGACCACGGTTCGCCGTGATGCGATGGCCCCTTCCGCCACAAGCATCTGAGCCACCATGGCAGCCACGACACATATCGTCCATTGACTTTTAAAAAATTGAGGGAGTATCATAGGTTAAACAGCTCATTAAACCGTTCCCAGAAAGGAGGAAGAACGATGGTCACAATTGCCAGAAATCGAGCATTGTCAGTCACCCTTTTTTCCGCTGTCCTGCTTTTCCTGATGGGGATGAGCGGTTGCGCAAGCCTGAACAAGGAAGACAGGGCCCTTTTGGAGAGTACGCGACAATCGGCCCAGGAGGCCAAGGCTGCCGCAGCCAGGGCCGAGGCCGTCGGCAAACGGCTCGAGGACATGGGACTTCGCCTGGAAAAGGCGGCGGCCAGCGCTGAACAGTCTGCAACCAAGGCCGAGCTGGCGGCCGAACGCGCAGATGCCGCGGCCGAAAAGGCCGAGCGCATCTTCACCAAGTCCCTGAAGAAGTAGCCTGACACCGGCTATGGCGTCTCGGGCCAAGCGACAGCCATAGGCACCCCCGACTTTTCCTCCACGGCCTTGGAAAGGGCCTCGCGGTCGATGTAGAGGGGGCCTATGGCTGTTTCATGGTACAGAAGCTCCTCCATGACCTGCAAAAGCGGATTGCCCATACGGTTTTCAAAGTCATCGAACACCTGCACCCAGAACTTCTCCCCTGACCATCCGAACTTGACCGGCTCATAGATGACCTGCACCGTCGCGCCCACGGGCACCATGGGGTAGAGCGCCCCCACGTCTTCCGGGTACATGCGGATGCAGCCATGGCTCACCCTGCGCCCGATGCCCCAGGGCTTGTTGGTCCCGTGGATGGCGTACGCCATTCTGGACAGACGGAACGCATAGTCGCCCAGGGGATTGTCCGGCCCGGGAGGAACCTCTGCCGGGAGGGTGGGGTCCTCCGTCCTGATGGACTCCGGAACGACCCAGGTCGGATTGGCCGTCTTGCTTTTCACGGTGTAGGTGCCCAATTGGGTCAGAAACCCCTCTGCGCCGATGCCGATGGGTGCCGTGAGAAAATAGTCATGGCCTCCGTTGGAGAAGAAGTAGTACAGCCGCATCTCCGCCAGATTGACGACGATGCCGGAGCCGATGCGCCCCTGCGGGAGCACCAGGGACAGCGGGACAAGGACGAGACTTCCCTTGGCCGGGACCCAGGGGTCGATGTCCGGATTGGCGGCGACAATCTGGTTGTACCCGAGGTCAAATTCGCGGGCGATATCCAGGAGGGTGTCCCCTTCCTCCACCCGCACGTATCGCACAGACCCGTAGTGCACATTGTCCGGGGACAGGATGAAGGATCTCAGGGCCCATGCCCAGGAGGAATGGAGCAGGACGAGGATGATGGCGGACATTCCGAAAAAGGATGCACCCAGTCGCTGCATGTCTCTGTTGTCACTGAACACGGCTCCCCCCTGGCAACTCCCGCAGACCGTGGTGCGGCGTGGACACGTGCGTGGATGTGTCTGGACCTGTGCACGGCTGCGTTGCGTCGCAGATGATATCTGCCCCATGCACTGCAACAGTTTCGGGCGGCCTGCAACCACCCCTCCGACAATCAATCGCGGACCCTGCACCTCGCTGCCGACACAATGACACTCTCCGGACAGGCGCGGAACAAAATCCAGGCAAGGCTACCTGGCCTCAAATCCGGGGGCGACCTCATATGGATTCATTCTTTCTGCTTGTTTTTATTATATTTTATAGCAAAGCCATGATGTGAACTCAATTCGCCGGCCTGGGCAGAGGCACGGGTGGGCCCTGGCCGGTCAACCAGACTGGAGGTCGAAGCCATCCGGGTGCTGATGCATGGCAGGAAAACCGGCTCAGGACGTCTGGACATGCACGCACCAAAAGGGTCACAAGGGGTTCAGCCCCCTGCATTGCCCTGTCCAACCCACATGAGGACCATGCGCAGAGTGAACGTGCACAATTCCGGGCCCAGGCCCAGCAGGCAGGTCAGGGCCATCCTGGCCGCCACCCGTCATTCCGGGTCAGAGACCGCGTCCGATCCCGGCCCCCCCTGCAGACCGGCATACCTTGCCCTGCACAGGTCAGGCGAACTGCTTGAGCGGGCCCGGCGTATGTGGAGCATGATGGGAAAATGCCGGCTCTGTCCAAGGGAATGCGGGGCGAACCGCCTGCAGGGCAAGCGGGGATTCTGCGGCACCACAGGCACAACCCTGACCGTGTCCTCCTTTCATCCGCACTTTGGGGAGGAGAGGCCCCTGGTCGGCACCAATGGCTCCGGCACGATCTTTTTTTCGCACTGCAGCCTGCGCTGTGTCTTCTGTCAGAACTGGG
Source organism: Desulfovibrionales bacterium (assembly GCA_012729655.1). Classification (GTDB taxonomy): domain Bacteria; phylum Desulfobacterota; class Desulfovibrionia; order Desulfovibrionales; family Desulfomicrobiaceae; genus Desulfomicrobium. Next base: position 15,775 of record JAAYCS010000190.1, on the reverse strand, counting down.
AAATCAGCATGCAGGGCTGTGGCGCTGAACGCAGCGTGGAGGATCTGGCAGGGATGATGCTGTGGCTGCAGCGCATCGGGTGCCACAACATAAACCTGGTCACCCCCACGCATTATTCCGCCCACATCCTCAAAGCCCTCGATCTCGCTGCCGGACGGGACCTGCGGTTGCCCGTCGTGTACAATACCAGCGGGTGGGAGCGCCTCGAAATCCTGAAGCTTCTTGATGGAATCGTGGACATTTACATGCCTGATTTCAAGTACTGGGACAGCGGCATGGCATCCACATATTCCTCCGGGGCTGACAGCTACCCCGGGGTGACGGCGGAAGCCATCGTGGAGATGCAGCGTCAGATCGGCAGCCCTCAGTATACAGCGGAAGGAGTCATGCAGCGGGGAATCATCGTTCGGCATCTGGTGATGCCGAACACGGTCAGCGGATCGGAACAGATCATGGAGTGGATAGCGAAGAATATGAAAAAAGACATTTATATCAATATAATGGCGCAATACCGCCCCGAGTACAAAGCCCATCAGTACCCTGACATAGCGCGAAAAATCACCATGGCTGAATACGCATCCGTTGTTGAAAAAGCCAGAAAGCTCGGATTGACCAACCTGGATGTGCATACCGCGTCGCTGATGCAGTTCTGAATGCGCCAGGAAGGCCCTCCCAACCATGCCCCGCAAGAGTCCCGGAAGGCATGTTTCGCTCGGAACCGGGCGGCCTGTCATGCATCCTGGAGCGCAGGGGAGCCTCACGGATTGGGGCCAAGAATGATCTCGGAATCCTCCGGGAAATACCTCCGGTACATCTCCTCGGTCATGGGTTCCCGTCTTTTGAGGGCCTCACGCATGAGCCTGTATCCCTCGTCCTCGGCGGCACCCTCCCGATACAGGGGTCCTGCACCAAACATCTCGGCGTATTCATCCACCAGAGCCTTTTTTTCTTCTTCTGACAGATTCATGTCCCCTCCCTGGCCTCGGATTCCTGCATGCTGGGCTTTCCGAAGGCCTGCGTCATCCAGCGAATATATCATAAAGGATATCCCACCGTCTGCGCGAGCACAATTTTCTTCTGTGCCGGAAGCTGCAGGGCCTTGGCCAGGGCCTGGCGGTCAACCATACCCCGGACCACGGTGGCCAGCCCTTCCGATGCGCAGAACAGGTAGACGTTCTGGCTGATGAAGCCGGTGTCCGCACCCATATACAATGCCTGGTCGTCCGTGGCGGCGCCCTTCATTTTGTCTGTATCGGCCACGTACACCAGGTTGAGCGGGGCCGTGGCCACGAAATCCTGAGGGCCCGTCAGGGTGCGCAGGTCGCCCTGGGCCACGGCCTTCAGGGAGTGGGACTTGGCGTCGTACTGGTAGGCGCCCTCTTCCATGACGACATAGACCTCCACTTCCTGCCAGTTCCTGGCCGAAGGGGCGGTCCGCTTGCCGGATTGCGGCCGGTTGATCCCGGCCGCCGCCCACAGGAGATCGCTCAGGACCTGACCAGGCAACTGCCTGGAGCTGAAAGCGCGGGATGACTGCCGGTCCAGGAGGGCCTGCATGAGGGGCCTCCCGCCCTGCACCTGTGGCGAGGGCAGGGCCATGTTTAGGCGGCTCAGATCCGCTGTCCACGAGGGCGAAGCCAGCGTCATCAAACCGAACAGGGCCACGGCAACCTTGATTCTGGGCATTGTGCATTCTCCGTTGGCAGTCTCGAGAAAGCAGCCCCGGCCGGTTTCCCGTCCAGGGCTGCTTTGGTGCAAAACAGAAGGGGAACCGCGATGCTATGGCTTCACGACAATGTTGTTGACCACGCTTTTGACTCCTTCCGTCGAGCGCGCCAGTTCCCCGGCGCGGGACTTCTCCTGCGCATTCTTGGCGAATCCGGAAATCTGCACAACGCCTTTCAGGGTTTCAACGCTGATGGCCATGGCGCTGACCTGCTTGTCGTTGGCGAATTTCGCCTTGACCTGGGTGGTGATGACCGAGTCGTCGATGTATGCCCCCACGGTGGACTGGTCCCGGGTGACAGCACAGCCCGCTGATGCGAAGGCGAGCAAGGCTGCAAGAACGAGTGAAAGCGCCGAATGTTTCATAGCATGTCTCCTTGTTGAACGTTTTGTAGTGCCACATCGGATCACAGGACAACCTGGAAAACTGGCCTGCCCGAAAACGAGCGGATCTCCACGGCGGAATATTGCGCACCGCACCCCATCTGAGCAAGGGAGCGCATGCGAGATGATTCATCTTAAAAAATCCCGGCGGAAAATGTAATCCTCCAATTTCTCTTTTTCCGGACTTCCGGCCTGCCCGTGCATGCGCGGACCGATCCACGGGTTGTGAAGAGGAAGGCAAGGCCGGCCGTGCGGCCGGCCTGGAAGCGGGGACCCGGCATTGCGGATTCTTTCAAGCGCATCGCGCTGGCCACAAATGGCACGTCAGCCAGGCGGCGTGACGCGTGCCCCCTGGCTGACGAGTTCCGGCAGTCCGCAACGCGCGGTTACATGGCGTTGCCGGCGTTCAATTCGGCTATGGTCTGGTCGATGGAATCCCGCAGCTCCTGGGGCAGGCCCATGATCTCCACATTGAGGAAACCTCGCACAATGGTCGAAGTGGCTTCATCCTCGTCCAGGCCACGGGCCATGAGGTATTCGATCTCCTCCTGGGCGATCTTGCCCACGGCCGCCTCATGGGACAACTCCACTCCGGGTTTGCGCCCCTGCAGCTCCGGGATGGCGTGGATGACCCCGCCCCCGAGAATGAGCCCCTTGCACTCGAGATGGCCGCGGGCCGGCACCGCATCGCCGATGATCTCGCCCCGGGCGACGATGGTCCCGCCGGTAGTGATGGTTCTGGAGACGATCTCGCCGCGGGTGTTCGGCGCGTTCATCACGATGCGGTTGCCCGTGTCGACATGGGACCCGGCCGGGGTGACGATGACGGAATTGAACCGGGCCACGGCTCCGGGGCCATTCAGGTAAATGGTCGGGTAGGACTGTACCGACTTGACCTTCTTGAGCAGGACGTAGTTGTTCTGCAGGACCCCTCCCTCCTCAACGACGCCCACAGTCCTGGGCCGGACCATGACCTCCTCGCCCCAGTTGTGAACCATGGTGAAGGTCAGCTTGCCGCCCTTCTTGATGTAGAATTCGGAAATGCCCAGATGCAGGGCTGATGTGACTCCGTGGGACGTGGCGCAGCCCGTGATGATGTGGACTTCTGAATCCTCCTCCACGACCACGATATTGTGGATGTTCTGACCCACGTTCTGGCCCTTGATGAAGAGACAGGTCTGCACGGGCTCATCCACCTTGGCCCCCTTCTCGGTGCGGATGAAATAGCCGCCGTGCAGTTCCTCCTGTTTTGCGGTGCGGGTGAAGTCGTCCTTGTCCGGATCCATGCCCTTCCAGAAGTATTCCGGCAGCCCATCGTATTTCCGGAGGGCCTGCTTGATGCCGAGCACCTCCACCCCCTTGCGGGAGCTATTGCAGTGCACGGTGCTGTGGTCGAACTGCAGAAACGTTCCAGCGCGGTCCGAGGCCGCGTCCACGTCAACGCCGACCATGCGGAGTTCGCGCTTGCTCTCCGCACTGAGGGTGGACAGGTCATCGACTTCGGCGCTCTGTCTGCCCGAAAAGGCATAGGAGTTCAGGTCGACCAGGGGTTGGCTCAGTTCAGACATCTGATGCACTCCTTGTATCCAAACTTGCTGATGTGATCCAGGATGTCCCGGGGCCGGATGGGCCGCGTGTCGCAGCAGAGCACGCCGTTGTACATGACCTGGCCGCGGTCGGCGTTGACATAGTCGAGAATGTGGCCAGTGTGGGTGATGATCAAGCCGGACGTCTTCCGGCGACGGCGCAGGTCCCGCATGCAGGCATCCGGAGAAGGATTCGTTGCTCCGTCCAGAAGGGCCCTGGCCGTTGTGCCGATGAGGGCCATGTTCTCCAGATCCACGCCTGATTCAGGTTCGTCGAACAGGATGAGATTGGGATTCTGGGCCATGAGCTGCAGCAATTCAGAACGCTTGATCTCCCCCCCGGAAAATCCCGCGTTGATGTCCCGGTCCAGGAAGGCGTCAAAATTGACCCCTTTGGCCATGCAGTCCACGTCAACTTCTCTGCCGCGTGCGCACATGGACACCAGATGCCGAGTCTTGAGGCCATGGATGGTCGGGGGGCGCTGAAACGACATGCCGATGCCCAACCGGGCCCGTTCATAGGTGGGCATGGCGGTGATATCCACGCCCTTGAAAATGATCCTGCCGCTGGTCACCGTGTACCCTGCAAATCCCATGATGGTCATGAGCAAGGTCGTTTTCCCCGAACCGTTGGGGCCGAAGAGGATGAATGTCTCCCCCTCCTCGATATTCAGGTGGATTCCCTTGAGAACTTCCCTGTCGCCGATTGTGACATGCAGGTTTTCAATCTGAAGCATACGATCCTCTTTGTGGAGTGACATGGCGCTCGAGGCGCAGCAAAACGGTGTCCTGCGTTAATGGACGCAGCGGGAAATGTCCAGCAGCCCTATCCCCCCCACTCTTTCCATGATTCGGAATTGGAGCAGTAGTAGCAGCGCGAATTGTCACGAAAGAAGCGCAGAAGAAGCATTCCGGCCACAAAACCGCCGATGTGCGCCCACCAGGCCACCCCTCCCCCTCCATTGTTTCCGGACACCAATCCCGAAAAGACCTGGGTCAGGAACCAGGCCCCAAGATAGAAAACAGCTGGCATCTCGAATATGAGCGGTAAAAAGAAAACAGGCAGGAAAGTGGAGATCTTGGCCTGGGGATAGAGGGAAAAATAGGCCCCCATGACCCCGGCGATGGCCCCCGAGGCCCCCACCACCGGAACCGTCGAATCCGGGGCCGTGACCATGTGCACGAAGAGAGCCCCCAGACCGCAAAGAACGTAGAAGAACAGAAAATGGACAGATCCCATGACATCTTCCACATTGTCGCCGAAAATCCACAGCGTCCACATATTGAAGATGAGATGCAGCCAGCCGGAATGCATGAACATATGCGAGGCGAACGCCCACAGGCCCTGTTCCGGGTATCCATGCCACGCGGCCCATTCCGGGTCGAAAAAGCGGGCCGGGACCACACCGTACTGATGGAAGAGCCGAAACTCCTGGGCCGGGTCCAGCCCCTGGGCAAGAAGGAAAAGGAGGACGTTGAGCCCTATGAGCAGAATGACCGTATAGGGCCGGTGCCGGGAGGGAATATTGTCACGCAGGGGAAACATGGCTGGATTCCGTGTCTTGATTTGTGTCCGGATGTTCGAAAATCGCCTTCAACGCCTTCATCTGCCGCTCCGCCCGCCTGGCGATGAGGCCCAAGGAGACCCGGATCATGGCAGCGGTCCTGGCCTGCAGATCCGAAAGGGAGCCGGAGTTGTCCAGGATCAGGTGAGCCATGCGCACCTTCGCTTCCTGCGGCCACTGCCAGGAGTCCACCTGGTTGATGCGGCCCAGGTCCCAGCCCCGTTTGAGCAGGCGCTCCTGGCGCAGACCGTCGGGACAGAAAATCACGGCCACGAGATCCAGGGACGAGGACAGCTCGGCCTCGCACAAGAGCGGAATCTCGGCCAGGAGGACATCGTCTGCATGCGCGTTTTTGAATTCGGCCAGGGCGCGGCGCACCAAGGGGTGGACAAGGCGTTCCACCTCCCGCCGCAGGCTTTCGGAACTGGACATGGCGGACAAGAGGACAGCCTTGTCCACGCCTCCGTCCGGGGCCAGAAACCTGGACCCGAAATGGCATTTCAGAACGGCGGCCCCCTCACCTCCCCGGGCATAGGCCCTGGCCACGACCTGGTCCGCGCAGAAAACCGGGAGGCCGCAGGCCTGCACCAGGTCGAGGACAGCGGACTTGCCGCTTCCGGCCGCACCAGTCAGACCGATGCACAGTCGAGGACGGCACAACTCGCCCAAAACCCGCATGAAATCATCAGGCGGAGGACAGCAGAACGCCATCTCTTGTTCCGACACGGGATGGGTGAAGCGCAGTTGCCAGGCGTGGAGCATCTGCCGCGGAGCACGGGACGCGGTGTCCTTGTCCGCATAGACGGCGTCCCCAAGCAGCGGATGGCCCAGCTCGGCCATGTGCACCCGGATTTGGTGTGTCCGGCCGGTCAGAATGCGGATCCTCAGCAGGGAGGCGCTCTGGTCCGGGGCGGTCCACAGCACGCGATACCGCGTCTCCGCCGGACGGCCGCCGCGGGACACCGCCGCCATGCGGGTCTTGAGAAGCGGGTGACGCCCCAGGGGCACGGTGATGGAACCCGCACTTCTGGGCGCTCCCGCCACAAGGGCAAGATACTCCTTGTACACGTGGCGGGACGCAAAGGCCCGGCTTAACGCCAGACGGGAGGAGTCGGACAGGGCCAGGACAATGAGGCCCGACGTGTCCTTGTCCAGCCGGTGGACCACGCCCGGTCGCTGCCCTTCCTGCCCAAGCAGGACGGGGAAATGGCTGGCTGCCCGATGCACCAGCGTCCCCGCACAGACCGACGGGGCCGGATGGACCGTCATTCCGGGCTCCTTGTCCAGGACGAGGACATGTTCATCGGCGTGCAGCACAAGCAGGGGACCAGGCTCCGGGATGATGGCTGAAGCAGGAAATTCCGGTTTCAGGGCCAGGATCTGGCCCGGCACAATCCGGGTGGACGGCTTGGTACAGACGCACCCGTTGACGCTGGCCCGGCCCTTCCGGATCCAGTCCTGCACGCGCGTTCTGGTCACGCCTTCCTCATCGAGGCATGACTGCCAGAACACGTCCAGCCGCTCCCCCCCGTCGGTGACGGCAACCTTCTCTACCAGTTCCTGCATGTGTCCTTCTGGTTGAAAAACTCCGTTGTTGTCGCAAACGTCATGTCGTCGCCGGGTCCGAAGTCCGGACCGACGCGAACATCGAGACCGCGACAGCAGGATGTTGAACCCGATCATGGGGCCCGGAGGGCCTGGCCCGTGGGCGACATCATCTTGCGTTCACTGCTGGAAGGCCGTTTCCACTGCCATCCATCGGACGGGAACGTCCTCAGCGCCGCTGGGCGGCATCAGCTGAGATGATGCGTCAGCACCCCGAGTTCAATGGTGATGTCCACGTTCAGGACCACCATGTTTTCAGGCGCCGTCACGGGCCGGGAGGCAAAATAGAGAGCTCCCCGGATCCCCATCTGTCCGAGCTGGTTGACGATACGCTGCACTTCAGGCGGTGGTACCGCGATGATGGCTATGTCCACACGGCGCGCATCCAGTTCACGGTCAAGCTGGGCCATATCGTGCACCGGGATGCCCTCAAGCGATTTTCCTATCCGTTGGGGATCGTTATCAAATATCTGAACGATCTGGAGGTTTCTACCCTGGAAGGATTCCGAATGGAGCAGGACGCTGCCAAACCCTCCAGCGCCGATCAGGACCACATTCCAGAGACGATCACATCCCAGAATGCGCGCAATCTGCTCGCGGAGGGCAGGTACAGGATAACCGACCCCTCTGACCCCGAAGGTGCCGAAGTTGGCGAGATCTCTGCGGACAAGACTCTGGGTGACCCCTTCGATTTTCTCGAGGTCAGAAGACGAGACGACTTCCACGCCCTTGCCTTTCAAATGATCGAGAGTCCGCAGGTAGACTGAGAGCCGGCGGATGATGAGGTCTTTCTTGTCAGCCTTGGGCTGTCTTCTTCGTTTATGCGTCACGTGATGGGCACCTCTGAAAGGGAAGGAGAAACAAATATTCCCTTAGGATTCGATATCGTACCTGCTGAACACCAGGGAGTAGAACGCCTTGCCCTTGGTGCGGGAACGCAGCTCTGTGGCAAAGCCAAAAAGCTGGCGCATGGGGGCCAGGGCAGAGATGCCAGAATCGTGCTCTGCGGTCCGCACGTCAAGAATGCGGGCGTTCTTGGCCCCCAGAAGATTGACACAATCCCCCACAAATTCGCCGGGCATGCGCAGTTTCACATCCATGATGGGCTCCAACCGGGCGGGAGAGGCCTGGGACAGGGCCAACTTCATGGCATCCAGGGCGGCCATGCGCACGCCGAGGTCCGAGATGCCGCCCTCGAAAGGCTCGATGGCCAGAAGGCACGCCTGGACATCCGTGACCACGCATCCATCCACCACCCCGGCCTGCAGGGCATCCTCCATGGCCTGCAGGGCGATGCCAGCCTGGTTGTTCCGCGGCAGTGCCGTCTCGACCGTATTGCCCTTGCCGCGATCGGCGGGATGCACGCTGACCCTGACCAGCGCACGGTGCGTCTGGTCTCCGATGATTTTGGCACAGGTCGCCTCCGCCTCGGCATGGGCCTGCACGGTTTCCAGAAAAATGACCTGCGGATTGCCATAGCGGAAGCTCACCCCGCTCTCACGGCGCAGTCGCTCCAGGACAACCTCAAGATGCAGCTCACCCAGGCCAGCGACAATGAGCTGATCCGTATCCGTGTCAGTGAACGAACGGAGGGTGGGATCTTCCACGCAGTATCTTTCCAGTAACACCTGAAGTTTTTCCGTTTCGCTGGCGCTGCCCGGAATGAGGGCCACATTCAGCACAGGCTGGAGCACGTCGATGTTCTCCAGCCGAAGTCCTGATTTGCCGGTGAAAAGCGTGTCTCCGGTGATGCAATCCTTGAGGCCGGTGGCAAGAACGATTTCTCCGACACGGGCTTCGACGATGGCTTCATGGCGGTTGGCGTGCACGGCGTAGAGCTTGTGTATCTTCTCAAACCGCTCCAGGCGGGAATTGTACACTGCGCTGTTCTCCTTGATGCTGCCGTTGTACACGCGCAGGAAATTCTTCTTGTGCGCCCCTTCGAACATGACCTTGAACACAAAGCCCACAAACTGGTCGTCGCGGACCTTTTCCCGCTCCATGAGTTCCCGCACATGGGCATGGGAAAAGGATTCGTCCGGCGCGGGCAAAAAATGCCCTACCCCGTCCATGAGTGGCTGCACGCCGATATTCCTGAGGGCGCTGCCGCAATACACCGGCACGGCCTGACCCGCCAGTGTTGCCCGGCGCAGGGCCGGAAGCACATCGAGTTCGTTCAGCTCCTCGTCAGCCAGGTATTTTTCCGTCACCACGTCGTCCACCTCGGCCAGAGCCTCGAAAAAAGCCCGGCAGTGGGTGTCAACATACTCGCGGTCCGGCCCTGGCACCTCCTCGTCGCTGATGGTGATGCCCTGGTCGGCCGGGTCGAACCGCAGGAAGCGCCTGCGGATCAGATCGATCACCCCGCCCTCCACGGCCTGCGACGGTACCGTCACAGGTATGGCGCGCAGACCGAACCGGGCCTCCATATCCCTCACAACCCGCCAGTAGTCCGCCCCTGGACGGTCGGTCTTGTTGATAAAAACGAGCTTCGGCAGCCGGTATTTTTCCGCCTGCCGCCATACGGTCTCGCTCTGGGATTCGATGCCGTTCACCCCGCAAAAAACAACCACGGCCCCGTCGCAAACCCGCAGGGATCGCTCCACCTCCACGTTGAAATCCACATGGCCAGGGGTGTCGATGATATTGATGCGCGTCCCTTTCCACTCGATGGTCGTGCAGGCCGAGGTAATGGTGATGCCGCGCTTCTGCTCCTCTTCGAGGTAGTCCATGGTGGCATTGCCGTCGTGCACCTCTCCTATTTTGTGGATCTTGCGGGCATAGAAAAGGAGCCGCTCGGTCAGGGTGGTTTTTCCCGCGTCGATATGGGCAATGATGCCGATGTTGCGGAAGTTGTGGGCTGTGATTTTCTTCATGGTCGGTTCAGGCATAGAAGGATGTTGTGAAACGGAACGTTTCAGGAGTGATCACGTCCCAGACCCAGCAGCCCAGAAACCGTTCGTCCATGACCACCGGGGCGGAACCGGGTTCTCCGCCATAGGCCACAAAGGCTCTGGGCTGGCCCGTTGTCACGGCTGTCACGGCCCGGTAGGCCCTCTGGTGCTCTGATGGCGGAAGGGCGACAGCGACGCCGTAGTTGGCGGGGTCGGGACGCACCAAGCGGGGAAAATCAAGATCCAGCCCGGCCAGATCCACCGCCACTCCCGGCCCGGCGGCGGCCAGTCCCTCAAGAAGGACCCGGTGGTCGGTGGTGTAGATCTGGTCCACGGACAAAAGGTCAAACCCGCACAACAACGGGTCCGTCAGCGGACCGGTCACGTGCACAAACACGGTTTCGACCTTGGCCACCAGGGCAAGCACCACGGCGGATAGAATTGCTGTCACCGGAAAACAACGCTGGTCAACGGCAAAAAAGGCCCAGCCCAGGCGCTTGCTGGTCACGGTCTGTTCCACGTGGCTGAACCTGCGGGTCGCTGTCACAGGCTCCGCTCCGGTCTGGGCCAGGGCATAGGCGAATGCCACGGCATTCTTGAGGATGGACCTCTGCGCGGCCGGACAGCGTTCGTAGGCCGCGCCAAGGGTTTCGTCGTCAATATCGGGTGCGACCCCTTTTTGGGCGAGGATGTCTTCGATCACATGTGCTCCTTGAAAAAAAGGGCGGGCCAGCCATGACCCGCCCGACATTTCCATATTTCAAGGCGTTGCACAACCTCGGCGAGAAGCCCGTGGCCGCAAACCCGCCCTACAGGGCGTCCACCACGAGCTGCCCCATTTCCGAACAGCCCACCTTGACCCCTTCGCCCACATGAATGTCGCCAGTACGGTAGCCCCTGGCCAGCACGGCCTTCACTGCGGAATCGATGGCCCCTGCCTCGGCTTCCAGCCCGAAGCTGAAGCGCAGCATCATGGACACGGACAAAATGGTGGCCAGGGGATTGGCGATATCCTTCCCGGCAATGTCCGGAGCCGAGCCGTGGATGGGCTCGAACAGGGCCGGTCCGCCCGCACCCATGGAGGCCGAGGGCAGCATGCCGATGGATCCGGTGATGATGGACGCTTCGTCGGAAAGAATGTCGCCGAACAGGTTCTCGGTCACGATGACGTCGAACTGGGACGGGTCGCGGATGAGCTGCATGGCCGCGTTGTCCACGTACATGTGCGACAGCTCCACTTCGGGATATTCCGCCGCCGTGCGAACCGCCACCTCCCGCCACAGCCGCGACACGTCGAGCACGTTGGCCTTGTCCACGGAGCACAGGCGCTTGCCGCGTTTCATGGCGATCTCGCAGGCCACCCGCACGATGCGCTCGATTTCGGACTCGCTGTAAATCATGGTGTTGAAGGCCGCCCGCTCCCCGTTCACCAAGGTCTCCCCCCGGGGCTCGCCGAAATAGGCACCGCCCGTCAGTTCACGCACAACCATGATGTCCAGGCCCTGACTCACGATGTCCGGGCGCAGGTATGACGCCCTGGCCAGTTCCGGGAACAGTGCCGCAGGACGCAGGTTGGCGAACAGCCCCAGGGCCTTGCGGATACCCAGCAGGCCCTTCTCGGGCCGGATGGCCGGGTCCATGGCGTCCCATTTGGGGCCGCCCACGGCCCCCAGCAACACCGCATCGGATGCCCGGCACGCGGCCACCGTGGCTTCGGGCAACGGAATGCCCATCGCGTCGATGGCCGCGCCGCCGATGAGGGCTGTCTCCGTCTGCACGGCGTGGCCGAACTTGGCCGCCACCGTCTCCAGCACCCGCACGGCCTGGGCCATGATCTCCGGACCGATGCCGTCGCCGGGCATAAGACAAATCTTCATATTCATTGAGAAGCTCCTGTATATTTAAGCATACCTCCGGCGGGCGAGACTCGTCCCTCGCGGCTCGCACCCTGCACCCCGTTCAGGGGGTGGGGGGAAATCCGGTCGCCGCTTGGCATGCCGACTGGGTCTATCTGACTGAAAAATTCAAAATTCGCAGGACGTTGAAAAATGGTGAGCTGCAAGGAAGCGGAAAAAGCCAGGACGTGCAGTGTATTGCGCATACATAAGCGGTCTGGCTTTTTTCGCTGACGCAGCAGATTGCCATTTTTCAATGGTCTGCTATTGGGCGACCTTGCGCTTGACGTACTCCACCAGCCCCCCGCCGGACAGCATGTCCATCATGAACTGCGGGACAGGGTTGAAGCCGATGGTTTCCCCGCTGGTCCTGTTGGCGATGGTGCCGGCCGCCACGTCGATCTCCAGTTCGTCGCCGTCCTTGATGCGGGCGATGTCGTCGCCCAGTTCCAGGAGCAGCAGCCCCATATTGAAGGCATTGCGGTAGAAGATCCGTGCGTAGCTCTTGGCCAGGACCACGGGAATGCCCGCGCCGATGATGGCCAGCGGGGCGTGTTCGCGCGAAGATCCGCATCCGAAATTCTCGCCGGCCACCAGGATGTCGCCGTTGGTCACGCGCTTGACCCAGCCAGGTTCCAGACCCTCGAAACAGTTCCTGCCCAGTTCTGCCGTATCTGCCGTTACCAGAAACCGGGCCGGAATGATGGCGTCGGTGTCGATATGATCCCCCACCACATGGGTTCTGCCTTTGAATGTCATGACGCGTCTCCTTTATCCGAGCCTGGATGGATGGGTGATGAATCCGGTCACGGCCGTGGCCGCAGCCACGGCAGGGTTGGCGAGGTAGACTTCCGATTCCAGGCTGCCCATGCGACCTTTGAAATTGCGGTTGGTGGTCGACAGGCAGCGCTCGCCACCGGCCAGGATACCCATGTGCCCGCCCAGGCAGGGTCCGCAGGTCGGAGGACTGATGATGGCGCCTGCATCGAGGAAGATGCGCAGCAGGCCCTCGTCCAGGGCCTTGGAATACGCGCCGGGCGAGGCCGGGATGACGATGAAGCGCACGCCCTTGGCCACCCTTCGGCCCCGTATGACCTTGGCCGCCTCGCGCAGGTCGCTGATGCGGCCGTTGGTGCAGGACCCGAGCACGACCTGGTCCACGCGCACGCGGGACACCTCCTCCACGGGGCGGACGTTGTCCGGCAGGTGCGGACAGGCGACCTGGGGGGAGAAGGAGGACACGTCGAAGGTCAACTCCTTCCAGTATGCCGCCCCGGGGTCGGCGGCGATGGGCTCGTCACCGGTGCGGCCGTGGGCCCGGCAGTACTCGAGGGTCTTGCCGTCGGCCGCGAAGAGCCCGGCCTTGCCGCCGGCCTCGATGGCCATGTTGGCCATGGTCATGCGCCCTTCCACGGACAGGTTGTCGATGACCCCGCCCCCGAATTCCAGGGCCTTGTACAGGGCTCCAGCCACGCCGGTCTGTCCGATGGTGAAGAGGATGAGGTCCTTGCCGCCGACATGCTCGGGCAGCTTGCCCGTGAAGTTGACGCGGATGGTCTCGGGTACCTTGAACCATGTCTCGCCCAGGGCCATGGCCGCGGCGATGTCGGTGCTCCCGAAGCCCGTGGCGAACGCCCCCAGGCCGCCGTAGGTGCAGGTGTGGCTGTCCGCCCCGACCACTATGTCGCCCGGACCCACCAGACCGTACTCGGGCAGGATGGCGTGCTCCACGCCGACATTGCCGCCTTCGTAATAGTGGGTGATGTCCATCTCCCGGGCAAAATCGCGCACCAACTTGACCTGTTCTGCCGAGTCGATGTCCTTGTTGGGGGTGAAGTGGTCGCAGACCAGCGCCACGCGGTCCCTGTCAAAGACCTTGTGCAGCCCCATGCCCTTGAAGGATTTGATGGCCAGGGGCGCGGTTATGTCGTTGGCCAGGACCAGGGACACGCGGCACTGCACAATCTGCCCGTCGGCCGTGATGGGTTGGTCTGTGTGGCGCTGCAGGATCTTCTGGGCTAAAGTCTGTCGCATGTCGTGTCCTCCTGCCTTTTGGCCAGGCGGTTCAGGGCGTTCAGGTAGGCCTTGGCGCTGGCCACGATGATGTCCGCATCGGAAGCGCGGCCCACCGAAGTTTTTCCGTTTTCCTCAATCTTCACCGTGACTTCGCCCTGGGCGTCGGTGCCGCCGGTGATGGCGTTGACTGCGTACCTGATCAGCTTGGGATAGCGGCCCACGACCTTGCCGATGGTGTTGAACACGGCGTCGATGGGGCCCGTGCCGAAATCCGACAGGATGCGCTCCTCTCCGTCAACGTACATTTTGACCACCGCGTTGGGGATGGCCATGTTGCCGCTGATGGCGCTCAGGTATTCCAGGCGGTATTTGTCCGGGATGCGTAAGATCTCGTCCAGGACCACGGCTTCGAGGTCTTCCACGAAAATCTCCTTCTTGCGGTCCGCCAGTCTCTTCATGGCGGCAAAGACGATGTCAATCTGTTTCTCGTCCAGACGGTAGCCCAGGTCCCCCAGGCGCTTGGCCAGGGCAGCCCGGCCCGAATGCTTGCCCAGGACCATGTCCTCGGCCTGCCGCCCCACGGACTCGGGGGTCATGATCTCGTAAGTCTGACGGTTCTTGAGCACCCCGTCCTGATGGATGCCGGACTCGTGGGCAAAGGCGTTGGCGCCGATGATCGATTTGTACGGAGGGATGGGCTGACCGATGATCAAGGACAAAAGACGGGTGGAGGGATAGATCTGCTCCTTCTTGATGTGCGTGGTCAGCTGATAGAAATCCTTGCGCACGTCCATGGACATGACCACTTCCTCCAGGGCCGCGTTGCCGGCCCGCTCGCCGATGCCACTCAGGGTCACCTCGGCCTGCCGCGCCCCGGCCTTCAGCGCCGCCAGGGTGTTGGCCGTGGCCAGACCAAGATCGTTGTGGCAGTGCACGGAAAAAACTGCCCTGTGGCTGTTGGGGATGCGCTCCAGCAGGTATTTGATCAGTTCGGCGAACTCCTGGGGCTGGGTGTAGCCCACCGTGTCCGGGACATTGATGGTCGTTGCCCCGACTGCGATGACCCGCTCGAAGACCTGGGCCAGAAAATCCCAGTCAGAGCGGGACGCGTCCTCGGCCGAGAACTCCACGTTGGAGGTCTTGGACGCCGCGTACTTGACCGCCTCCTCGGCCATCTCCAGGACCTGGTGGCGTTCCTTGCGCAGCTTGAATTTCATGTGGATGTCCGACGTGGCCAGAAAGGTGTGGATACGCGCCTGAGGATTGGCACGCACCGCCTCCCAGGCCCTGTCGATGTCCGCCGGCAATGCCCGGCACAGACCTGCCACCTGGCAACCCTGCACGGCCCGCGCTATCTCGCGCACGGCCTCGAAATCGCCCTGGCTGGCGGCGGGAAACCCGGCCTCGATGATGTCCACGCCCAGATTCTCAAGCTGCCGGGCCAGACGTACTTTTTCGCTCGTGTTCATGGTTGCGCCCGGCGACTGTTCCCCGTCACGCAAGGTCGTGTCGAAGATGAAAATGCGGTTGGACATGGCTGATCTCCTTTTCAATAATTGATAATCGATTGATGATAAATACTGTTTCCGGGCCGGTGAAGCGCCCTGAATTGCCGTTTCCTGCAAACGATGCTGAGGGGGTTACGTGTTCCTTTACGAGATCTTGTGAGAAGACTCTCGTAGGAGGGATTTCCCGCGTAGGGGCAGAATGAAGTAGGAGTAGACGAGACCAGAAATGATGTAAAAGATGAAAAAGACGAAGCTCAGAAGCTTCGGCTCGGAAGCGACCAGCACAAAGACCAGCAGGGCTGTGACCGTGGCGCTGAAGCGATGGGCGCGGATGACCTCCGGGTCCTTGAAGGATGCGTAGCGGACATTGCTGACCATCAGGATGGAAACAAGAAAAGCCAGGCCCAGAGTGATGCGGGGAATCCAGTCGACAAAGGTCCCGGGGATGTACGAGGAAAACAGCACGAAGGTGGCCAGGGTGCAGGCTGCGGCCGGGATGGGCAGACCGATGAAGAAGCGCTTGCTGATCTTGCCCGTCTGGATGTTGAAACGCGCCAGCCTCAGCGCGCCACAGGCCATGACCAGGAAGGAAGCCAT
>JAAYCS010000189.1 GCA_012729655.1 Desulfovibrionales bacterium | reverse complement strand
CAGCGCAGAGTTTTTGATGAAGGGGGGGGTGAAGACCGACGTGTTGTTGAGAGCCGTGCTGAGCCGAAGGCAGGGCGATCAGGGTCTTCTGAGTCATATAGGCGTCTTCCCCCACCCGCGCGAGGAGCGCCTGCTCATCGTCACCGACGCGGGCGTGAACATTTCGCCTACGCTGACGCGCAAGATCGACATCATCAACAACGCGGTCAAGGTGGCCAAGAAGCTCGGCATGAATCCTCCCAGAGTGGCCGTGCTGTCGGCCACGGAAAAAGTCTCCTACCAGGATATGGCTTCCAGCAAGGATGCAGACATTCTGGCCAAACTCTGCCGCATGGGGATTTTTGGTGACGCCCTTGTCGGGGGGCCGTTTGCCCTCGATATCGCCGTTTCGGAAGAGAAGGCTCGGACCAAGGGGGTGGATCATCCGGTGGCTGGACATGCGGACATCCTTTGTGCCCCCAACATCGTGACCGGAAACGTGCTCTACAAGGCGGTGACCAGCCTCATGGATCTGCCCATGGCCGGTGTTGTGGTCGGAGCCAGGTATCCGCTGGTGGTCCCCTCACGCGGCGATTCCGATCGCTCCAAGTTCTATGCGCTGGCCCTGGCCGCCTATCTTGCCGGCACGGACATATGAGCGCCGGTTCCGACGCCGCTCCCCTCCCTCCCCACTTTGAGCGATGCCGTATTTCACATTCAATATTCTGAAATAGTGAGAATAAAGCACTCCGCCTGGCCGGGTGCCCTTGACTGGGTTCTGTGCCGTCTTAACATTTGAATGATCCGGTGATTATCCGGAGCAGTGAAACACTTTGAAGACAGGTCGCGGAAGGAGGTTGACCATGACACTGATGAAATGGGATCCTTGGCGGGAAATAGAGGACATGTTTGATCGGTACACGAAAGCTGTTGGTGTGCCACGCGGTGGACAGGAGGCGTTGGCCTCCAGCGACTGGTCCCCGCGGGTGGACATCTCCGAGACGGAAACAGCCTTTCTGATCAATGCAGATATTCCCGGAGTGGAGAAGGACCAGGTCAAGGTGTCCGTCGAGAACGGGGTGTTGACAATCCAGGGCGAGCGCAAGAGCGAGAAGGAAGAAAAAGGCAAGAAGTTCCACCGCGTGGAACGGTTTATGGGAACCTTTGTGCGGCGCTTCACTGTGCCGGACAACGTTGACCCCGATGGAATAAAGGCCACGTTCAAGGATGGCATGCTCCAGCTGCATCTGCCCAAGTCTGAGAAGACACGACCCAAGGCCATCGACATTCACGTCGAATGAATGACCCGTGAAAATCCCGCCTGAAGCTCACCAGAGGACCGGCCTGAAAACCGGTCCTTTCATTTTCCAATGGCGGAGGCGGTCCGTGCGAGCAGCTCTTCGAGCAGCATGGCGGCTTCCCTGGCGTGTTTGGGCAGTGTGTCCAATTCCCGCAGCATCCGACCGATGAGCGGGTCGATGGATGGACCGGCATCGCATTCCGGACGATCCGTCAGCCTGGTGCTGAAGAAGTTCCACGCCAGTGGCGCATCGGGGTTGCGAAACGGCCAATCCAGTCTGGTGCGCAACAGCCGGGCCACTGCCGTCAGGCTGTGATCAGAGAGAACGGAAAGGCCGATCGTGCGTTGCAAACGGGCCTCCAGGGCGCCGAGGGCTGCGGCAATGAATCTGTGCTCGGGTATGATGAGCCCGTACTCAAACCAGTCTTCCAGCCCAGCGCGCACCAGAAGCTTCCACCGCGGTTCCAGTTCGGCATAGGTCGGACAGAAATAGAGCCTGCAGGCCGCTCCACCGTAAAAACTCAGACCACGCCAGTCCACCCCGCAGTTTCCTGCAGCCAGCGGATGCAGCATGCAGCCGATGCGTTCACCATCATTTGTGATCATGCCGGCAAAGACGCAGTGATGGAACTCCGGCACAGGATGGTCCTGGCCTTCAAGTACTGAACGGTCGAGCGCAAACCCCAGAATGGCGTCAATTTTTCGAGGGACTTTGGCGAATTCCGCTGCCCGTTGGAGGAGCAACTGTCGCAAACCTTCGCGGGTCACGCCGCGCAGGTTGTAGAGCCCGCAGCAGCTGCCACAGGAAATCCGGTTTCCGACCTGGCAGAGATAGACTCCGCCACGGACCTGTTCATCTTCGGAAAGAATTGGCATGGTGATTTTCATATGTGGCATGGTTCTTCCTGGATCTCACGCCGCCGCCTTTGTGCTTTCACACATCAGGATCCCTGCCGCGTTTTTGGAGACCGCATGACCCTGCACCGCCTGCATCGCATCCAGACCATACCCGTGCCCCAGGATGTGGCCTGGGCCTTTTTCTCCGATCCGCTCAACCTTGCCGCCATCACTCCGCCATGGCTGGATTTCCGTGTCACAGGACCTCCTCCCTCGCCCATGTACGGCGGACAAATCCTGACCTATACTGTTTGTCCCCTGCCAAGATTGCGGATGCGCTGGGTCACGGAGATCAGCCATGTGCGAAGGCCCGATTTTTTCGTCGATCAGCAGAGGCTGGGGCCATACCGCCTGTGGCATCACCAGCATCTGTTCAGATCCGTGGCAGAAGGTACGGAAATGGAGGATGTGGTCCACTATGCCCTGCCGTTCTGGCCTTTGGGCGAACTGGGGCGGACCATGGTCGCGGCGCGACTCGATGCTATTTTTGAGTTCCGGCGGCAAACATTGGCGCGGATGTTCGGACAGACCTGAGCTGCCACTCTCGCCGCTGTGGTGCCGAAACCCGTGGTAGCCCCAGGGGAGTCATGGCCGCTCCTGCCTGCATTGCTGCAGTTTTTCCTCGATTCTTTTCTGGACGATACTCGTCAGCACGCCAGCCCCCAGAATGAACATGCTGGCCAGTCCGGTGGTCACCTCGCCACCGGGCAGATGATGGCCCGCAGCGGACATGAACATGACCAGGACCAGGAATCCAATGGCCCAGAAGGCCGCCGGTTCCAGGTACTTGTACTGCTCCAGGGTGCCCTTTTCCACGAGGTAGACGGTCATGGAGCGCACGAAGAGGGCACCGATGCCCAGACCGATGGCGATGAGCCAGAATTTGTTGGTGATGGCGAAGGCCGCCACCACGCCGTCGAAGGAGAAGCTGCTGTCCAGCACCTCCAGGTAGAGAAAGCCGACCAACCCGTTCCTTTCCGCCACGGTGACGATGTCGCCGCCGCCCACGATGTGCTTGAGCACGTCGATCAGGGCGTGCACGGCGAAGCCGCTCAGGGAGCTGATCATGAAGAGGTATCGTTCCGTCGACGGGATGAAGTAGGTCGTCAGCATGACCAAGCCGATGGTCATGCTGGCCGCTGCGTTTTCGACGCTGCCGGCCTTGACGAAGAATTTTTCGATGACGGGCAGCCAGTGCGTCTCCTTCTCCTTGTTCAGGAAATAGGTCAGGGCGACGATGAGCAGGAAGGTGCCGCCGAAACCCATGATGCCCATGTGGCTGCCTTCCATGATGTGGCGGTATTCGTCGGGCTGGGTGGTAGCGATGACCCAGGACTGGCCGAAGGGCATGTCCCCGGCCACGGAGACGATGAGGATGGGGAAGAGGACGCGCATGCCGAAGACGGCGATGGCGATGCCCACGGTCAGAAACATGATCCGCCAGAATGGGGTCATGACCCGCAGCACCGTGGCGTTGACCACGGCGTTGTCCAGAGAGACGGATGTTTCCAGGCAGGCCAGCAGGGTCGTGGTCAGAAGAAATGCGAGTCCAGCAGGGATACCGCCAGTATGGTAGCCGAGAAAAAAAGCTCCGCTCAATCCCAGGATGGACAGGATGATCGATTCGAGAAAATAGCTGATCGTGCTGCGCTGAGACATGGCGGCACCTCATTGTTGATTTAAAAGTTGGGAAAAAGATTCCTGATGGGGCTATTCCCGGACCAACTAACAGTCAAGCCCCGCGCTGAAATACAGGTTCCGGGGTGGGTGAACTCCTCTGACATGATTTTTGAGACAGGGGAGAGCCCGGAAAGCAACCCTGCATCCAGCGGGTACTGATTTCGCAATCAGTATGGCAGCCCGGACCGCAAGACGTGGCTTCGGGTTGTCCCAAAGCAGTTCCGAAGATTTTTCAAAAGGTCCAGAGGATTTTTTGTTCACGCCACGTCGTTAATCCGGAGGAGCAGCGGAATCGGTCGGGAGCCCTTGCGTTTTCCGGGCGTGCATTTTTCCGGGAGAATAATTCTTTCGTATGCAACGGGTGACGATTTTGGATGCATGCCTCTTGTGGGATTATGCACGATAGGTTATACATCCCGCGGTTGCATATAACCTATATCCAACGCAGGGAGGGAATGATTTTTTCAGGGAGAGGAACAGGGGTGTTCAAACATGAGGCATGTATTCAGGCTGGAGCAATCCGATTTTCTTGGCAGCTAACTCGTCACCACATTGCGGAATTGGGGAGGTTGTATGGCGGATGATTCGGCAAGAGACGACAAGAACATTGTCGTCATTGAAAGCGGAAAAACCACACTCAAGGATCTTTACACCAAAGAGGATTGGATGGCCATCTGGTTGGGGTTTCTGATCCTCATCTGCGGAGTTGTCGTTTTCATGTCCCGGCCTCCGGCCAACATGGAAGCTGAATTTGCGAAGCACAATGGCATCATGAAGGAAGAGGCGGCAAAGGCACCATTCAAAACCATCGCCTGGAACAAGGCGTCCATGGCCAAGAAGAAGATCAGCGCCGGCAATGAAGAGTATGCCAAGGGCCTGAAGAATTTCCTGGCTGCGCCCAGCAACTGGTCCAGTAATCCTCTTGATGCGTTGTATTCTTCACAGGAAGCTGCGGACGCCAAGAACGCTGCCGCCAAGGATGCCTTCGACAAGGCCAAATCGGCCGAGGAGGCTGCATTGGCCAAGGCCCAGGCTTCGGAAGCCGCTGCCGCTGGCGCTGCGTTCAAGGACGAAACCCTGAACAAGGCTGCCGAGAGTGACATCAACGCCTGGGTTGCCACGGTGGACAAAACATCCAAGGCCAAATCCAAGGCCAGTGCGAAACCATTCAACAGGATCCCCTACCTTGCTGGTCTGGCCATTGCCCTGGCCTTGTTTTTTGGCATGGGCAAAGCCATTATGGGTGAATCCTTTGGGAGTTTCCTCACCGGCTTTTTCTTCGTGTTCATCCTGGCCGTACTGGCATACATGGCTGAAACCCAGGCCCTGATGAAACACTGGGGCTTTGGCTTTCCTCTGTGGGCCATTGTTTTTGGCATGCTCATTTCCAATACAATCGGTACTCCCAAGTGGGTGGTGCCGGCTGTGCAGACCGAGTACTACATCAAGACAGGCCTGGTGCTACTGGGTGCGGAAATCCTGTTCAGCAAGATGTTGGCCATTGGCAAGCCGGGCATTTTCGTGGCCTGGGTGTGCACCCCCATCACCCTGATCCTCACCTATTGGTTCGGCCAGAAGATTCTGAAAATGCCGTCCAAAACCCTGAACATGACTATCTCCGCGGATATGTCCGTCTGCGGCGTTTCAGCCGCCATCGCCACAGCAGCGGCCTGCAAGGCAAAGAAAGAGGAACTGACCCTGGCCATCGGCTTGTCCATGATCTTTACGGCGGTGTGCATGGTCGGTCAGCCCGCCTTTGCCAAACTGGTGGGTTTGCCGGAAGTCCTGGCGGGAGCCTGGATGGGCTCCACCATTGATTCCACGGGCGCAGTGGCCGCTGCAGGGGCGTTTTATGGCCAGAAGGCTTTGTATGTGGCCGCCACCATCAAGATGATCCAGAACGTGCTCATCGGCGTGACGGCCTTTTGCGTTGCACTCTACTGGTGTACAAAAGTGGAAAATATCCCCGGCCAGAAAGTCAGTGGGTGGGAAATCTGGCATCGGTTCCCCAAGTTCGTACTCGGTTTCATCGCGGCTTCCATCATCTTCTCCTTCATGTTCAACGCGCTTGGAAACGATTACAGCACGGCGGTAATCGACCATGGCACAATCCGAGGTTTCACCCGACTGCTCCGCGAATGGTTCTTCGCTCTGGCCTTCACCTCCATCGGTTTGGAAACCAACTTCCAGGAGTTCAAACCGCATTTCAAGGGAGGCAAGCCGGCCACGCTGTATATCTTTGGCCAGACATTCCAGCTCACCCTGACCCTCATCGTCGGCTACATCATGTTCTATGTGGTCTTCCCCGAGGTGACTGCGAGTCTGTAAAAAATGAATCAGGAGCAATCCAACAGTCCAACAACCTCCTGCGGGGTTCCGGCCCCGCAGGAGCGCCTCCATGCCTGGCTCAAGCTTTTGGCCGGAGCCATGGCTGTCCTGGGGTTCATATTCGGCATCGGGACTCTGGCCAGCTACCTGCCAGGGGCCAAGCACATGGCGCAGGTGATCGAAGAGCGCGACCTCAGGGCCACAGCCATTTTCTACACCGATTTCAAGGAATCAGCCGAGGGTTCCGAATACATCCGAGACTGTCTGGAGTACCCGCCAGACAGAACGTCACAGCGCTAAGAAGGACTGTCTGCTCCATTTTGCTGGACAGGCGATGCGACAGTTTGCGCATTCCATCTCCACGCATAACGCATGGATGGCGCTTGGCCGGGCCTACCACTTCCGTTCGTATTTGTTCCTGAGCAGGATGGCGATGGCATTCATGGACAGCAGCACGGCCAGCAGCACAATGATGCCGGCCGAGGTCCGCTCCGTGAAGGCGCGCATGGACTCCGCCGACCAGACGTAGATCTGGGCCGGCAGGACCGTGGCCGCGCTGGTCAGGCCGCGGGGCATGTCCTGGATGTAGGCCACCATGCCGATGATGAGGAGCGGAGCCGTCTCGCCGATGGCCCGGGCCAGGCCGATGATGGTCCCCGTCAGGATGCCGGGCAGGGACAGGGGCAGGACGTGGTCCCAGACCACCTGCCAGTGGGTCGCGCCCAGGGCCAGGGCGCCCTTGCGGATGGAGTCGGGGATGGCCCGGATGGCCGCGCGGGTGGCGATGATGATGACCGGCAGGGTCATCAGCGCCAGGGTCAGGCCGCCGACCAGGGCCGAGGAGCGCGGCAGGCCCAGGAAGTTGATGAAGATGGCCAGGCCGAGCAGGCCGAAGAGGATGGACGGGATGGCCGCGAGGTTGTTGATGTTCACTTCGACGATGTGCATCAGCCGGTTGTCCGGGGCGAACTCCTCCAGGTAGATGGCGGCCATGACCCCGGCCGGGAAGCTGAAGATGAACGTGATGGCCAGCAGGTAGACCGTGCCCACGGCGGCCGACAGGATGCCGGCCATCTCCGGCAGCTTGGAGTCGCCGTTGGCGAAGAAGCCGGTGTTGAAGACCTTCTTGATCTGTCCGGCGGCCCGGAGTTCGTCCACCAGGGCGGTCTCCTGGGGCTTGAGCCGGTTGGCTTTGCCCTTGACGTACTGGTCCACCTCGGCGTTGGCCAGGACCCAGAGCGTCTGCGTGTGACCCAGGAGTTGCGGGTTCTCGCGCAGCTGCATGGGCAGGACGCGGGTCACCCCGCGGCTGACCAGGCGGGAAATTTTGGGGTCCAGGGCCGAGATGGGGTTGTCGAAGATCTCCTGGGTGAAGGTGACCTGCGCCTGGATCTCGGTCTGCTGGAAGGCCGTGTAGCCCTGGCGGACGATGTCCGTGAAGAAGATGACCAGGAAGATGCCGGCCACGGACAGGGCCATGTAGGACAGGGCCTTGAACTGGGCCTCGCCGTTTTTGCGTTTGCGCAGGCTGCGCGGGTCGATGGGCATGGTCATGGCGGGCTCCTATTCGTAGCGTTGCCGGAACTTGCGGATGACGGTCAGGGAGATGATGTTCAGCCCCAGGGTCAGGACCAGGAGGACCAGCCCCAGGCCGAAGGCGGCCAGGGTCTCCGGGCTGTCGAAGGACTGGTCCCCCGTCAGGGCGTCGACGATGCGCACGTTGACCGTGGTCATCCCCACCAGCGGGTTCCAGGTCAGGTTGGGCTGCAGCCCGGCGGCCATGACCACGATCATGGTTTCGCCCACGGCCCGGGACACGGCCAGCAGGCAGGCCGAGACGATGCCGGGCAGGGCGGCGGGCAGGATGACGCGCTTGATGGTCTCGGACCGGTAGGCGCCCAGGGCCAGGGAGCCCTCGCGCAGGCTCTGAGGGACAGAGCTGATCACGTCGTCGGACAGGGACGAGACGAGCGGGATGATCATGATGCCCATGACCAGACCGGGGCTCAGGGCGTTGGTGAAATCCGCCTGCAGACCGACGGCTTCGGCCATCCGCACGATGAACGGGCTGACGGTGATGGCGGCGAAGAACCCGTAGACCACGGTGGGGATGCCGGCCAGGATCTCCAGGGCGGGCTTGGCCACGCGCCTGGTGGCCAGGGACGCGTACTCGGACATGCAGATGGCCGAGAAGAGCCCCACCGGGATGGCCACGCACATGGCGATGGCCGTGATCATGAACGTGCCAGCAAAAAGCGGGACCGACCCGAAGAGCGGCTGGACTTTCCCGTCCGGGCCGACGGTGGCCGCGTCGGGGTTCCATTCGCGCCCTGTCAGGAAGTCCCAGAAATCGACGATGCGGAAAAAGTGCACCGCCTCGAAGACGATGGACAGGACGATGCCGATGGTCGTCAGGATGGAGATGAGGGAGGCCAGGAGCAGGACGCGGGTGATGGTTTTCTCCAGGACCACGCGCACCCGCATGGCCGGTTTGATGGCCGCAAGCGCCAGCCACATGCTCCCCGCGCCCAGGAAGAGGCCCGAGGCCGCGAGCATGGTCCATGGGACCTCGAACAGGTCGAACAGGTCGAGGATCGACCCGGCCGCGCTGATGGCGATGGCCGGCATGAACATCCGCGTCACGGCGTACCAGCCGAACAGGTTTTCCGAGGCCTTGAACAGGGCCGAGGGGTCCTGCTGGCTGCGGATTGTCCTGCGGCCAAGCAGGTAGGCGACCAGGGCCAGGGGCAGGAACCCGGTGAACAGGTATTGGGCCAGATAGGTTGTGGTCACGAGAAACCTCGCTTGTTGTCGAGCGCGCCGATGGGCCGGGTCGCTGTCGCACTCCCCGGCCCATCGGCATTTCGGATGCGGATGCTATGGACTCTATTTGTGTTTCAGCTCGTCGAGCGTCAGCTTCTTCTTGGCCAGCACGTCCGCACGGACCTTGGCGCGGGCGTCGTCAGGCAGCGGGATGAGGCCGATGCCCTTCAGCAGGCCGTCCTTGCCGATCATCTTTTCGCTCATGAACAGCTCCACGTATTCCTTCAGGCCGGGGATGGCGTCGTAGTGGGCGTTCTTGATGTAGAAGTACAGGGAGCGGGAGATGGGGTACTTGCCGGAGGCGACGGTCTCGGGGCTGGGCTCGACGCCATTGACAGCCGCGGCCTGGATGGTGTCGGCGTTCTCTTCCAGGAAGCTGTAGCCGAAGATGCCGAAGGCGTCCTTGTCCTTGGACAGCTTCTGGACGATCAGGTTGTCGTTCTCGCCGGCGGGCACGTAGGCGCTGTCCTGGCGGATCTTCTTGTATCCCTTCTCGTAGCCCTCGATCTTGCCGCAGACCTTTTCGACGACCATTTCCTCGAAGGCGTCGCGGGTGCCGGAAGAGGTGGGCGGGCCGTAGAAGACGATCTTGCGGGCAGGGAGTTTGGCGTTGATTTCGTTCCAGGTCTTATACGGGTTGGGCACGATCTTGCCGTCAACCGGCACATCGGCGGCCACGGCCTTGGCCAGCTCCTCAAGGGTGATGCTCATGGGCGCGTTGCCCTTGTTCTGGGCGATGGCGATGCCGTCGAAGCCGACCTTGGCTTCGGTGATGTCCGTGACGCCGTTCTTCTCGGCGGCTTCGAACTCGCTGTCCTTCATGCGGCGGGAGGAGTTGGCGATGTCGGGGGTGTTGGGTCCCATGCCGGCGCCAAACAGCTTGTGGCCTCCGCCGGAACCGGTGGACTCGACCACAGGGGCGGGGAACTTGGTGGTCGCGCCCAGCTCTTCGGCCACGTAGCTGGAGAAGGGGAAGACCGTGGACGAGCCGGTGACCTTGACCTGGTCGCGGGCGTGGGCCATGCCGCTGCCGACGACCAGCAGAGCCAGGGCGATGAGGGATTTTTTCAGGAAACGGTTCATGTGTGCCTCCTTGGCGATGTTTCGATTCAGATTCGCTTGATGCGTTGATAAGCTGTCTAGAGAAGGTTTGTTACAGGATGTTGAGGCTATTGTGACGACTGTGTGACATTGATCGGCTGGAGAGCGTATCGCAGACGTTTGTTTTGCAGCTTTGCGGAAGTCTGCAAAACAAGATTCCGCATGATGGAGATCAAGGTTTGGACAGCCATGGATGAGGCCATGACAAGGGCGGTCCCTGTGCTTTGGCGGCCTGGACCCTGCGGTTGACTCTTATGTTTTCGGGAATGAGGTCGGGTTCTGCAGCCCGCGAGAAAAATGGAGAAAGGTTCGATTGATTGAGCGTGCCGATGGTGAGTTGCCAGGGCAGAATCAGAAACTGGTGATACCCTCAACATCTCGGGTTGTCTGCCAGAACCACGGAATAGCCGCGACCAGCAGCAGGGACATCAGGAAAAAACCCCACCCGTAGCCCAGTGCCCCGACCAGCAGCCCTCCGAGGATGGGGCCCGAGGCGTGCCCGACATCGAAGATGGTTCCGAACACGCCCATGGCCGTGCCGTAGTGGCGGGCTTTGCACAGGTCCGCGACCATGGCCGCCGAGGACGAGGTGACCAGGGCCTCGCCGAAGCCAAAGAGCAGGCAGGCCGGGACCAGGGCCCAGAATCCCATGAGGTGCGGGACAAGGGCGAAGGGCAGGGCGCAGGAGAGAAGGCCAGCCACGATCAACGGACGCCTGCCGTAGCGGTCCGAAACCCTGCCCATGACCGGCTTGGCCAGCATGGTCACGACCACCTGCACGGCCCACAAAAGGCCCGCCTCGAAGGCCGAGAGCCCGGCCACCGTCACCGCGTAGATCGGCAGAAACGCCTCCAGCGCGCCCATGGTCATGTTCTGCACGCCCTCCATGGCCGAGGCGGCGACCACGCGCCTGTCGCCGCCCACTTCCCTGATCCCCGACACGAATTGCTCCATGCGGGAGGCGAAGCCGACGCCGGATGGGGCTTCGTCCTTGAGCAGAACCTTGAATCCGAGGAGCAGTGATGCCAGCCCCGTTACGGCCACGATGGCGTACACGGTGCGGAAGGTCGCGTCCGTGGCCCCGTCGGCTCCGCCCATGAGGGAGACGATGAGTCCGCCCACGGGCGCCCCGGCCAGGGTGCCGATGATGGCCACGGATGAGAACCAGGACAGCATCTCACCCTTGCGCTCCCCGGCCACGTCGGCCACCACGGCCATGGCCACGGGCCCGTACACGGCCGTGGCGAAGCCGTGCAGGAAGCGCACGGCGACCAGCATTGGGTAACTGTCGATGAGGAAATAGGCGAAGGGGACGAAGGCGAAGAAGCACAGGCCGGCCAGCATGGTCCGCCTGCGTCCGATGACGTCCGACAGCGCACCGGCCGGGAGTTTGAAGAAGATGCCTGTCACAGTTGATATGCCGACGGCCAACCCGATGGCTTCGGGGCCCGCGCCGAGGTACATGGCGAAGAGGGGCAGCACCGGGTTGCGGGCCAGGGCGTAGGAGAAGCGGGCCAGGAATCCCACGGAGCACAGAGCGCTGATCAGGTTTCGGTTCATGGCGTATTTCTTTTCGGGCGGTCGTAAGAATGTTTTCCAAGGCTCGGTTCGCATCCGGGAACGGCGCGGGAAGCGATGGTTGTTTGTTGCAATTGAAATATTTTCATTCGTGTTAAAAAGTCAATTGCCATTTTCAAAATACTTATATATATGGCAGTTGCTAGATAGGATAATTTGATCGGGCGGGTTGCCCCGTCGAACCGATGGAAGGAACTTTCGTCTGATGCCGTTTCGGCGCGAAATCATGATTCAGGAGGAATCTCGCATGGCAAATACGCTTACGCCTCGGGAATTGAAGACGCTCATTGCAGCGTCCGACGTCACGTTGCTCGATGTCCGTCGCAGGAGCGATCGCGAGTCCGGCCCTGCCGGCATCCCCGGGGCCGTCTGGAAGGACCCGGAGCATGTCGAGGCATGGTCTTCGGAACTGCCGAAAGACAGGCCGGTGGTCATCTACTGCGTGCGCGGCGGTTCCGTCAGCGCATCGGTGCAGGCCGCGCTGAAGGCAAGGGATTTCGAGGTCAGGTTCGTGGAAGGCGGGCTGGCCGCCTGGGAAACCCAAGGGTCGGGAGAAGGTGATTGAGATGGCCGAAGGCAATGACGTGAACTGGCTCCTGTGCATCCACAACATCCCGCCCAAGCCGGCCTACCTGCGGGCCAAGGCGGCGCGCAGGCTGGCGGCCCTGGGGGCCGTGGCGGTCAAGAACGCCGTCTACGTGCTGCCCCACGGCGAACGGCAGCGCGACGGGCTGGTCTGGCTGGCCAAGGAGATCGAGGAGGGCGGCGGGCGGGCCTACGTCTGCGGGGCGCGGTTCGACGTGTCCGGCGGCGGCATCGACGACACCCACATCAGGAGCCTCTTCGTGGACGCCCGCGACGCGGACTACCGCAGCCTCGGCGCGGAGTTTCAGCCCCTTTTCGAGACCCTCGGCGACCCGCAGGGTGAAAACGCCCCGGACGCGGCCGAGGTCCAGGGCTGGGTCGGCCAGCTGCGCGCCCGCTACGACGCCGTGCTGGCCATAGACTACTTCGGCGCGCCGGGCCGGGAGGTGGTCGAGGGCATCCTGGCCGGGGCAGGGCGCTGGCTGCGCATGAGGGCCCTGACCGGCGGGCCCGGCGACGAGGTCCTGGACCCTTCCCTGTACCGGGGGAGAACCTGGGTGACCCGGCCCAGCGTGCACGTGGACCGCATCGCCTCGGCCTGGCTCATCCGGCGCTTCATCGACCCGCAGGCGGCCTTCCGCTTCGACGCCAGGGTCCATGGCCCGGGGGACATCCGCTTCGACATGACCGAGGCCGAATTCACCCACGAGGGCAGCCAGTGCACCTTCGAGGTCATGGTCCGGCGCTTCGGGTTCGAGTCCGACCCGGCCCTGACGGTCCTGAGCCAGGTCATCCACGACATCGACCTTGACGAGTCCGCCCCGTCGCGCCCCGAGTCGGCCGGCGTGGCCGCCCTGCTGAACGGCATCTGCCTGTGCACGGACAGCGACCTCGAGCGCGTGGAACGGGGCGGAAGCCTCCTGGACGGGCTGTTCGAACACTTCGACCGGACCTGCGGCCGCGCGGGGCGGGAGGGCGCATGACGACAACGAACCGGTCGACCCTTGCCGAAGCATTTTGGACCTGGCTGCGCATCGGCTTGCTGAGTTTCGGCGGACCTGCCGGGCAGATCGCCATGATGCACAAGACGCTGGTCGAGGACAAAAAGTGGATCAGCAACGAACGCTTCCTGCACGCCCTCAACTACTGCCATTTCCTGCCGGGGCCCGAGGCCCAGCAACTGGCGACGTACGTCGGCTGGCTCAAGCACCGGACGCTGGGCGGGCTCATGGCCGGCGGCCTTTTCGTGCTGCCGGGGTTTTTCGTCATCCTGGTGCTGAGCGCCCTGTATGCCGCCTACCGTGAAGTGCCGGCGGTTGACGCCCTGTTTTACGGTCTCAAACCAGCCGTGCTGGCCATTGTCGTCGGGGCCGTGCTGCGCATGGGGTCCAAGACGTTGAAATCCGGATTCGCCTTGGCTTTGGCCGCGGTCGCCTTCATGGCCTTGTTCGCGTTTGCCGTGCCGTTCCCCGTGGTGGTCTTCGGTGCGGCCCTGATCGGTTGGGTCCGGTCACGCGGGCCAGTGGATCAGGCCTGCACCGTTGCCTGCGGGGACGAGGAGGAGGTGCCCGAGCACGCCAAGCCAAGTGCCGCGCGCTCCCTCCGGGTCCTGGTCACCTGGATTCCCCTGTGGCTCGGTCCGGTGCTGCTCACGGGACTCCTGCTTGGCTGGGACAACGTCTATGCCCGGTTGGCCGTGTTCTTCAGCAAGATGGCCGTGGTCACCTTCGGCGGGGCCTACGCCGTGCTGAGCTACGTGACCCAGCAGGCGGTGGAGCACTACGCCTGGCTGACCCCGGCGGACATGATCAGCGGGCTGGCCTTGGCCGAGACCACGCCCGGTCCCCTCATCCTGGTTCTTGAGTACGTCGGCTTCATGGCCGCCTATGCCAGCCCCGGAGCGCTGCATCCCTTCGTCGCCGGAGCCCTGGGCGCTACCCTGACGGTCTGGGTGACCTTTGCGCCCTGCTTCCTGTGGATCTTTCTCGGCGCGCCCTACATGGAGGCCGTGCGGGCCAACCGCAGCCTCTCCGCCGCCCTGTCCGGCGTGACGGCGGCGGTGGTCGGGGTCATCCTGAATCTGTCGGTCTGGTTCGGGCTGCACACGCTCTTCGGCCAGGTGGGCTCGTGGCATGGCCCCCTGGGGCTGCGCCTGCCGGTTCCCGTCCTGTCCAGCCTGGATTTCTGGGCCCTGGCCCTGGCGGTGGCCGCGACCCTGGCCATGACCCGCTTCAAGCTCGGCATGGGCGCGACCCTGGCCGGGTGCGCCGGCCTGGGCTGGGCGGTGCGCATGGCGACGCAATCGATCATGTAAGGAGATAAAGTGGAATATCTTGTCATCTGTCTGTCCAGCCTGGCCGTTTCCGGGCTGACCCTCTTTTCGGGCTTTGGCCTGGGCACTGTGCTGACCCCGGTCATGGCCCTCTTCTTTCCCATCGAGACGGCCGTGGCCGCCACCGCGGTGGTGCATTTCGCAGTAAAGGCCATTGCACGGAGTATGCTGGACGTCACCGTGCCGGTCTTCCCCATCTGCAGACCGGGCGTTTGGTGCTCCGGGGGGAACCTGCTCGGAAGATGAGCCGATCAGACTGAAAAAAGGCGATTTCGGCTAAAAATTGATGATCCTGTCTGCCAGTTTGACCTGCTCATAAAGGAACTTCATGTTCGACAGCCTGACATGTTCGCTCGCGTCCACACCGTGGACGCCCAGGCATTTACCTCAGGCGGCGAGGACCCCGTCACTCAAGGCGAAGAGTTTGGCCTGCTCTGCCAAGGGGAAGGCCTCGCTGTCACCCGCATACAGATCGACCGCCGGACCATTCAGGAAGAGGGTGACGTCCTCGCCTTCGGCCAGCAAAAAGTTGCCGAACCTGACTGCGTTCCATTTTATTTCCGGATCGTTGCTCGAAAGAATGAGAAGTATCTGCATTGTCACTCCGCGAGAATGTTGAGTTCAGAAATAGATTATGGATTCTTCAGTGTAAAGGTCTGCGTGCGGCGGCTTCTCTATTGAGGACAGTAGGGATGTGCGGATGAAGCAACGCCCCTTCGGGACTGGACCGGGCTGGCCCGCGCCCAGTACAGGATTGCCCATGGAAAAAGACGCCCTCGACTGCATCGGATACTGCCGGGATTGCGGGCAGGAGCACTGCCTGCCCGCCGCCCCGGCTCTGGACGCGGCGCGGGAACTCCTGGCCGACATGGAGAGGCACAGAAGCATTGGCCTGGGTATGGATGACGACCCGCGCTTGCATCTGGGCTATCTGTCCGGCCCGGCCCGGGGCCAGATGTTCGGGGTGCTGCTCGCCCGCGACGATTCCGGGCGGGAACACGTGCTGAAGGCTTTTTCCGGTCAGTACAACGGGGTCTGGGAGGTGCCGGGCTGGGTTCCTCCGATTCTCGATCCGGCCGCATTCGAACGGGTCATCCAAAGCGATGAGCCGCGCATCAAGGCCCTGACCCGCGAGATAGACCTTCTCGCTTCCACTGCTCCGGTCCGTGTTCGTTTGATGGCGGAGCGACGGCAACTCTCCCAAGGCCTCATGGCCCGCATCTTCGATCTCTACTGGCTGACCAATTTACGGGGCCAGACCCGTTCCCTGGCCGAGATCTTCCTCGGTTCGGGCATGCCCACGGGCACGGGCGAATGCTGCGCGCCCAAGCTCCTGCATTTTGCGGCCACCCATGGGCTCATACCCGTGGGGCTGGCCGAATTCTACGTGGGCCGCGAGAACCGCTCCGGCACCCGCAGCCACGGCGAGTTTTATGCCCCATGCGCGGAAAAGTGCCGGCCGATTTTAGGATTTCTGCTTTGCGGCAGGGATCGTCACGGCGAAGACACATCGCGGTGATGGATTGTGTCTGGCACAAAATGCGGGTTTGAAGGCCTTCGGAGGCGACACGGCTGTTTAACTGGGTTCTCTGATCCTTGCCACCCTGTCGGTCTTGCGGCAAGCCTTCCCCATGCCAGTCACAACCACCAGGACCATCTACCGGCGCATCCTGAAGGTTTCCATGCCGCTGGTGGCCAGTCTGGCGGCGACCACGGTCATGGAGTTCACGGACCGCCTGTTTCTGGCCCGCTATTCCCTGGACGCCATTGCCGCCGCCACGCCGGCCGGAATCATGGCCCTGCTGGCCATGACCATCTTTGTCGGCACGGCCGGGTATGTGGCGGTTTTCGTCGCCCAGTACAAGGGACAGGGGCGCTACGACCTGATTGGCCGCATCGTCTGGCAGGGCGTCTATGTCGCGGCTTTGGGCGCCGTGGTTCTGGGGGCGCTGGCCCTGCGTGCCGAGGATATCTTCCGCTGGGGCGGGCATCCGGAGGTCTTGCGGGATCTGGAGGCGACCTATTTCCGCGTGCTGTGCTGGGGCGCCGGCATCCACCTGCTTGGCGCGGCCCTGGGCGGATTCTTCACCGGCCTGGGCCGTACGCGCGTGGTCATGCTGGCCAACGTGACCGGAATGGTCGTGAACATTCCCCTGGACTACTGCCTGATCAACGGCGTCGGTCCATTTCCGCAGTGGGGCATTTTCGGGGCAGGCTTGGCCACGGCCATGAGCTGGGGGGTAATCACGCTCATCCTGGGTCTGGCCATGCTCCGGCCGGAACACGCCGGATTTCGCTTCCGCTCGGACTGGGGCTTCCGTTTCCGGCTCTGGCTACGCCTGCTGCGTTACGGTCTGCCCAGCGGCATGGAATTCTTTCTCGACATCCTCGGTTTCACGGTCTTCGTTTTCGTGGTCGGCCGTCTGGGCACCCTGGAACTGGCCGCGACCAATATCGCCCTCAATGTCAACGCCCTGGCCTTCATGCCCCTGGTTGGCTTTTCCATGGGCACCAGCACCCTGGTCGGCCAGGCCATGGGCGCGGGCCGTCCGGACGAGGTGCCCATGGTCGTGCGCGCCAGCCTGATCCTGACCTTTGCCTATCTGGGCGCGCTGTCGGCGATCTTCCTTCTGGCGCCCGGTCCCGTACTGTACCTGTTCCAGCCGCGTGACATGGACCCGGCTGCCTTTGCTGCCGTGGCCGAGATGGGCCGGGTCCTGCTCATGATCGTGGTCGCCTACCTCTTTTTCGACGGGGTCAGCTTCATCGTCTACGCCGCCCTGAAAGGGGCCGGGGACACCATGTTTGTCATGGTCTCGCGTCTCGGGCTGGTGCTGGCGGTCATGGTCGGACCACTGGTCCTCGGGGTGTGGCTGGGTCTGGGCCTGTATTATTTCTGGGGCGTGAGCTGCACCTTTCTGGTGCTCTTGTCCGTGGTCGGCTGGTGGCGCTACAGGCAGGGCAAGTGGCGGAACATGCTGGTGGTCGAGTGGACGCGACCCCAGTAAGTCCAGAAGGCATGGAAAGATTCTGACGGGATGGAAAAACAAAGGGTGACGTGGATGACGGACGGGACCTGAAGGGACCGCCTCATTCCTGTGACACAGGCATGGCGCGTGAGAGCAGAGTGCCTGGATTGGCTCGGTGGAGGATGTTACAGGAAATTCATGACACTGTCACAATGCTGTCACACGATTCCCATATGAAAGGACGGTAAAGAAAAAGTCCTGCCGTTAGGAAGGGGGAGGCATGGCCCAGAAGATAGTGGTCGTCGAGGACGAGCCTGACATCGCCAACCTGTTGGCGTTCCATCTGAAGTCCAACGGGTATGACTGTTTTGTCGTCCGCGATGGGAAAAAGGGGCTGCAATTGGCCCAGACCGAACGGCCGGATCTGGTTTTACTGGACCTCATGCTGCCGGGCATGAGCGGGGTCGATGTCTGCAAGGCGTTGAAAGGCGCTGCCGAAACGTCGCACATTCCTATTGTCATGCTGACAGCCAGAGGAGATGAAGTGGACCGGATTCTCGGTTTTGAACTCGGGGTCGACGATTACGTGGTCAAGCCATTCAGTCCGCGGGAACTGATGCTGCGGATCAAGACAGTGCTGCGTCGTAACGCGAACATCCAGCCCAAGGTCGCTCATTGGCAGCGAGAGGGCCTGGTGGCAGATTTCGAGGCCTATGCCTTGCTGGTGGACGGCGAAGATGCGCATCTGACCCCTACGGAATTCAATCTGCTGGGAGAGTTCATCCGCAACGAGGGCAAGGTTCTGTCCCGCGAGCAGCTGCTGAGCAATGCCTGGGGCTATGAATTCGAAGGCTACTCGCGCACCGTGGATACCCATGTCCGCCGCCTGCGCAAGAAACTCGGGCCCTATGCCGACTGGCTGGAGACGGTCCGCGGCATCGGGTACCGCATGAAACGTGAAAATCAGGCGGATTGAGGCTTGGCATGATAGCAACCACATTTTCCCTCCGTGACCGGCTGGCCCTGTC
This sequence comes from Desulfovibrionales bacterium, assembly GCA_012729655.1. GTDB lineage: Bacteria > Desulfobacterota > Desulfovibrionia > Desulfovibrionales > Desulfomicrobiaceae > Desulfomicrobium. The sequence continues at coordinate 48,295 of JAAYCS010000189.1, read as the reverse complement.
ATTCGGCCTCATCCTTCTGCTGACCATGGGGCTTCCCTTGTACTATCTGCACCGACATCTGGAGCAGACTGTGGAGCAGGAGGCCAGGGAGGGCGCGTTGAGGGATCTCCGGGCCGTGGACTGGGTGCTGCTGACCAGCAGGTCGCCCTCGCTGGAAGCGCTGGGGGAGACCCTGCGCACCCTGGCCGCGCGCATGGATCTGCGCATCACCTACATGGACGAGTCAGGCAGGGTCTTGACTGACTCAGGGATGACCAAGGATCAGGTCGGTCAGCTCGAAAGCCATCTGCAACGGCCCGAAGTTGCAGAGGCGGTGGCCCGGGGAGCAGGCACAAGCATGCGCTACAGCGACACCCTGGGGCAGTATTTGATGTATGCGGCCCAGACCCACTCCGGCCATGGAGAGGTGTCCATGGGCATACTGCGCATTGCGCGACCCATGAGCCAGATACGGGGCACCACAGACCGCCTCTACGGGCGAGCCGGCTGGGTAATGGCCGGCAGCATCCTGCTGGCTTTTGCCCTTGCCTCTCTGGTGTCCCGGTATGTTGTCCGGTCCATCTCATCGGTGGCCCAGGCCGCTTCGGATATCGGCCAGGGCGACCCGGGCAGGCGCATTCGGATTTCTCCCAGCAAGGAGCTCGCCCCTCTGGTATCGGCATTCAACAACATGGCCGAGCGCATTGAGCTCAACGTGCAGACCATCACCAAGCAGAAAATGGAGTCCGAGGCCGTCCTGAACGGAATGAAGGCCGGGGTCATCGTGCTGGACGGGAGAGGGCATATCCTGCGCGGCAACTATGCGGCCCAGGAAATTTTTCCTGGTCTTCCGGCCTACGCCGGCCGGAAGCCCATGGAGGTCGCCCGCATCCAGGATTTGCAGGACGCGTGCGACGCGGCCTTGTCCCGCCGCAAGGCAGGGGATTTTTCCCAGGCCAGTCTGGAAGTGAATCTGCAGAGCGGGAAATGGTTTGAAGTTTCCATCGTCCCGATCAAGGGTGATGCGGAACCTGGGGCCATCATGGTCTTTCACGACATAACCGAGATCAGGCGGGTGGAGCAGATCCGCCGAGACTTCGTAGCCAATGTCTCCCATGAACTGCGCACGCCGTTGACCTCGATCAAGGGATATGCCGAAACCCTGATGGCCATGGATGCATACGATGCGGAGCTAACGAGATCCTTTCTGGAAGTCATTCTGCGCAACGGCAACCACATGAACGCCATGCTCGACGACCTGCTGCAGCTTTCCCGCCTGGAGCATGCCAAACAGCGGTTGGACGTGATCGCGGTGGATCCGTCCTCGGCCATGTATTCGGCCTGGAAAAGCTGTCAGCCCCTGCGCAAGCATATCGATTTCATCAACGACGTGCCCGAGTCCGCCCCACCGGTGCGTGCCAACTTCGAGCAGTTGGTGCAGGTTTTCCGCAACGTCCTGGAGAACGCGGTCAAGTACGTGCCCGAGGCCAACGCCAGGATTCACGTACATGCCGCCGTCAACGGTTCCAGTCTGGATATCTGCATTGATGACAACGGGGCGGGCATTCCCCGGGAGGATCAGGCCCGAATTTTCGAACGTTTCTACCGGGTAGAAAAGGACCGCAACAGCGCTGTGGGCGGTACCGGTCTGGGTCTGGCCATCTGCCGCCACATCATGGTCAACCATGGCGGCCGGATCACGGCCCAGAGCCCGGTGCCGGAGACGGGCACCGGATCCAGATTCATCATCACATTGCCCCTGGCCGGGCAGAGCGCAGAGGAAAAGTCATGACAGAGCAGGTCAAGGTTTCGTGCAGAAATCTTCATTTTTACTATTCAGATTTTCACGCCCTGCAGGACATCACATTTGACATGTACCAGCATCAGGCCACGGCCCTGATCGGTCCGTCCGGATGCGGCAAGTCGACATTCCTGCGCTGCATCAACCGGATGAACGATCTCATTGCCGGGGTCAGGGTCGAAGGGTCATTGACCATGGACGGCCAGGATCTGAACGATCCTGCCCACGATGTGGTGGTGCTGCGGCGGCGGGTGGGCATGGTCTTCCAGAAGCCCAACCCCTTTCCCAAGAGCATTTACGAAAACGTCGCCTATGGATTGCGAGTCAACGGGGTCAGCGACCGCAATTTAATCGATACCCGGGTCGAGGAGAGTCTCAAACTGGCCGCACTCTGGGATGAGGTCAAGGACCGCCTGGATCAGTCGGGTCTGAGTCTGTCAGGGGGGCAGCAGCAGAGGCTGTGCATCGCCAGGGCCATGGCCGTGGAGCCCGAGGTATTGCTCATGGACGAGCCGGCATCGGCCCTGGATCCCATTGCCACGCAGAAGATCGAGGAACTGATCCACGAACTGAAGAGCAGCTTCACCATCATCATTGTCACGCATTCCATGCAGCAGGCAGCCCGCGTTTCCGACAGGACGGCTTTTTTCTACATGGGGCGGCTCATCGAGGTCGGTCCCACGAGCAAGCTGTTCACGCGGCCGGAGAACAAACAGACCGAGGATTACATCACTGGCCGATTCGGCTGATGCGGCCCTGCGGGGTTGCATGAAATTTTATAAGGATGTGAAATATGTATACGCATTTGCATGAAGAAATCGAGGCATTGAAACTCAAGGTGCTGAAGATGGCGGCCCTGACCGAAGAAGCGGTGGGCAAGGCCGTCAGGTCCTATGTCAAGAAGGATCTGTACCTCGCCGAAGAGGTTCAGGACGGGGATGTCCAGGTCAACCGTCTGGATGTGGAGATCGATGAACTGGCCCTCAGGCTTCTGGCCCTGGAGCAACCTGTGGCCGGGGATCTGCGTTTCATCCTGGGATGCATGCGCATCAGTGTGGATCTGGAGCGCGTCGCCGACGAGGCAGTCAATATCGCGGAGCGATCCATCATGCTGAGTTCTCGCCCCCCATTGCCTTTTCAGGATGATGTGGCGGAAATGGGAGGGAAGGCCATGGCCATGCTCCAGCATGCGATCCAGGCCTTTACCTCGGGCAATGTGGAGGCGGCCCTGCAGGTCTGCAGCCTGGACAACGAGGTCGACGTCCTGAACCACAAGAACATGCGCAAGGTCATTGAATACATGATCCATGAGACACCGGCCATCGAGCGCTCCGTGCACACCATCATCCTGATCCGCCGCCTGGAACGCATCGGGGATCTGGCCACGAATATCGCCGAATCCGTTGTCTTCATTTCAGAGGGCGTGAACATCAAGCACAAGCGCTATTTTGACGAGCACCAATAACAGGTCCGCGCATGGAAGCGCAGACAGGTCACGGCGAAAAATCCCCGCCAGGAAGTTTCCTGGCGGGGATTGTGTTTGCGGACCGGATGGGATTCGCCGGCGGAAGCCGAACCAGACTGGCTTGACCGGGGCATTCTGTGCCGGACTCTGGTCGGCGAAGCGATTCCCGATGTTGCCATGCGACAGGCAACGCAGTAGGTGAAGCAAAATTTTTGATAATGGAGGAAAGCGCATGTTCCGCGCCCTTTTCGCGTGCCTTCTTGTCCTGTCGGGGGTTGTCTCTGCCCATGCCTACGACTATCCGATCAAGGACCCCTATATGGCCACAATCATGGGTACACCTCCGCAGTATGAGTACCCTTTGGGGGATATCCGACCGGCAACATTCAAGGATCTGAATCCACTCAAGGATCTGGGCGCCATCCGTGGCCGGGAGATACTTTTGAAGGAGCGGCCGGTGCCGGACATTCTCTGGTACGAGGATACCCTGCAGTACTCCGTGGCCCTGCAGCGCAGAGTGGCTCCCCTGCTTTTCGTCATCGCCGGGACAGGATCCTCGCATCAGTCAGGCACCTGCCGCTACCTGCAGGACGTGTTCTATCGAGCGGGCTTCCATGTGGTCTGCCTGTCCTCCCCGACGTACCCCAATTTCGTGGTCAGCGTCTCTTCCACCCAGGTACCGGGCTATATTCCGCATGATGTGGCCGATCTGTACGCAAGCATGGACGCCATCGCCAACGAGATCGGCCGGGACAGAATCAACGGCTTTCATCTGACCGGATTCAGCCTGGGCGGGACCCAGTCCGCCTTTCTGGCGGAGCTGGACCAGCGGGAAAAGCGTTTTGGATTCGGCAAGGTGTTGCTTCTCAATCCGGCTGTGAACCTGCTGACCTCGGTATCCATCCTGGACCACATGCTGGCGGACAACGTCACTGACCGGGCCGAGGCTGCGCGGATGGTGGCCGCCCTTGTGCAGGAATTGTCTGAAGCCTATCGCTCCAGTGACGAGGTCAATTTCGGGGATGAGTTTCTCTTTACGTTGTTTGACAGCCGGCCATTGTCGGAAAAGGAACTGAAGATTCTGATCGGCGTGGCCTTCCGTCTTTCCCTGGCGTCCATGGTCTTTACCAGCGATGTCTGCACCGGAGCCGGATATATCGTTCCCAGGGGACATGTGGTGACACGGGAGGAGCCTCTTTCGCCCTATCTTGATGCGGCCGTAAGCGTAAGTTTTGACGATTACGTCGAGGAATACCTGATGCCGTTCCTGGCCTTTCACGACCCGACCATCACTCGCCAGAAGGCTCTGGCCGCATGCAGTCTGGAGGCCATTGCCCCGTTCCTGCGCACGAGCTCCAATGTGGCGGTCATGACCAACGCTGACGATCCGATCCTGACCCGGGACAATCTGTCCTTTCTCTCCCGAACATTCGGTCCGCGTCTGACCCTTTATCCGGTCGGCGGGCACGGCGGCAATCTGCGCTATCGTGACAACGTAGCGGCCATGCTGGATTATTTCCGGAAGTGAGAACGACCATGCGCATACTTTTTCTCATTGTTCTGTTTGTCAGTGTCGTTGGTTGTGCAAGTGCTCCCGAACACCGGCCCGGGCCGTTTCAGGCTCCCGTGCATCGGGGTCTGGCAGAAGATTCGGCAGTGGAGCGTCCGTTCCTGGTGGAAGACCCCTGGGAAGGATTCAACCGCCGTATGTACCATTTCAACGCCCAGCTGGACCGCTACGTCTATCTGCCGGTAGTCAATGTGTACGAAGAGATACTACCTGACCCAGTGCAGCAGGGTGTATCCAATATTTTCAACAATCTCAAAGAGATTTCCATCTTCGTGAACTCTGTCCTGCAGGGCAAGGCCAAGAAGGCGTCCGTGTCCCTGGGGCGGTTCATATTCAACACGACCATCGGGGTGGGGGGCCTTTTTGACGTGCTCGGCAACGGGGGCATCCCCCAGGAGCAGGAAGATTTCGGACAGACCCTGGGTTTTTGGGGAGCTCCAGCAGGCCCCTATCTCATCCTTCCGGTGTTCGGCCCCTCCAATGTCCGCGATACCGGAGGGTTGGCCGTGGATGCGGTCATGAACCTCAACACTGCGGACATGTTCTTCGATGGCATGGGCTGGGCCGCCCGCAGCACGGCCACCACGGGGGTGTATTCAGTCAAGGCCGTGGACGCGCGGCATCAGGTCAAGTTCCGTTACTACGAGACCGGCAGCCCCTTTGAGTATCAACTCGTCCGATTTTTCTCGAGCAAGAAGCGGGAGTTGGACATCCATAAATAGGCCTCGCACATCTCTCCGTCCTCCGGCGGGGAAGCCGCGTCGTTGCGGTTTTCCCGCCGGATTCGTTTTTTCCGGTCAAACATTGTCCTGCCACGTCGGAGCAGCAGCCCCTGATGCGTGCAAACCCAGGTTTGCAACTGCAAAGGCAAGGTACGACCCGTTGATTGCCCTTATTACATAGTCAGCTGTGATTGTTGATGTTTTATGGAGCGGGTGATTGGTACGCCTTTTGATAGAAGGATCCTGAGAAGTGCCCGTAGCGGGAAGGATTTTCAATCAGCAGGAGGAAGAAACACCCATGGCCCAAGACAGCAACGTCGTCATTGACCACGGCAAGAGCCAGTGGTCGGACTTGTGGAAGAAAGAGGACTACCTGGCCATCTGGCTCGGCTTCATTATCATCGCCGTGTGCATCCTGGCCTACACCAGCTTCGGCCCCAAGGATGAATTCGCCGCAAAGATCCAGGCCGCCAATGAGATCCAGGCCGCCGAGGCGGCCAAGGCCCCCTTCAAGACCATCGCCTGGTACAAGGCTCAGGACGACAAGGGCAAGCTCCGGGGGAGTAGCACCCCCTTCGGCAAGTTCGCCGCGCACTGGACCAAGAAGCCGGGTGCCTGGACGTCCAACCCCCTCGACGCTTTGATGCAGAGTGAAGAGCAGGCCAAGGCCAAGAATGAAAAGGCCATGCCCAAGTATGAAGAGGCCAAGGGCAAGGCCGAGGCCGCGCTGACCGCCGCCGTTGCCGCCGAGGAAGCCGCCGCTGGCGCCATGTTCAAAGACACGGCCTTGAACGAAGACGCTTCCGCCAAGATCAAGGCCTGGCGTGACGCCAACAAGGCCGCCGGCGACGCCAAGAAGAAGACCGAGAACAAGGCCTTCAACCTGATCCCCAGTCTCATCGGTTTGTGCGTGTTCCTGGCCCTGGCCTTCGGCGTGGGCATCGCCATGATGGGCAAGAACATGATGGAGTTCGTACAGGGCTTCACCATGGTCTTCCTGGTCGCCGTTCTGGCCTATGTACTGGGCGGCCAGGCCATCTCCAAGCAGTACGGTTTCGGCGCCGAGGCCTGGGGCGTGGTCCTGGGCATGCTCATCGCCAACACCGTGGGCACCCCCAAATGGGTGCTGCCGTCCTGCCAGGTCGAGTTCTTCATCAAGACCGGCCTCGTGCTCCTGGGCGCCGAGGTCCTCTTCAACAAGATCGTGGCCATCGGCATCCCCGGCATCTTCGTGGCCTGGGTCGTCACGCCCATTGTCATCGTCGTGACCTACGCTTTTGGTCAGACCATACTGAAGATGCCTTCGCGGACCCTGAACATCGTCATCTCCGCCGACATGTCGGTCTGCGGCACCTCCGCGGCCATCGCCACGGCGGCGGCCTGCCGGGCCAAGAAGGAGGAGCTGACCCTGTCCATCGGCCTGTCCCTGGTCTTCACCGCCATCATGATGATCGCCATGCCGGCCTTCATCAAGGCCGTGGGCATGCCCGAGGTCCTTGGCGGGGCCTGGATGGGCGGCACCATCGACTCCACCGGCGCGGTGGCCGCGGCCGGCGCGTTCCTGGGACAGAAGGCCATGTACGTGGCCGCGACCATCAAGATGATCCAGAACGTCATGATCGGCGTGACGGCCTTCTGCGTCGCGCTCTACTGGGTCACCAAGGTCGAGGCCACCGAAACGGGCCACACCGTCGGGGCTGGCGAAATCTGGCATCGCTTCCCCAAGTTCGTGCTGGGCTTCATCGCCGCATCCATCATGTTCTCGATCCTGGATCAGGGCATGGGCAAGGACCTGGGCGACGCGGTCATGGAACATGGCATCGTGCGCGGCGGGACCAGGCTCCTGCGCGACTGGTTCTTCGCCCTGTCCTTCGCCGCCATCGGCCTGTCCACCAACTTCCGCGAGCTGGCCAAGTACTTCAAGGGCGGCAAGCCGGTCATCCTGTACGTCTGCGGCCAGAGCTTCAACCTGGCCCTGACCCTGGCCATGGCCTACGTCATGTTCTACGTGGTCTTCCCGGAAATCACGGCCAAGATCTAAAACCACATATCGGCCGGGAGGGTTCGCCCTCCCGGCCGCACAGGACCCCAAGCCATGAACCCACAAAGCTTGCCCGTGCGACTGAGGAATTTCGTCCTGGCCCTGGGCATGGCCCTGGCCTTCGTCTATCTCTTCCTGCCCATGCTGACCAACTCCGTCGGGGTGCTGCACCGCATGTCTCTGTACCTGGCGGACAACGGCATCGACCCCACGCGGTACTACTACACCGACGTGGAGCAGGTGAAGGAAGGGGAGAACTATCTGTACGAGGTTCTCAAGCAGCGATGAACGCCACCGCTCCCGGCCGGCCGCCTCGTCCGGCCCTTGCCAGTCCACCCCGTCTCGTCTAATCGAATTCGTGAGGCGCCCGTCCACCGGCGGCGCGCCCTCCCGGCCCGATCATCTCCGTCCGCCGCTCCTCCGCCGAAGCGGCACTGGTCCCAGGCAGGCCCATGCATATCCCGAAGCCTTTGAGAATACAGACCAAGTTCGTCTCCGGCCTGCTCGTTGCCGCCCTCATCCTGGGCATCGGTTTCTCCACCGGGTTCTACCTGCACATGAAGAACGTCCTCGAGGAGGAGGTCCAGGACAAGGCCCTGCTCATCTTCAAGAACGTGGACTCCATCCAGCACTACGTGCGCGACGTGCTCCGGCCGGCCATGTACGAGCGCCTGCCGGCGACCTTCGTCATCGAGGCCATGTCCTCCTCCTACATCTCCCGGACCATCATGGCCTCCATCAACGACGACCACGAGGGCGTGGTCTACCGCCGCGTGGCCATCGAGGCGCGCAACCCGGCCTATGAGGCCAACGTCCACGAGCGGGACCTGATCGGCTATTTCCGCGCCAATCCGGAACAGACCCTCTGGCAGGGCTACAAGACCATGGACGACGAGAGGTACTACATCAAGGCCCGCGCCGTGCGCTTCGACGAGAGCTGCATGTACTGCCACGGGCAGCCCGAGGACGCGCCGCCCGAGCTGGCCTCTCTCTACGGGGGCAGAGGGTTCGGCAAGGAGCTGGGCGCCATCGCCGGCGTGGATTTCGTGGGCATCTCCGTGCACAGCAGCGTGGGCCGTGTGCAGCAGACCATCCTGACCTACTTCTCCTTTTTCGCCTTCGGGGCTCTTCTCTTTTTTTCGGCCACCAACGTCCTGTTCCGGGTGCTCGTGGTCAACAACCTGAAGCGTCTGAACAACGTCTTCCGGCGCAACGTGGCCGACGCCGAGGGGTCGGCCATCCTGCGCAAGCTGGAACAGGGCGACGAGATCGAGGAACTGGTCGAAGGCATGGAGCAGATGGGGGATCACCTCTACGAGGCCCGGCGCCAGCTTCAGGACTACGCCGAGAACCTGCGTCGCATGGTCGACGAACGCACCGACGAGCTGTCCCACGAGGCGGCCGCCCGACAGGCCGACGTGCAGCTCTTTGTCAGCCTCCTCGACGACATGCGCCGCAGCGGTTCGCGCTCCGAGCTGTGGCGCCTGGCCCTGCCCCAGATTTGCAGGAGGTTCGAGGCCAGCCGCATCGCCTATGTCTGCACCATGGCCTCCCAGAATTATTTCGTCTGGCCCGAGTCGGACGAGAGCCCCGAGATGCCCGAGGATTTCGTTGGGGCGCTGACCAGCAGCGCCTGCGTGCTGTCCGGTTCGAGGATATTCGTGCCCGTCGAATCCAGTTCGGGCAACGCCGAGGGCATTCTCTGCCTGTACTGGGAGACCGAGGCCGAAGCCTCCCGCCACGACCAGGGCGTGCTGCAGGCCCTGGGCCGCCAGCTCGGCACGGCGGCGGAAAACCTGACAGCCATCGACAGCCTCATCCGGCAGATGAACGTGCTGGAGACTATCGTCGAGGGCATCACCGACCCCCTGGCCCTCATGGATTCGAGTTGCGCCGTGCTGACCGTGAACCAGGCCGCCCGCAACCTGACCTCGGAACTGACGGACGGGCAGCGCACGGACGGGAACATGCTGGCCATCTTCTACGACCCCGAGGTCGGGCAGTGCCCCATGCTGGAGGCCATCCGCCGCGGGACCCCGGACCAGCGTGAAGTGGAGCTGCCCGGCGGGCGCTCCTTCTCCCTGTCCATGTACCCGGCCCGCGGCCAGGGCGGCCAGACGGACTGCGTGGTGGTCTACGTGCGGGAGACCACGATGGAGAAGCGGATGCGCGCCCAGGTCTGGCATTCCGAGAAGATGGCCACCGTGGGCAAGCTCACGGCCGGTCTGGCCCACGAGATCAACAACCCCCTCGGGGTCATCCTCTGCTACGCCGGCCTCCTGCGGCAGGTCATCACGGACCCGCAGCAGGTCGCGGACCTGGATGTCATCGAGCGCCACACCCGGCAGGCGCAGCGCGTCCTGCAGGAGCTCCTCAACTTCGCCCGGCCCAAGACTGCCGGTTCGGGCACGGCCGACGCCTGCGGCGTGGCCGCCTCGGTCCGGGACGTCTTTTCCGTGCAAGCGGCCAAAAAAAGCGCGCGGCTCTGGCTTGATTGTCCGGCCGAGCCGCTCATGGTCCGCATGGGCATCGGGGAACTCGAGCAGGTCGTCAGCAACCTCGTCATCAACGCCGTGGACGCGGTGGCCGAGGAGGGCGGCGAGATCGCGATCCGTGTCCGGTCGGCGGACAGCCGGGTGGCCATCATCGTGGAGGACAACGGTCCGGGCGTGTCTGCCGAGGATGCGCCGCACTTATTCGACCCCTTCTATTCCACCAAGGCCATCGGCGCCGGCACTGGCCTGGGCCTGACCGTGGTCTACGGCATGGTCCGCGACGCGGACGGCGAGGTCGCCGTGGAGCGCTCGCCCATGGGCGGGGCACGGTTCACGGTCCTGCTCCCGCCGGCCGCGGCCGAAGCCCTGCAGTGAGGATGCCCGACACATGAACATGACAGCAGCGAACCATCACATTCAAGGGTTGCGGGTCGTCATCGTCGACGACGAGGCGGATTTCGCGCGCGGCCTGGCACGACTCGTCGGGGGCCGTTTTCCCGGTCTCGACGCGGTCGCCGTGCACAGCGGCGGCGAGGCGTTGCGCGTGCTGGCGGAAAAGCCGGCCCAGCTCATGATCACGGACCTGCGCATGCCGGAGATGACCGGGTTGCAACTCCTGAACCAGGCATTGGCCGTGCAGCCAGAGTTGAGCATGGTCGTACTCACGGCCTACGGGACCATCGAGACGGCCGTGGAGGCCCTGCGGGCCGGGGCCTATGATTTCCTGACCAAGCCCATCGAACAGGATCAGCTCATCCGGGTGGTCGAGAAGGGGCTGGAGCGCAGCCGGCTGCTGGAGGAAAACAGCCGTCTGCGCCAGATTCTGGCCAGCAAGGAAGCGGGAGGGGAGCTGATCGGCGAGGGAACGGCCATGCGGCAGCTGAAGCGGACCATCGCGGCCGTGGCCCAGTCGGAGTACACGGTCCTGGTCCGGGGTGAATCGGGCACGGGCAAGGAACTGGTGGCGCGCATGATCCATCATCTGGGGTCGAGGGCGGCTAGGCCGTTCCTGGCGGTCAACTGCCCGTCCATCCCCGAGAATCTGCTCGAAAGCGAGCTTTTCGGCCACGCCAAGGGATCCTTCACCGGCGCCGACCGCGACCACAAGGGGCTTTTCGCCGCCGCCGACAAGGGGACCATCCACCTCGACGAAATCGGCGACATCTCCCCGGCCGTGCAGACCAAGCTTCTGCGCGTGCTGCAGGAGGGCGAGGTCCGGCCCGTGGGTTCGAACCGCTCCGTGAAGGTCGACGTGCGCGTCATAGCCTCCACCAATCAGGACCTCGAGGCCGCCCTGAAGGCCAAGACCTTCCGGGAGGACCTCTACTACCGTCTGAACGTGCTCTCCATCACCCTGTTGCCCCTGCGGGACCGGTCCGAGGACATCCCGCTCCTGGCCGGGCATTTCTTCCGCGTGGCCTGCCGCGAGATGGGGCTGGCCGAGAAGACGGTGGACCCGGAGGTCCTGCACTGGATGGCGGGCAACCCCTGGCCCGGCAACGTGCGCGAACTGCAGAACTTCGTGCGCCGGCTGACGGTCTTCGCCCCTTCGGACCGCGTGGACATGGGCCTAGTCCGTCTGGTGTGCCAGGACGGGTGCCTGCCCGTCCCCATGCCGGTCTGCGTTCCCGCGCCGCAGGCGCCCCTGGGGGATTACAAGGCCGCCAAGGCCGAGGTCGTCAACGCCTTCACCCTGGCCTACGTGCACGAGGTGCTGGCCCAGACCAAGGGCAACGTGTCGGAGGCCGCCAGGATCTCCGGCCTGTCGCGCGTGGCCCTGCAGAAGATTCTGGCCCGTCTGGGCGAGGATGCCTGGAAATTTCGCTGAACGACACCCTGCGTCCTGAACTCTCCGGCCCAGGTCCAGGGCTGATGAGAAGCTGTGTTGAGCAGGACCCCGGCCGAACCGGACCGGCGTTCCGGACGATTCCGTGCATGGGCGGTGGCCCGATCGCACCGTGATCTTCCAGGACTCAATGTCGGCCAATCTAAATCCGCTCACCCAGGTCTTCGCTGTCCCGGAAAACGACCCCCCTGATTCTCCTGTCTCGCGCCATTTTGAATGTCGACGTGAATTCGAGCACCGGCCGTTCCTGTTCATTGTAAACTATCGCCTGTCCCTGCACGATCCTGTCTTCCTGCGACACTACCCGGGCTCTGGCAATGACAACTCCCTGTTTGACCGGATACAGAAATACGGTTTCCAGAGAAATCGTTGCAAAATGGGTCCCCGGAGGCACAAGGCTCTTGATTGCCATGACGACGGCGGTATCCGCCAGGCTGACAAGTGCCCCGCCGTGCATCAGTCCGGCTCCCTGGGCGAGGTCGATGCGAAAAGGCATGGACAACACCGCACGTCCTCCAGCCGCTTCGACAATTTTCATATCCAGCAATCGTTCGAACGGTGCGCAACTGATCCAGGCCCCCATCTCGATCAGGTGCGGTCCTGTAAGCCCGGCGGGTTCTGATTTATCCTCCACACTCCTCTCCTCATATGTTGCAGAAACCATCACACGGATACCCTGCATGCCCGAGGGGACCACAGCACGAACAAGTTGTGCAAACCAGCCCCGCCAAGATCTTCGTATGATTTAACGTAATGTCATTTCTCACGATAAGCGCAAGCATAAAGGTGGGCTGCTTGTGGTACAGCAGCGGGAGGGAAACCGATCATTGGGCAGAGCGGCAGCTCCCCATCGGATGACGCTGGCTGACAGGAGCACAAGCCAAGGCTTTGCTTTTCAAGGCGAGAGCAATGTTCTATAAAATACGCACATACAGGGAGGTAGCATGATCACATTTCTTGTTCTTCTGGGATTGGTGGCCGGGATAGTGCTGTGGGCCATTGGCATTTACAATGGCCTGGTACGCAAGCGGAACATGGTTGAAGAGGCCTGGAGCGGCATCGATGTGCAGCTCAAGAGGCGCACGGACCTGATTCCGAACCTGGTGTCCACGGTCAAGGCCTATGCGGCCCATGAAAAGGAAACCCTGGAAGAGGTGGTGCGGCTGCGAAATCTGGCCCAGAACGCCCATGGCGTGGGGGAAACGGCCCAGGCCCAGGGGCTGCTGGGAGCGGCCTTGGGTAAGCTCATCGCCCTGGCAGAGAGCTATCCGGATTTGAAGGCCAATACGAATTTTGCGCAACTTCAATCCACGTTGCAGGAAATCGAGGAGCAGATCCAGCTTTCCCGCCGCTACTACAACGGGGCGGCGCGCGATCTGAACATTGCCGTGGAATCTTTCCCGTCCAACCTGGTGGCCGGGCGTTTCGGGTTCGAGAAGGCGGAGTTCTTCGAGCTGGAGAACCTGGCCGACCGGGCAGTTCCCTCCGTGGGGTTCTAGAAGCGATGCTGCCACGCCGGATTGTCCTCTTCGCCCTCCTGGCGCTGCTGACTGCAGCTTCGCCTCTCGGGGCCGAAACCGAACGCATCCTCGATTTTTCCTCCACGGTGATCGTCAATGCAGACAGTTCTCTGCTCGTGTCCGAGACCATCACGGTGCTGGCCACGGGAGATCAGATCAAGCGCGGCATCGTGCGGGAGTTCCCGACCGTCTACACCACGTCATCAGGCCAGACGGTCCGGGTCGGTTTCGATTTGGTGGACGTGCACCGCGACGGACATGCCGAACCCTATCACACGGAAGACCGCATCAACGGCGTGGCCATCTACGTCGGGGACAAGAACGTGTTCCTCAGTCCCGGCTCCTATACATACACCCTGGTATACAAGACCACGCGGCAGCTTGGTTTTTTCGAGAACTATGACGAATTGTACTGGAACGTGAACGGCAATGGCTGGCGCCTGCCTTTGGACAAGGTCAGCTGCGAGGTCCATTTGCCGGACGGGGCCAAGGTTCTGGAGGCCGTGTCCTACGAAGGACCACAAGGAAGCACGGAAAGCCGCCGATTCAAGGGGGGGGAAAGCAGTATCACCATGGCTTCCTCGCGCCCCTACGGACTGGGCGAAGGGCTGACCATTGCCGTGTCCTGGCCCAAGGGTTTCGTGACCCCTCCCACGGCATCGGAACTGGCCAAGGGGTACGTTTCCGGTCGCGGGGCGTTGGTGCCTGCCGTGGGAGGTGGAGCGCTGCTGCTGCTCTATTACGTCCTCGCCTGGCTGAAGGTGGGGCGAGACCCGGCCAAGGGGGTCATCATCCCCCGCTTTGAGCCGCCCAAGGGATTTTCTCCAGCCATGGTCCGCATGCTCTGGAGCATGAAGTTCGACAACACCGCCTTCACCGCCGGCATCGTGAACATGGCGGTCAAAGGCGGACTGGTCATCAGGGAGGATGATCAGATGCGCCTCGAGCTCGCCAAACAGCCACCAGCTCGGCTTTCCGCCGGGGAAAAGGCGGCCTGGGACGAGTTGCGCAAGGCGGGCGGGAGCATCGTGCTCAAGAACACCAACCATCAGGTCCTGAACAGGGCCCGGCAGGTGATGAAGGACAAGTTGCACAAGGAGCTGGCCCAGAACTATTTCGTGACCAATTCTGGTTGGGTTGCTCCAGGGGTCGTCATCACCCTGGCTACCGTCGCGGCCATGGCCTGGACCGCTCCGGAGCCCATGGCTCTGCTTTTCATCAGCGTTTGGCTGACGGGATGGACGTTCGGGTGCTCCTTGTTGCTCCGACAGGCGTGGCGGGCCTGGCAGGCCAGGGGCGTGATGGGCAAGGTGTCGGCCCTGTTCCTTTCTCTCTTCTCCATTCCGTTTCTGACTGGAGAGGTGGCCGGGCTGAGCTTTTTCGGGATGCAGGCCGGCTTGCCGCCGACGTTCGTGTTCCTGGTCATGGTTCTGATGAATGCCCTCTTTTATGAGCTCCTCAAAGCGCCGACGCGCATTGGTCGCCAGGTCCTGGACGAGATTGAGGGGCTCAGGGCCTATCTCTCGGTGGCTGAGGAAGACCGTCTCAATTTCATTCATCCACCGGAAGAAACCCCTGAACTTTTTGAAAAATTTTTGCCGTATGCCATGGCTCTGGGGGTGGAGAACGAATGGGGCGAGCGTTTCGCCGGCATCCTGAGTCGGGCCGGGTATGCACCGGGGTGGTATGCAGGGCCGCTCTGGAGCCACATGCATCCTGGCGGGTTCGCCTCAGGCCTGAGCAGCGGGATTTCGTCGTCCGTGTCCTCGGCCTCGGCAGCGCCGGGCTCGTCCTCGGGCACCAGCGGCGGCGGCTCCTCTGGTGGAGGCGGTGGCGGTGGCGGTGGCGGTGGATGGTAAAAATTGTTCCAGGAGAGGAGCCGCTTCTCTGGGGCGGCCTTTTTTCTGTCAAATCCCCAGGCCTTTGATGTAGGCCACGTAATCCTCCAGGATCACCTCCAGCCCAGCGGCCTTGATGTCCAAGAGTTCAAGCTGAACGGCCTCAGGACTGGTGGCCAAGTCCAGATCCGGGGTGTGCTTGGCGCCGATGCCCGCCTTGGCCAGGGTTTTGGCCAGACTGACCATGAGGCCGATAATCCATGATGTTCATGGCTGCTTGGTTTGGGCCCTGAGACACGACCAGACGAAGACTGTCATAGATTGTGGTCGCTTGCAGCATGCCGCGGCAGGCGGACATGAAAGGCCGTGCCATGGCCAGGGACGGAATCGACCGAGATGGAAGCCCCCATGCCGGCCAGGATGTCCCGGCAGATGGCCAGACCCAGTCCTGTGCCCTTGCCCATGGGTTTGGTGGTGAAAAAGGGTTCGAAAATCCGGGGCAGGACATCTGCAGGTATTCCCTGTCCGGTATCTTCCACATCGATGCTGATATAGTCGCTGTCCTGCCGGGCCCGAAGAAGCACCCTGCCACCTGGTCCGGCAATGGCGTCGATGGCGTTGTTGACTAGGTTGAGAATGACCTGCTGCAGTTCAGTGGCGGAGGCAACCACCTCTCCCAGGTCATGACCGAGATCCAGGGTCACCGCCACGCCCTGCTGCTTGGCCTTGTGACGGGTAAACCCGACGATATCCTGGAGCAGGGCATGGACCTGGACCAAGGGGGTCATGCTGTCGGTTTTACGGGCAAAGTTCAGAAGCTTCTGAGTGATATCCCGACAGCGGTGACCCTGGGTGACGATGGTTTTCAGGGAGGCATGGATCTCGGTCATGTTCTCCTCGCTTTGAGGGTCGTCGGACTTGAGCAAGTCTTCAATCCAGCCCGAATTTTCCATCATGATGGCCAGGGGGTTGTTAATCTCGTGGGCGATGTTGGCCGCCAGTTCGCCGATGGAAGCCAGTTTTCCCGCCTCGACCATCTGCCTCTGCATCTGCTGTTGCAGGAGTTCGGCCTTGCGCAGACGGTCCTCCTTACGTCTGACGGCAATGAGGGCGGTGGTTGCGATGCCGAGGCCGCCGAGCAGGATGGCCGCCGCAGTCAGGATGCGGATCGTGCCCAGGGCACCCAGGGCCTCGGACTTGGGCTGCCGGAAGACCAGAATGCTTCCGTCGGTTCTGAGGGGGGCACACGCATACCATTGGGCTTCGCCTCGGGCATCGTCCATTTCCACCACGGTGGGCCGATTTTCCGGAAAAACCTGTCTGGACAGGGATTGGGCGGTTGCCAGGGAGGTGGAGTCCTGGTCGGCAGCAGCCACGCCAAAGGTTCCGCTCTGCCCCAGGATGAAGGCATTGCCAGATCCGCCAGGATAGAAGACGCGGATTTTATCCACGATCTGTCGCGGATCCAGGTGTGCACGCAGGACCCACGCAGTCTTTTGATCCGGTATGCGCACCGAGACAAAAACAGGGGAATTCCCTGAGGAAATGCCGCTGACAAGAGTGGGGCGGGTCACGGCCTGTTGAAACCACGATTCCTTGGATTGATCCGGCTCGTCGGGGTGGGCTCCGGCGTGGGCGATAACCTGTCCCGATGCGTTGAGGAGATCCAGGTCCGTGAAGAGCCCAGGATGTACATGCTGCAGCGCGAGCAGGCGGTCACGCAGGATGTTGGGTTGGGCGAGGGTCTCCACCGGAGAGAAAGATGCCTCCTGCAGGAGGCTGGAGATCTTTTCCGCCAGAAACGAATCAATGGCCCGGGCGCTCCGCAGGGTCTGGTCGCCAAGCAGGGTCTTTGCTTTTTCCAGATACGCGATGTCATAGAAGACAGCGAGTGCCCCCAGGCACAGGAGGGGCAGGATCCCGGCCATGAGCACAATGATCGACAGGTGGCCGGTTACGAGGCGGGGGGTACTTCTTTTTCCACGGCCTGCGCGGGATGTCTCGATCGGGATGGTTTGTGGAGTTGGGCTGCTGGGGGGAAGGCTGCTCATGGGTCCCGGTTTTTTATGTTGTTCCGCCAGGCATTGAGGGGGGCGCAACATCCCTGGCCGGTATGCTGATTACGGCGGATCGTGTCCCCCGATTCTTTCTCCGTCATGGTCTGGCAGAGATATCTTCCTGCTTCCTCGCTCCAGAACAGCTCCGGGCAACGGGGCAGATACCCGTGCCGATGCAGTGAATCGGTACACTGATCGTGCAAGCAGCACCACCCGCATCCAACGCAGGGGAGATACGTCATGGCGATTCTCCTCTGGATGTGGGGGGGAAGCGTCGGGCGCAACGGGATTCCGATGGAACCTTGGAAAAAGGCTAACCCAAGGCCGTTGAGGGGTAAAGGAGTTTCTGTTCTGTGGTGGCAAGTGTGCAGGCCATATGCATTCTCGAGGGAGGGTCCGCCCGGACCGAAGGCGGTCCGGGCGGACGGGGGCGTCATTTGCCGCCCAGGATGTTGGGGTGGTGGAACTCGTCCAGCATTTCCTCGGTGTGGCACACGGCGCAGTTGCCACCCGAGCCAATGGGACCCGGAGCACCCTGGTACTGCAGGGGCTGGATGGCATCGAGGTCGGGGTGGAACGGGTTCACGGCCGGGTACTCGGCGTGGGTCGGTCCGTGGCAGGCCTCGCACATGAGCCCCGCGTCGTCGCTGCGGGTGCGGTAGAGCCCCTCGGGGCCGCGCACCCAGTGGTTGAAGGCCGAGTCGCCCTGCGGGGCGGCGAAGTCCAGGTGGCAGGTCAGGCAGTCGGGCTCGTCCTTCCAGGGTTGGCGCGGCGAGATCTCCTCCACCGTGGCCACGAGTCTGGGCTTGATATGCCGCATGAGCCGGTCGGCCTTGGCCTTGCCCGCTTCTTTCTCGGCCTTCAGCAGGGACAGAGCGTGGTCTTCCAGGGTGCCGTGACAGTTGACGCAGGTCAGTCCGGCCTGCGAGGCGTGCACGCCGCGGGCGCAGCGCGTGTGGCTGTCCGGACCCGTGGGGTGGCAGGCGTGGCAGGCCAGGGCGTCTTCCATGCCGGTCATGTAGTTGGCGTGGAAGCCGTGGATGGAGGCGGGCAGATTCAGTAGTTCCGGCTTGCCGGCGGCGTTCAGCAGCGGGTCCGGGTGGCAGCTCTGGCAGAGCACGGGCTTGCCGCCTTCGGCCTGAATCAGCAGGTTAGTCTTGTGCCGGCGGTCGTGTCGGGCCAGGACGTCCGAGGCGGTCAGGGCGGAGATGCCCGTGACCCCGTCGCGCCGCCATTCGCCGCCGTGGCATTTGCGGCAGCCGATCTCCGTGGAGATGGGCGCCACGACCCTGGTCATGGCCAGGAGTTCGCCGCTGGAGGCGTCCCGGGCCTCAATGGTAAAGACGGGGTAGGGGTTGACCCCGCCACCGTCGGGGTAGGGCAGCACAGGGATGCCGTCGGCCACGAAGGTCAGGTTCTTTTCATTGAGCTTCATCTCGCCCGACAGACCCAGCCCCTTGGCGCTCACGTTGGCCGGCAGCTCCTTGCCAAGCAGGGACGGCGCATATTTCCAGAAGTCTACGTGCTTGCTTGGGTTTTCGAAGCCCGCCGGCGGGAGGTAGGTGAGCTTCACGGCCTGGGTCACGATCTCGGGCCGCGTGTCGCGGCGTACGAGCTGGGCCACCAGGGCACTGCCCGGAGGGAGAAAGGAGAAATGCGCGTCGCTGTCGGAGATGCACTTTTCGCCGAGGGTGCACCAGGCCAGCAGCACGTACTTGCAGTTCTCCGCATCGAAGGGCGGGATTTCGAGGGCGGCTTCGGGACGCGCGAGGGCTTCCGCGGCCGCGGTTTTTTTGCCGTGCAATCCCTCCACGATATACGAAGCCAGGGCGCCCCGCTCCAGTTCCGTGCCGGCGAAACGCGGCATGTAGGAGTGGATCTTGCCCATGCCGCGGATCATGGACTCCATGGCGAACCGGCCGAACACGGCTGTCAGGGGCTTGATGTCGTTCAGGGGGCCGCCGATGGAGTGGCAGGAGGCGCACTGGCCTCGGAAGATCTCTTTCCCAGCGTCCAGGGCGTTATCGGGGGTGACTTCCTGGTTGCGGTTCCAGCCCGACGTTGCCAGGAAGCCCTGCTTGGAGATGGCCTCCTCGGTCCCGGCCAGGATGGCGTTGGAGTACATGTGTCCGTAGATGAGGTACGGCCTGCGGCCGGCTTCACGCATCCACTCGAAGCAGCCCATGTACAGGAGGCCGATGACGAGCAGGGTCACGGCCATGGGGCGCTTGACGGCGGCCGGCATGCGGATGGCCATGGCGAGGCCGCCGGCGAAGAGCAGGGCGGAGATCTGGACGAAGCCCTTGAGGAAGGGCGCGATCTCGGGGTTAGCGCCGAGGATCATGGCCCTGGGCCCTTCAGGCAGGACCTGCAGGTACCACCATCCCGACAGGAGCAGCACCCCGAAGGGCAGCAGGAGCCACAGGGCGCAGTAGCGGACCATGGTTTCGCGGGTCGGCGCGTCCTTTTCCCAGGTGGCCGTGACGAAGCCGTAGAGCCCGGCGAACATCAGGGCGATGCAGGTTCTGAAGACCAGGGCCGGCCAGAAGGTCGGGTTGAAGAAGCCGTCCCAGAAGTCCCGCGTGGCCGGCCAGTCGCCGGGGGTGAGCATGAAGCCGATGATGCCGTTGATCATGAACAGCGACATCCAGCCGAAGAAGAAATAGAGCCAGCCCATGGCGAGGTGGTTGCGGCGGCTCATCCTGCCGAAGGTGTAGTAGTAGATGAACAGGGACACGATTTCGCCGAGGAAGAAGACCCATTCGATGGCCCATCCGAAGACGAAGGTGTGGATGAGGCTCACGGTGGCCGCCGGTGCGACCAGGGAAATGATGAACCAGATGCCGACGCCGGTGATGCCGCCCAGGACCATGGTCACCAGCAGGAAGAATTTGGTGTGCCGTTTGGCGTAGTCCATGATTTCCGGCGACTGGCGCCGGTAGGCCAGAAGTTCCGTCAACACGAGGAAAAGGCCGCCGCCCACGGCGAAGTGGGCGATGTAGACGTGAAAGACGGAAATCAGGGCGATGAGCAGGCCGCCGCCGGCCCAGTGGAGTTCCCAGATCGGAAAGTTCATGAGCGCACCTCCGTGTCGGTGGAAGCCGTTTTGAGCATCCAGGCGACGATGACGAGTCCGGCCGCCAGGGTCAGGACGAAAAGGACGAAGGGCAGGTATTCGCCGGTCACGACGCGGTCGCTGACCTGGAAATACGGGCTCAGGTACGCATCCCGGACCATGTCACGCAGGTAGACCATGAGCGAAATGGTGGTCACGGAGATGATGGCCGTGGTGCGAACGTTGTAGCGCAGGGCGTTGCTGATGCTGAAGATTCCGAGGGTTGCGCCAGCGGCGAAGACCAGCGTGTGGGGCAGGGAGCCGCCCAGCAGGAGGTGCGAGATGCGCTCGGGCAGGGCCGTGAGGAACCACAGCCCCAGGGCCATCTGTACAACCGTGGAGAAGGCGTACCAGTTCATGCCGTGCCGGATCCAGTGCGTGGCCTGCGGGTCGCTCGTGCGGCACGAGTAGATCAGGGCCAGGGCCAGGCCGCCCAGGGCCGTGGACGAGGCGACGATGTGCAGGAAGCGCGGCAGCACGGTCGGATCCGAGAGGTTGAGGATGGTCCCGCCGGGATTGTCGAAATATCCGGTCCAGGTCTCGGGGTTCAGCATGAGGGTCATGTTGTTGGTGAAAATGAAGGCCGTGGCCAGCAGGCAGGCGGTCGTCACGCCGATGAATACGGTCTTCAGCCCGCCCAGGGACGGGTAGCGGAAGTCGTAGATGTAGGCGCTGCCGTACGCGGCGATGACCAGTCCGACGACGGCCAACCAGTAGACGGCCATGAGCACGCTGCTCGTGTACAGGAACTGCCCGTAGAGGACCTGCATGAAGAGCAGCGGCGCCACGCCGAAGTTGACGGCGAAGGCGATGGTGAAGGGCAGCTTGACGGAGATGGTCGTGGTCAGGGGCTCGGTCTCCCGTTTCCCGCGCAGGTGGTGGACCAGAGCGATGATAGATGCCCCGAGCATGACATTCATGACCAGGATGTGGAGGATGAACGTGAGCACCTGGAAGAGGTAGAACCAGCCCCACTCCACGGGAATGGGGAGGGCTTGGGGAATGAGACGAGTGGGGTCCATGGGCCTCTCCTTGTTGAAATGTACGCCGCATCAGGAATTGCCAAGATCAGGATGATCCTGATTATCCTATTTGTCGATCTGCGTCAAAAATTGCTGAGTTGGAGCACACTTGCGGCTGTGAAAACTCTGCGCTCGCAGCCGGAGTGTCCCGTGGGCATGAAGGTTGGATCGCGGGCTGTCAGCCAAGAAAAAACCCGCGCTTGTGGCACGGGCGTGATTTCTGTGGCGTCCCCAAGGGGATTTGAACCCCTGTTATCGGCGTGAAAGGCCGGTGTCCTGGACCTAGCTAGACGATGGGGACGCAGGCTGCGTCGAGAAAAAGTGGCGTCCCCAAGGGGGTTTGAACCCCTGTTAGCGGCGTGAGAGGCCGCCGTCCTAGGCCACTAGACGATGGGGACGCATGTATTTGGTGGGCCGTGAAGGGATCGAACCTTCGACTCTCTGCTTAAAAGGCAGATACTCTACCGTCTGAGTTAACGGCCCCGAAAGAGAAAACGCTTCTATAGGGGGCCGCCGTTCCTTGTCAAGCCGGAAAACAGGATTTCACATCCCTATCCGTTCCAGCCCGCCCAGATAGGGGCGCAAGATTTCAGGGACGATGATGGAGCCGTCAGCCTGCTGATAATTTTCCAGGATTGCTACCATGGTCCGGCCAACAGCCAGGCCCGAGCCGTTCAGGGTGTGCACCAGCCTGCTCTTCTTGGCTCCGGCAGGCTTGAAGCGGATGCCGGCCCGACGGGCCTGGAAATCCTCGAAATTGGAGCAGGATGAAATCTCCCTGTACTTGTTTTGGCCAGGGAGCCAGACCTCGATGTCGTAGGTCTTGGCCGAGGAGAAGCCCAGATCCCCCGAGCACAGGGTGACCACCCGGTAGTGCAGACCCAGCTTCTGCAGGATGCTTTCGGCATGGCCCAGGAGTTTTTCCAGTTCGGCATAGGAGGAGTCCGGGTGAACAAAGCGCACCAATTCGACCTTGTCGAATTGGTGCTGGCGGATCATGCCCTTGGTGTCCTTGCCGTAGGAACCTGCTTCGGACCGGAAGCACGGGGTGAAGGCGCAGATGGTCACGGGCAGTTGGCTTTCGGCCAGGGTCTCGTCCCGGTAGATGTTTGTGACCGGCACCTCGGCCGTGGGGATGAGGTAGTAGTTCGTGTTTTCGAGATGGAAGAGGTCTTCTTCAAATTTGGGCAACTGGCCCGTACCCATGAGGCTTTCGCGGTTGACAATGACCGGGGGCATAACTTCATTATACCCGTTTTCCCGCGTCTGCACATCGAGCATAAAGCTGATGAGGGCCCGTTCCATGCGTGCAGCCCAGCCCTTGAGGATGACGAACCGGCTGCCCGTGATCTTGGCTGCGGTTTCGAAGTCGAGTCCGCCCAGGGCCGTCCCCAGTTCCCAGTGCTCTTTGGGCTGAAAATCGAAGGCAGGTTTCTGACCCCACATCTTGACCTGCACATTGCTGCTTTCATCGTTCCCTTCGGGGACCGACGGGTGCGGCACATTGGGGATGGACATGATCCATTCCAGGGTCTGCTCGTCGATGTCCTTGAGCTTCTCGTCCAACGCCTTGATCCGAGTAGCCATGGCGCCGAGTTCCTCCAGCAGATCGTCAGCGCTTTCCCCGGTCTTTTTTCTGCGGCTGATTTCTCCCGAGGCCTGGTTGCGGTTGGCCTTCAAGTCCTCAACTTCCAGGAGCAGGTCACGGCGCTTCTGATCGATGGCCAGAAACTGGTCCAGATCGAGCGAGCTGCGCCGCTTGCGCAGGGCGTCGCGTACGTCATGGGTATTGGAACGAACAAATTTGATGTCCAGCATGGAGAGGTCCTTGTCGTGGTTTCGAGGCCGCCTCAGTGTTCGGCGGATGTGGTTTTGCGGCGAAATGAATAGCCTGCCTCGGGCTGGACCACAAGCAGGTGATTCTGCGTGACGTGATTTTTTTTCGTTTCTTCCCTTGACTTCCCTTTGCCAGGGATTAATTGGGCCTCTGTCTTGTGCGGGCTGGAGTCGGATTTCCAGCCTTGTACGTTGGCACTCTCAAGGTCGAAGTGCCAAGAATAGTACCTATACGGAAGAAATTCTTAAACATCTTGGAGGAAAAACATGAAGCTCAGACCTCTGCACGACCGTATTCTGGTCAAGCGTCTCGACGAGGAACAGGTCACCAAGGGTGGCATCATCATTCCCGATTCCGCAAAGGAAAAGCCCATCAAGGGTGAAGTCGTTGCCGCCGGTCCCGGCAAGACCGCGGATGACGGAAAGCTGATCGCGATGAACGTGAAGGTTGGCGACAAGGTCATCTTCAACAAGTATGCAGGAACCGAAGTGAAGATCGACGGCGATGAAATGCTCATCATGCGCGAAGACGACATTCTTGCTGTAATCGAAGCCTAAATTTAAGGAGACGCACACATGGCTGCTAAAATTATCAAGTTTGATTCCAAGGCCCGCGAGAAGCTGAAAAAAGGCGTGGACACCCTGGCCGATGCCGTCAAGGTCACCCTGGGACCCAAAGGACGCAATGTTGTCATTGAGAAGTCCTTCGGTTCTCCCATCATCACCAAGGATGGCGTGACGGTGGCCAAAGAGATCGAACTGGAAGACAAGTTCGAGAACATGGGCGCGCAGATGGTCAAGGAAGTCGCTTCCAAGACTTCCGACATCGCTGGCGACGGTACCACCACTGCAACCATTCTGGCCCAGTCAATTTTCGCCGAAGGCGTGAAGCTCGTGGCTGCCGGTCGTAACCCCATGGCCATCAAGCGGGGCATCGACAAGGCCGTGGAAGCCGTCATCGGCAATCTGGACAAGCTGGCCAAGCCCACCCGCGACCAGAAGGAAATCGCCCAGGTCGGCACCATTTCCGCCAACAATGACGCCACGATCGGCCACATCATTGCCGAGGCCATGGGCAAGGTTGGCAAGGAAGGCGTCATCACCGTTGAGGAAGCCAAGGGTCTGGAGACCAACCTCGATGTGGTTGAGGGCATGCAGTTCGACCGTGGCTATCTGTCCCCCTATTTCGTGACCAATGCGGACAAGATGGTTTGCGAGATGGATTCCCCGCTCTTGCTGATCAACGAGAAAAAGATCTCCAACATGAAGGAGCTGCTCCCGGTTCTGGAGCAGGTAGCCAAGATGGGCAAGCCTCTGGTCATTGTTGCCGAGGACATCGAAGGCGAGGCCCTGGCCACCCTGGTCGTGAACAAGTTGCGCGGCACCTTGCAGGTTGTGGCGGTCAAGGCTCCCGGATTCGGAGAACGACGCAAGGCCATGCTGCAGGACATTGCCATCCTGACCGGCGGCGAGGTTGTTTCCGACGATCTGGGCGTGAAGCTGGAGAGCATCACCCTGAATCAGCTCGGTTCCGCCAAGCGTGTGGTCATCGACAAAGAAAATACCACCATTGTTGACGGCGCTGGAGAGCCCGAGGCCATAAAGGCCCGGGTAAAGCAGATCCGCAATGAAATCGAGGAAACCACTTCCGATTACGATCGCGAAAAGCTGCAGGAACGTCTGGCCAAGATCGTAGGCGGCGTAGCCGTGATCAATGTTGGCGCAGCCACTGAAACTGAGATGAAGGAAAAGAAGGCCCGCGTTGAAGACGCCCTGAATGCCACCCGCGCCGCTGTTGAAGAAGGCATCGTGCCTGGCGGTGGGGTCGCCCTGGTGCGTTGCCAGCCCGCGCTGGACAGCGTGAAGCCCGCCGATGACGACGAGGCCGCCGGCGTGCAGGTTGTCCGTCGGGCCATCGAGGAGCCCATTCGCCAGATCTGCGGCAATGCCGGGGTCGAAGGCGCCGTGGTCATCGACAAGGTCCGTCATGGCAAGGAAGACTTCGGCTACAATGCAGCCACTGGTGAGTATGAGGATCTGCTCAAGTCCGGCGTCATTGATCCCAAAAAGGTGACCCGCATCGCCCTGCAGAACGCCGCTTCCGTGGCCTCTCTGCTCTTGACCACCGAATGCGCCATTGCCGAGAAACCCAAAGATGAGCCTGCTGCTCCGGCCATGCCTGGCGGCATGGGCGGTATGGGCGGCATGTACTAATCCCCCCTTTCACACAGATGAAAAAGGCCGGCTTTCCGGCCTTTTTCATTTCTTGGGTCCGGGCTGAGAATATCTCAACCGCAGGCACAGGACCTCGCGCCGTCACAGACACCCTCTCCCAGATATCCGGTCTTGAGTTAGCAGTCTGGCACCTGGAGGAATAGGCCCAGATCTATTTATCGACAATTTTACACTCTGGGTTGGGGCACCACCATTCCTCGCCATCCCCGGAGATGGCCTTCACTTCGTTCGACTCAAGCATGGCGGCAGATTGGCCGTCTAATTCTTTGCATTTTCGACCGGTGAGCTTCTTTTTGTTGTCTCCGGCCAGGGGCAGCTTCTGCATTTGTTTTTCCGACATGGCAAACCTCCTTGGAATTGCAAACTATATAATGATATGCACTGGAGCGCAGGAAGACAACATGGTGCGGATGGGGCAAAATCTGGCCATAGAAGGCTGACCTTGGTTGATATCTTTCCTCGTCTATCGGGAAACAGGCATCAGGTTGTACTCCCCGCCTTGGAGCGGTGGCATGGATGGTCATGGATGCTGCCGAACTTTCGAAAGGACAGTCGCCGGGCCACGCGTAACAAGTCAGGCAACTCCGGATCGATACGACAAAATGTGCAGGTTCATGGCTCGTGAGGCTGGAATTTGAGGGCAGGAGCCAATTTTTTGTTTGTCATTCGGCCTGCAGTGATTAGTAGCTGTCAAAGAGAAAGAGAGAAAGTATTTCAGGAGGAAACACTCATGAAAAATATGAATACACTCTTGCACTTCATGCGCTATTTCGAACCACACTGCATTGAGAACGCTGGTCAGAAAGTCTGTTATGTATCCGCCCTGGAATATCCGGATAAGGACGAGGCCTTGGAAGCCCTGGGCGGCAACGGGTGGATTGCCAGTGGACCAAGTAATATTGAGCTCAAATACGCCGGGTTGGTGCGGACTGATGACGGCGAGAGGTGGCAACTGACCGATGAGCAGTTGCCGGGGTCATATCCTGTCTGGGAAGCCAGATAAACGTCACGTGAATGCAGACGGAGGGACGGATGCGACGAGTCATGCAGCTGTTGCTGTGCGGGGTGTTTTTTGTTGTTCTGTCCGGATGCGCGCATCTGGGACGACCTGTGGAACCACCCACTGTGCGCCTTGTCAATATCATGCCTGCCGGGAGCTCCCTTTTCGAACAGCGTTTGCGCCTGACCTTGCGGGTGACCAACCCCAACGAATTCGCCCTTTCCTGGAGCGGTTGCAAGGTGAACACCCGTTTCAACGACATGGATTTGCTTCCGGCCGTATCCAAGGAAAACGGCTCGGTGGAGGGTCTTGGTGAAGCGGAAATAAAGGTCGAAGCGACCGTCTCGACTTTCGATGTTCTGCGGCAGATCATCAGCCTGAAGGGCGGTCAGGGCAAGCTGGCCTACGACATGGACGGGGTGCTGTTCCTCAGTGGCCTTCGCGCGGGGCAGATGCCCTTCACCTCCAAGGGGACACTCTGGGATTCCGGGGCTGTCAAATAAGGAGAGGCGATGCGCGCGGTTTTCTTTGCAGCTGTTATGGTTGTTGTGTTGTCAGGAGGGAGTATGAGCGCACAAACCAGGGAAGCCGTTTTTGCGGGCGGATGTTTCTGGTGTTTGGAATTGCCTTTTGACGCCCTGCCCGGAGTACTCGAAACCGAAGTCGGCTACACAGGGGGTTCTGTGCCCAACCCCACTTACGAGATTGTCTCCTCCGGAACCAGCGGACATGTGGAGGCGATCCGGGTGGTCTATGATCCGCAGAAGGTCGATTTTGCGGGCCTGCTGGACGTGTTCTGGCGAAATATCGACCCCACAGACGGTGGAGGGCAGTTCTGTGACCGCGGTCCGCAGTACCGTTCTGCAGTGTTTGTTGCAGGAGCCGAAGAGGAGGGGACGGCGCGCGCATCCATGGAAAGTTTGGCCCGGGTCAAGGGGCTGAAGATCGCGACAGAGATCCTGCCCAAAACCACGTTCTATCCTGCCGAGGACTATCATCAGGACTATTACAAAAAGAATCCCATCAGATACCATTTTTATCGCCAGGCCTGCGGGAGGGATCAGCAACTGAACCGGATCTGGGGCGAGGGGGCGGGGTCTGATAAAACCCCCTGATGGCGAGCCGTTCAACGGCCCCCAAGGCAGGTCATCTCCAGGTGGAGGTCCTGCCTTTTTTCGTGCAGAGGCCGATCATTCCTCATGCAATTCACACTCGCTCATGAAGCCTCTGCCATAGCGGGCCCAGATGTCGAGCGCCATGTTCAGGGGTTTGACCATGGGCACGGTGTAGGTGTGGAAACGATGGGCATAGAGGGCTTCCCGAAACCGGGCCATGTGGGTGGACAGCCCGCGCGGAGAGACAATGAAGGGTTTTGGGGTTGCGCGTCGGAATTCCACGAGCCGCTCTGGCAGATATTCTGAGAGGTAGGGGACCTGCAGGTACACTGCGGCCATGATCACGTCCGTGTTCGGGTCGTCGGCGATGATTTCCAGGGCACGAATCAGGCGGCGGTCGTCGCAGTTGCCGAAGAGGTCCATGGGGTTGTTGCCAATGTTGACGAGCATGAGTTCCAGATCGTCAGGGCGGGCGGCCTTGACGTTCTCCCGCAACAGGTCTTGGAGCCGTTGCCGGGTTTGGGGGGCGAAGTTGGCAAGTTCCATGCCTTCGGCAGTGATCTGGTCCGCCAGCAGTACTGCCGCGCCTCCGCCCACGCTGACCACGGCCGTTCGCTTGCCCATGGCCGGGGGCTGCGTGGTCAGGATGGACAGGACATTGACCATGATCTTGGGGTCCTCGGTCAGCTCCTCTATGAGATAAAATCCAGCCTGGGAGCAGCAGGCCCGGAAGGCCTCGTGGCTACCGGCCAGAGAGGCTGTGTGGGACATGGTCGCCTCGCGGCCCCCGCCGGAACCACCCTTGATGATGATGACAGGCTTCTGGGCCGAGACCTTTTTCCCCACTTCCATGAGTTTGAGACCCTCGGACAACCCCTCAAGATAGATGGCGATGATACTGATGCGCGGATCTTGATCCATGTGGGCCAGGATTTCGGCCACACCGACGCTGCTGGAGTTGCCACAGGAGACCCATTTGCCCATGCCGACCCGATCCGCATGGAGCATTTCCATCAATTCCAAACCAATGCCGCCACTCTGTGAAATGATTCCAATACCGTTCTGTTCTCGGATGACTCCGGTGCGGTGGTCGGGAATGAACATGGTGTTCACGCCGGAAAAATTGTCGATGATCCCCAGGCAGTTCGGGCCGATATAAGCCACATCGTGGGCGAGGCTCAGTTCTCGCAGTCGATCTTCCAGTTCCCTGCGGCCTGATTCGGCGAATCCGTCGCTGATGACAATGGCCCCCTTGCCTCCGGCCTGGCAGAATTTCTCGAATTCCCGCACAACGGTTTCGGAATTGACCACGAAGACGGCCAGATCCGGCACCGCTGGCAGGCTGGCCAGATCAGGGTAGCAGGTCATCCCCTGCAGCGATGTCACACGAGGGTTGATGGGATAGACCGTGCAGCGGCGGCGCAAGTTCTTGAGCACGATACCGCCTACAGTCCCGGTGTTGGAAGCCCCGAACACGGCTACGGACCCGGGATTGAAAATGGTTTCCAGGCTCCGCATTTTGCCCGGAGAAACATCGGTTTGTTTCGGATAATGCACGGGGTCGCCGACAATGACGCGGGCATCGACCAGGGCAAAGCCTTCTTCATAGACGATTATCGGGTTCAGATCGAGTTCGTGAACCTCTGGATGCTCGCTCATGAGGCGGGAAACGTTCACGGCCAGCCGGATTACTGCGTTCTTGTCCAGGGAGGGGCCCCGAAATCCGTCCATGATGCGTCCGGCCTGGGTTCTGGCCAGCATGCCGCGCACGTCATCCTCGTTCAGCGCGCCGATGCCTGGCATGACATCGGCAAGGAGCTCCACCAGCCTGCCGCCCGAGCCGACCATGGTCATGGGACCGAAACTCGGATCCTGTGTGGCGCCGATGAGGATTTCCAGGCCTGGCCGGACCAAGGGCTGAATCAGCAGCCCTTCCGGCTCATTGAATCCGGCCACGCGGATATTCTCCAGCATACGGTCGTGGGCCGCGCGCAGGTCGGCCTCGCTGAAAATATTCAGGAATACGCAGCCAACGTCGGTCTTATGGAGGATCTGGCTTGAAACAGCCTTCAGGACCACGGGAAAGCCCATGGCCCGGGCTGCCTTCACTGCCTGGTCCAGAGTTCGGAGCCCACGACCCAGGACAGGAATATCATATTGCTTCAGTAAGTTGCGACTCTGTTCAAAATCGAGCTGCTGCGGGGTCATGCGCTTCTCCTTGGATGAGTATTGTGCATCATCATGAAGGGCTGTCCCTTTTTTGGCAAGGACCGAGGTGGTCTGCTTTTCGCAGTCGCCCCGTTGTCTTGCTGCGCGGATGAGACGCGTTGCGGGAACCAGCCTCTTACAGTAGATCTGCATGCATTCCGCTCCTTCGTTTCCCGTGGAGAAGCCCATGCCCTGCACCTCGGTCCTGAATCCCGTGGCCCAAGACTCCGAATTCCGGAAATTTCATGATCTCATGGCCCGTAAGGTCCAGAACATCCTCCTCGTGTCCACGGCGTACGATGCTTGGGTCATGGAGGAGGACTGTAAGCTGTCTGAACGCATCGTGTCCGAATACCGCGGTTTGAACCTGAGCCGTCCGCCGCGCCTGACCTGGGCGTCCAGCGCTGAAGAGGCCCTGGATTGCCTTGCCAACCGCCCTTTCGAGTTGATCATCCTCATCCCGCAGATGACCGGAGGTGAGTCGATGGGGTTGGCCCGGCGGATCAAAGGCCTCAACCTGGGTATCCCTGTCTATCTTCTGGCCCACCGCGAGATCACTGAGACCCATGACCGTCAGGTCGAAGGCATTGACCAGCATTTTGTCTGGACCGGGAATGCGGATTTGCTGGTGGCCCTGGTTAAATACGCGGAAGATTTCATGAATGCGGATTTCGACACCAAGGCGGTGGGTGTCAGGGTCATTATCGTGGTCGAGGATTCGCCGGTCTATCTGTCCAGCCTGCTTCCCGCCCTGTACCGGGAACTGGTGGTCCAGACCCAGGACGTCATCCGGGAAGGCCTCAACCAGGAACACCGCCTGCTGACCATGCGCTGCAGGCCCAAGATTCTGCTGGCCCGCACCTATGAAGAGGCTTTGGCCCTGTTCGAGAAGTACGAACCATTTGTCCTTGGTATGCTTTCGGACGCGTGTTTGCCTCGAAGGGGAGAGCTCGATCCGGAGGCAGGAGTGGATCTGTTGCGCACGGTCGGGACCAAACGCTTCGACATCCCGCTGCTTCTGATGAGCAGCGAGCCCGAAAACAAACGTCGCGCAGAGGACATATCCGCCACCTTCGTGGACAAGAATGCCCCCACCCTTCTGGCTGAGGTCCGGCGTTTCGTGCTGGAGCGGTTGGGGTTCGGCGAATTCATCTTCCGGCGGGCGGATGGGGAGGAGATTGTCCGGGCCGGGAATCTCTTCGCCCTGGAGGAGAGGTTGCAGGCCGTCCAGGCGGAGGTACTCATCCGCCACGCCCGGCTCAATGATTTTTCACGCTGGTTCTACGCCCGCACCGAATTCGAGCTGGCTGAACGGCTTCGCCCCATGACAGAGCAGGATTTCTCCTCGCCTGAGCAGCTGCGAGGCAGTCTTGCAGAGATGATCCGCGCCCGCCGGGAACTGCGCCAGCGGGGAATCATCGCCAGCTTCAGCCCTGGAGATTTCGATCCGGCCACAGATTTTTTCAAAATTGGCGAAGGGTCACTGGGAGGAAAGGGGCGGGGTCTGGCATTTCTCTACTCCCTCATGAGCCGGCTGCCGGCTCTGCGGGACAAATACCCGCAGGTTGATTTTGTCATGCCCAAGACCCTGGCTTTGGCCACCGAATGCTTTGATGGCTTTCTGAAGCGAAACGGTCTGAAGAGTTTTTCCCGCATGGACGTCTCCGACAAAGAGGTGTTGGTCCAGTTCGGGAAGGGCAGTTTTTCCAGACGCCTGAGGCAGCAGCTCGGGTCCTATCTCACCCATGTCCAGCGCCCGTTGGCGGTGCGCTCGTCGAGCCTGCTGGAAGACGCCCAGTTCCAGGCCTACGCTGGTCTCTATTCGACCGTGATGCTTCCCAACAACAACCCAGATCTTCAAATCAGGTTGCAGGAACTCCTTCTGGCCATCAAACATGTCTATGCCTCGACCTTTTTTCAAGCCCCCAAGACGTTTTCCCGCCGTGTCAGCCTGCGCACCGAAGAGGAAAAGATGGGCGTGCTCATCCAGCAGGTCGTGGGTGAGGAATATGGGGGGTATTTGTACCCGGCTATTTCCGGGGTAGCCCAGTCCTACAACTATTATCCTTCCGGGCGCATCAAGCCCGAGGATGGAGTGGCCACCATCGCCATGGGTCTGGGGAAGACAGTGGTTGATGGCGGTCAGGCGCTGCGCTTTTCGCCCAGGCATCCCCATGTTCTGCCCCAGTGTCTGACAGTGGAACTGGCCTTGCGTACGACCCAAACCGATTTTTACAGTCTTCCGCTGCATGGCCGGCCCTGGCCGGACACGGATTTCCTCCTTTCACGGCGGAACATCGTAGAGGCGGCAGGGGATGGGCCATTGGATCTCGTGTCATCGACATTTCTGGCGGAAGAAAGGCGCATCCGGGATACAACCTCCATCCCTGGCCAACGGGTTCTCCTCTTTGCCCAGGTCCTGAAACACAGAACCTTGCCCCTGGCCGAGATCCTGTGCGACCTGTTGGCCGTCGCCGAAGGGGCCATGGGCTGCCCGGTGGAATTGGAATTCGCCTGCAATCTCTATAAGGACAAGACCCGCAAGCCGAATTTTTCCCTTTTGCAGCTTCGTCCCATGACCGCCCGGGCCGCGATGCATCGGGTGACAATCACGGGCCCGGACCGGGAGAAGGCTTTCTGTATTTCCTCCCATGCGCTGGGCAATGCGGAAAAAAGTGATGTGAGCGACATTGTTTTTGTGTCTCCTGAAACATTCGCCGTGGACCGAACGGTCGAGATTGCACGGGAGATTGCAGATATGAATGCCCGTCTGACGGCCGCGGGACGTAAGTATCTCCTGGTCGGACCGGGAAGATGGGGTTCTTCAGACCGCTGGCTGGGCATACCGGTTGGCTGGAATGACATCTGCGGGGTGGCAGCCATTGTCGAGACCACTGTGTCCCAGTTGCGGGTCGAACCATCTCAAGGGTCTCATTTTTTTCATAATATTACGACATTGGGCATCAACTACATCATGGTTTCCGGCAAAGAAGGGGAACGATTTGACTGGGAGTGGCTGGAAGGGAGGGCCGGGGCGGTCCGGAATGGACACGTCGTCCACGTTCGTTTGTCGAAACCTCTGCTCATCAAGGTGGATGGCCGGACGTCGTGCGGCGTTATCCTTCCTGACGAGGGTCTGGAGGAGCAATGATATCATGGGCATCGTCCATGCCGACATGAAAAAGAAGGCTTGCTTTATGCGTTCCTGTGTGACCAAAACGCAGGCCGCATCGCCTGCAGAGAGAGTGTCTCCGCAGTGTGTAAACATCAACCCTGATACTCGGGTATCCTATGAATGTAACGTTGACTGATATCCCCGGCGTGCTGCTCATAAAGCCGAATGTCTTCGGCGACCATCGCGGCTCTTTTTGTGAAACCTATAGCCGTCGCCAGTTTGCCGCCCATGGCCTGGACATTGATTTTGTTCAGGACAATCAAGTTATTTCTACAAGAGCTGGTGTATTGCGAGGACTGCATTTTCAAATTCCGCCCATGGCCCAGGCCAAGCTTGTGCGGGTGACCAGGGGCGCGGTTTTTGATGTGGTGGTGGACCTGCGCAAGGGCTCGGCTACATTCGGCAAGTGGCAGGGGTTTACCCTGTCAGCAGAGAATTTTCTTCAGCTTCTGGTTCCCAAGGGCATGGCGCATGGGTACATGACCCTTACCGGACATGTGGAATTTCTCTACAAGGTGGATGCTCCTTATGCCCCAGGGCACGAAGGAGGAATTCGCTGGAACGATCCTGATCTGAACATCGCGTGGCCTGATCTGCCGCCAATCCTCTCGGACAAGGACCTGCGCCTGCCGCTGTGGGCAGAATCGGGGATTCAGTTTTCCATTTGAACGTGAGATGCATTGTCGATCATTCAGGTGGGAATAGTCCGTTTCGCCACGGAAATCTTCGTCTTTCGAGGGGGTTATTCCTATTCGGAAGATCGTGATTTTTTTCATTATCTCTTGACACGGGCAGACCCTCTTGAATACAGAAGGGCAATTATTCTGAGGGATTTTTTTCATATCTCATTTCAACGCGGTAGGAGGAGAGGACTGTGGCAAAATGCAAAAGCTGCGTGGTGCTGCCATTCCTGGTCGGCTTGGTGGCATCGATCGTGCTTGGTTGGTGGGGCTTCCCCAAAGTCCTGTACAGTCAGAAGGCCCAACCCATCCGGTTCGATCACGTCGTGCATGTGGAAGGCCAGGCCATGGCATGTGAGGATTGTCATGCGTTTCGGGAGAATGGCTCCTTCACCGGGTTGCCTACCAATGCAAATTGTGTCGGGTGTCATGAGGACGTCCAGGGGGAGGATCCAGAAGAGGCCCGTTTCGTAACCGAGTACGTGCAGAAGGAAAAGGAAGTGGAATGGCTGGCCTACCAGAAACAGCCAGATAACGTGTACTTCTCCCATATCGCGCACAAGGAAAAATTTGAGTGCAAAACGTGTCACCACGATGTGTCCACGATGAGCACCCCGCCCGTCTACCATGAAAACAGGCTCTCGGGCTACAGCAAGGACACCATGAAGATGTGGCAGTGTGAAGAATGCCATGCCAAGAATGGCGCCAGCAACGCCTGCTTTGTGTGCCACAAATAAGAGAGGAGTGGATTTACGATGGGACTCGACAGAAGAAGCTTTATTTCTTTGGTGACTGGCGGCGTCGTAGGCAGCCTCTTCACTCCCGTGGTTTGGAAATCCCTTGATGACGTGTCCGTCTGGACCCAGAATTGGCCGTGGGTTCCCCGTCTGAACTACGGCGAGGAAGTGAAGGTTCCGGCATTATGCAAGCTGGGTGCCGATGCATACGGCATCAAGGTCAAAACCGTGGCTGGGAAGCCGGTCGGGGCTGAGGGCAATCCTGACCATCCGCTGAGCCTGGGTGGGATATGCCCCCTGGGCGCAGCCAGTGTGCAACTCCTGTACAGTCCTTCCAGGGTGAAAAATCCCAAGGTCAAGGACGGTGATAAATTTAAGGATATCAGCTGGGAAGAGGCCGAGAATCTGTTGGTCGAAAAGCTGAAGGCCGCGGGATCAAGCGTGGCGATGATCAGCGGTGACGAGACCGGCTCCGTGTCCGACGTGCTGGCAGGCCTCGTAGGCAAGGCCGGCTCAGACAAGGCGTTCTTCATGCCCGGTGAAAGCGCCCCTGCGGCGGCGGCGCTAGCCATGCTCGGGGGGGATGGCCAGGTCGGCTACGACATTGAAAATGCGAGCCATGTCCTTCTGCTCGGGGCCGACGCCTTGGGCTCTTGGGGCAATGTGGCCCGGAATGGTCGGGCCTTCTCCGCCAGCCGGGACAAAAAGATCAAGTACGTATATGTCGGACCGGCCCAGAACGGGACCTCGGCCGTGGGCGATGTCTGGGTGCCATGCAACGCCGGCACAGAGCCCATTCTGGCCCTGGGTTTGGCTTCCGTGATCCTCAAGGAGGGCCGCGACCGCTCGACCTGGCCTGGCTACGCCAATTTTGCGAAGTTCCTGGAGGCTCACTACAAGCCGGAACAGGTGTCCGCATTGACTGGTGTTTCCGCCGAAGTGATCAAAGGGCTGGCTTTGGACCTGATCAAGGCCGGTCGCCCGCTGGTATTGGCGGCATCCGAGTCTGGGCAGGGCCTGGGCGCCATGGAGGCCGTTGCAGGAATGTATGTGAACATGCTCCTGGAGCGGATCAACGTGGTTGGTGGGGTGCGGGTTCTGCCATGGGCCCCGAAAGTCGTGCAGGCCGCAGCGAGCAAAAAGGCACTCCTCGGCAATGACCTTGCAGCCTTCTTGTCGACTGTGGCGGATGGCGGGTCAGATGCTCCGGCCGTGCTCCTTGTTCACTCCGCCAATCCGGCCTACGCCATGCCGAATCTGGCCAAGGCCCAGGCGGCCATCGACAAGGCGGGTTTTGTGGTGTCCTTCAGCCCCTTCATGGACGAGACCGCAACCATGGCCGACCTGATCATGCCCGATTGCTACGCGTTCGAGCGTCTGGATGACGCATATTCACCCTATGGCTCGGGTCAGCCCAACTATACGGTCGCCGCGGCGGTCATCAAGCCCGTATTCGACACCAAGCCGGCCGGCGACGTCCTGCTCTCTGTCGCTGCCAAGGCCGGTCTGGACCTGGGCTTCGAGAAGTTCGAGGACGTGGTCAAGGCCAAGGCCGAGGCCCTGGGTGCCGAAATGGATTCCCTGCTGGAAGGCACTCCGTGGATCGGCAAGGAATACCCTGCCCAGGACCTGGCCCTGTGGACGAAACCCATGCAGGAAATTCCTGTCGCCTCCGCGGATGGCAAGTCCCTGGCCCTGTCTGCGGTGACGCGTTTGAAGATCGGCAGCGCCAAAATCGCCACCCCGCCCTTTGGGACCAACGCCATCCGTTTCAACGAGATGTTTGGCAACGACATGTACGTGCTGGTCAACGGGGCCACGGCCAAGAACCTGGGTCTGAAAAAGGACGACCTGGTCAAGTTGGCAAATGCCGGCGGCGAGTGCAAAGCCAGAGTCGGCATCTTTGAGGGAGTGATGAACGATACCGTGGTGGCTCCGTTGGGTTTTGGCCACACTGCCTGGGACGGTTTTTCCAGAGGCAAGGGAGATAACGTCTTCAAGCTCTTGACCGCAGAAGTTGAGGCCAAGACCGGTATTTCACGGCTTGGCGCGGTTCGGGTCACTGTCAGCAAGGCGTAACGTTTCTTGAGCACCTGGAGAAAAGAAGAGGATACCCACAATGCAAGCAAAAGAATTCAAGGTGAAATGGGGCATGGTCATTGACCTTGACAAGTGCACCGGCTGCGGCGCCTGCGCCGTGGCCTGCAAGGCGGAGAACAACCTGCCCCCGGAAGTCGACGCGTCCAACAAGCTGCGGACCACCGACTGGATGAACATATATGAGCTGTCAAACGAGAAACCCTTTCCCGAACACCAGGTCGCCTATCTGCCCAGGCCGTGCATGCAGTGCGGCAAGCCATCCTGCTCCACGGTCTGTCCCGTGGTGGCGACCTTGAAGGACGAAGAGGGCGGCATCGTCAGCCAGATCTATCCCCGTTGTATCGGGTGCCGGTACTGTATGGCGGCCTGTCCGTATCATGCCCGTTATTTCAACTGGTTTGATCCGATCTGGCCCGAGGGTATGGAAAAGACCTTGACCCCGTATGTTTCGGCACGTCCACGTGGCGTGGTGGAGAAGTGTACATTCTGCCATCATCGTTTCAACGCAGCCAAGGAACAGGCGCGCATGAACGGAGAAAACCCGACGGAGCTGCCAGAGAATGCGTATATCCCGGCGTGCGCGGAGATCTGCCCGACCGGAGCCATCAAATTCGGCAACCTCAACAATCCCGAGCACGAAGTTAGCAAGCTGGCCGCGTCCAAGAACGCTTTCCGCCTGCTGGCCAAGCTCGGCACCGACCCGCAGGTGTACTACTACTCCAAGCGTGAATGGGTGCGCAAACTCGGGGACAACTACCTGAAGAACGCGAAGGGGGGAGAACATGTCTGATAGAGCGTACTGGCCCGAAGGGGTGGAACGGTGTTCTGTTGGAAAGTTCCTGGCCTGGCTGGGCGTGATCAGTATCTTCCTCGCCTGGGGCGGATACGGGGCGTTCAAGGTCCTGGGAACCGGTATCGGCGTGACGGGTCTGGACAACTATTTCGGGTTCGGCCTGTGGATCACCTTTGACTTGGCGGTCATCGCCCTGGGCGCCGGAGCCTTTTTCTCCGGCTTCCTGCGTTACATCATCCGCATCGATGAGCTGAAAAACATCATCAACCTGGCGGTCATTGTCGGATTCCTGTGCTATTCCGGCGCCATGCTCGTCCTGGTGCTCGACGTCGGGCAGCCCCTGCGGGCCTGGTTCGGCTACTGGCACCCCAACGTCCATTCCATGCTGACGGAAGTCATCTTCTGTATCACCTGTTACTTGACCGTCCTGATCATCGAGTACGTGCCGATCATCCTGGAAAACCGCAAGATCAACGAGAACAAGTTCTGCCACCACCTGGCCCACAACTTCCATGTGTACATGCCGCTCTTCGCCGGCATCGGCACTTTCCTGTCCTTCTTCCATCAGGGTTCCCTGGGCGGTATGTACGGTGTGCTCTTCGGCCGCCCGTTCGTGTATCGCGAAGGCTTCTTCATCTGGCCCTGGACGTTCTTCCTGTTCATCTCCTCGGCCATCGCCACGGGCCCCGGCTTCACCATGCTCTGTGCCACGCTGATGGAAACCATCACCGGCCGCAAACTGGTCAGTTACGAAACCAAGAAGCTCATGGGCAAGATTTCCGGTCTGCTCCTGTGCTTTTACATGTTCTTCAAGATTCTGGACACGTATGCCTGGGCCAAGGGCATCCTGCCCGGCATGGGTCTGACCTTCGAGCAGATGTACAACAGCGAGTACGGCTATGGCATCGGTTTGCTGTGGGCTGAACTGGTTGTGTGCGGGCTGCTGCC
Organism: Desulfovibrionales bacterium; assembly: GCA_012729655.1. Lineage (GTDB taxonomy): Bacteria > Desulfobacterota > Desulfovibrionia > Desulfovibrionales > Desulfomicrobiaceae > Desulfomicrobium. Next base: position 9,997 of record JAAYCS010000189.1, on the reverse strand, counting down.
AGCCCTCATGCTCATCCTGCCCGCGGTGCGCAACCGTCCGGCGCTGATGTACATTGCCGCGGTCCTGGCAGCCATCGGCGTGACCATCAACCGGTTCGTCTTCACGGTGCAAGGCCTGGCCATCCCGGTCATGACCTTTGACCGCTGGACCTCCTACATGCCCAACTGGGCCGAGTGGTCCACATCCCTCATGATCGTGGCCTACGGATTCCTGGTCATGAGCCTGTCCTACCGCTACCTGCCGATCTTCCCTCAGGAAGTGAAGCTGAACAAGTAGGGTGCGTGCGCTCCCCACAAAAAAGGCCCTGCGGGGCCTTTTTTGTTCCCCTTTCGTAAAGGGGTTCCGTGTTGTCGCGGATACGGGATGATCGAGAAGGGCATTGCGCCAAGCATAACAAAAGGATGAACAAGCGTCGTGGGATCTGATGTGCGGGAGGCGCGGGGCGATATGAGCACAGTCCTGTCGGCTTCCATTCTCAAGTTGAACGTGTTCGCGGCCCTGAAGATGACCCTTTTCCCCATGGCCGTGATCACCATCTTCTGGAAGGACCGGATCGGTCTGTCCCTTACCGAGATACTGATGCTGCAGGCCTTTTTTTCGGCAGCCAGCGTGGTCATGGAGTACCCTTCCGGGTATGTCAGCGACAGACTGGGATATCGCCGCGCTTTGATTGTGGCCTGTATCCTCGGCATCCTCGGGTGGGGCTGGTATCTTGTGGCGACCTCGTTTTGGGGGGTCTTGGGAGCTGAATTGCTTTTGGGCGTGTCCTATGCATTCATCAGCGGTTCGGATACGGCCTTGCTCTTTGAGATCCTGCAGGCCGAGAACCGTGTTGAGCTCTACACCCGTTGCGACGGTCGGATGGTGAGCTGGGCCCAGGGTGGGGAGGCTGCCGGGGCCCTCGCTGCAGGGATCATGTACAGCACATCCCCCCTCCTGCCTTTTGTGGCCCAGACCGGCGTATGGGTGCTGGCCCTTGGCCTGTGCCTGACTCTGCACGAGCCCCGGGCCAAGACCTTGAGGCCGGTCACATCCCATCTTTCCGAGGCCCTGGGCGTATGCAGGTACGCCCTGCGCGAAAATTCGGGCATCCGCTCGACCATGCTGCATGGCATGCTTCTGGGGCTGGCCTCGTTTTACCTGGTCTGGCTCATCCAACCGTACATGCAGTACTGTGGAGTGCCCCTGGACTGGTTCGGCCCGGCATGGGCCGGGGCCAATCTGGTGGTGGCCCTGGCAGCGGCAAACAGCCATCGGGTGCAGTCCTGCCTGGGCCTGGCAGGCATGAACATCCTTTTTTTCGTCCTTGTCGTTACGGCCTATGCTGGCCTGGGGCTGACTGCGGCGCCAGGCGGGTTCCTCTTTTACTATCTGCTGACGGCCATGCGCGGGCTGCAGGGGCCTCTCATGCGCGCCCGCCTGCAGAACGCCAGCGAGCGCAGCAACAGGGCAAGCATCCTGTCCCTGCACAGCCTGCTTTTCCGTCTTGGTTTTGTCCTGACCGGCCCCTTGGTGGGCGGTCTTGCTGATGGCCAGGGGCTTCCCGTCACCTTTTTCGTTGTGGGCGGCCTGTTTGCCGTTATCCTCCCGGTCAGCGGGAGGGTATTTGTGCGTCACAATGCATCTGCCAGCGGCTGAAAAGGCTGTTTTCACCCTGTGAGCAGACCTGTGGAAAAGGTTTTGGTTGCGGCAGGGCTTGCGTTGCATTATACAGCTTATGTTCTGCATAACACCTTCGGGTGTAAGGGAATCCGGTGCAAGCCCGGAACGGTCCCGCCGCTGTGACCCTGCACATGCCGCGCATCACATGCCACTGCCGATTCCGGTGGGAAGGCGATGTGTGGCGGGGGAGTCAGAAAACCTGCCTGAAGCATTTCTCGTAACCCTCTGCACGCGGATGCAGGGTGTTGGGACATTCACCAATCATCACGTTGAGAACTCATGGCTGACACGACCCCGGCCTGGGAGCGCGTGCGCGGCATTGTCCCGGTAAGTCTTTGCGACTGGCCGGGAAAGATCGTGTGCGTCCTTTTTGCCGGAGGATGCAACCTGCGCTGCCCGACATGCCACAATCCGACCCTGGCCTGGAACTGGCAGATGCTGCCGACCCTTGGCCGCGATGGAGTGTTGACTGACTTGCGTCGCCGCAGGCGCTGGCTGGACGGACTCACCCTATCGGGAGGCGAGCCGACAGCTTTGGAAGGGCTGGAGGAGCTGCTGAACGATCTGGCCGCAGCCGGTCTGCCCATCAAACTGGATACCAACGGCTCTGCTCCGGCGGTGTTGGAGCGGTTGTTGCGTGCCGGCCTGGTCCAGACCCTGGCCGTGGACGTGAAAGGTCCGTGGGAGTTGTACCCGGACTTAACCGGCCAGACAATGTCGGCCATGGATGCGTTGGGCCGCCTGGAGCAGATCTTCGAGTTGGCCCGGGAGTTTCCGGATCGGATTTACTTCCGCTGCACCAAGGTGCCGCGCCTTTCGGAAGCCGACCTTGTCCGGACCAGGGCCCAGGTCCCGTCGGATCTGCCCCTTGTGTTTCAGGATTTCGTTCCGGCGATGACGTGATTTTTCGTGAACCCAGTACTGCCGACCAAAATTGGAGAATACATGCCTCAGCATATTGTCAAACGTGATGGCCGGATCGAAACGTGGTCTTTGGACCGCATCACCCAGGCAATCCTGAAGTCTCTCAACGCGAGCGGAATCAAGGATCCCCTCCTGGCCAAGCGTCTTGCCGGCAAGGTCGAAGCCAAGCTGGAGGGTCTGTCCAGCCCTGAGCAGGAAATGGTCCAGGATACGGTTGAGCAGGTTTTGATGGAGTCCCGGCTCTACCATGTGGCCCGGCGTTACATCGTCTATCGCGAGAAGAGGCGTCAGATCCGCAGTCAGACCGAGACATTTCTGGATGTGACCGAGACCATCGACAGCTACCTGAACAAATCCGACTGGCGGGTCAGTGAAAACGCCAACATGGCCCACTCGTTTCAGGGGCTCATGCTGCATCTGTCTGGGTCTGTGCAGGCCAGATACACCTTGGAAAAATATCCGGAGGAAATCCGGCAGGCCCATGAGCACGGCTATTTTCATATTCATGACTTGTCCTTTGGCCTGGCCGGATACTGCGCTGGCTGGTCTCTGCGCGACCTGTTGCTGGAAGGCTTCAACCTGGAGGGCCGCTGCTCGTCCGGGCCTCCGCGTCATTTCGACGCAGCCATGGGCCAGATGGTCAATTTTCTTGGCACGTTGCAAAATGAATGGGCCGGGGCCCAGGCGTTCAACAACGTGGACACCTACCTCGCCCCATTCGTCCGTCACGATGGGCTGAGTTACGACGAGGTCAAGCAGGCCATGCAGAAGTTCGTGTTCAACCTGAACACGACCTCGCGTTGGGGTGGACAAAGTCCTTTCACCAACCTGACTTTCGATCTGACCCCGCCGGCCCATATCGCCGCCGAGGCGGTCATTATTGGCGGCAGCCTCCAGGACAGCACGTACGGCGAGTTCACGGCAGAAATGGAGATGATCAATCGGGCCTTTCTGGAAGTCATGCGCAAGGGTGACTACCACGGACGGATTTTTTCCTTTCCCATCCCGACCTACAACGTGACCCCGGATTTTCCCTGGGAATCCGAGGTGGGCGAACTTTTGTTGAGGCTCACGGCCAAGTATGGGGCACCCTATTTCCAGAATTTCATCAATTCAGACCTGAAACCCGAAGATGTGCGGTCCATGTGCTGCCGTTTGCAGATGGATCTGCGGGAACTCAGGAAGCGCACGGGCGGGCTGTTCGGAGCAGGCGATCTGACCGGATCCATCGGGGTGGTGACCTTGAACCTGCCCAAGCTGGCCTATCTGGCCCAGGGCGAGGAGGATTTTCTGGATCTGGTCGGGGAATACGCCGGCTTGGCCAAGGATTCCCTGGAGTTCAAGCGCAAGATGGTGGTGGACAACATGGACAAGGGCATGTTCCCTTTTTCCCAGAGGTACCTGAAAAGCGGCTTCCGCAACCACTTCAGTACAATCGGGTTGCTGGGTGGCCACGAGGCGTGTCTGAACCTGCTGGGCAAGGGCATAGACACCGAGGCCGGGATCCGGCTCATGATCCGAACCCTTGATTACCTGCGGGGACTGACCGCACATTTCCAGGAAGAAACCGGCAACCTCTACAATCTGGAGGCCACTCCTGCCGAGGGAACCAGTTACCGTCTGGCCAAGATAGACAAGAAGCTCTACGCCGACATCCAGGTTTCGGGCAACGGTGTCCCGTACTACACCAATTCTACCCTGCTGCCCGTGGGGCACACGGCCGATGTGTTCACGGCCCTGGAGCATCAGAACAGGCTTCAGCCGCTGTACACGGGCGGCACGGTGTTCCACAGCTTTCTGGGCGAGTCGGTGCCGGATGTCGCGGCCCTGCGCAGCTTCATTGTCAGGGCGCTGAGCGAAACAAAGATACCCTATATCTCCATCACCCCGACGTTTTCGGTGTGCAAGGATCATGGGTACTTGACCGGGGAGCAGTCCACGTGCCCGCGGTGCGGTCAGGAGACCGAAGTCTACACGCGGGTTGTGGGTTACTACCGGCCGGTGAAGATGTGGAACAAGGGCAAGCAGGCAGAGTACAAGGACCGGGTCGAATATTCCCCGTCCTCGTGCTTCAGGACGTAAGGTCGCTCACTATCCGGGAATCAGATATCAATGAACGGCCGGGCTGGGTTGCAGTCCGGCCGTTTCGCGTTTTCATCCGCCCTGCCGCGGTGCGTCAGCCGTGCTGCTCAAGGATGCCGAAGGCAGGTGGTGCGGGAAATCGTCTGGTCACTTGTTAACCAGCGAGAATTTTTTGAGCTGCACGGCGCCCGGCGGGGGTTGCTCCACATAATGCGGCCACTGGGCGCTCTCGACATAAAAGATGCTCGAATCCCGATACAGGTAGGAGCCCTGGTAGGTGAAGGAGGAGTTGACCTGGATTTCGCCGTCAGGAGTCTGGGCCGAGAATTGGCCACTTTCCTCGGCGACCAGGGGGAGGGGCCGATAGGCACCCTGGTCGTCCTTGAGCTGCCTGAATCCTGGCTCCAGGGACATCCGCACACCCTCCGCGGTCTTGGTCAGGGTGCGGGCATGGGCGAGAAAATTGACATTGACCTCCAGGATAATCGCCCCTTCAGGGGAGGGGGCTGTTGGCACACCGTACGCCACGAGGTGGGTGAGCAGGGACTCCCGCAGGGCCTTTGCAAAGGGCGTATGGCCAGCTTGAGGGACAAAGACCGCAACCCCGCCCTGGGGGAAAAAATGCCCCAACGCTTTGCTGCCGTGTTCGGCCACCTTGGCGGCCAGGTTGTCCCAATGCTGCAGGGCCTGCATCTTGGGTTGGGTGCTGAGCAGGTATCCGGTGGGGACAGGTACCTGGGCTGTGGCCATCAGGCGCGCATTGCTTGAGTCCGTCCGCAGGGACGAACACCCGACCAGGGCGTTATGAACCAGCAGGACCAGCAGGATCATGGGCGTGAAGAACTTGGTGTCTTTGTTCATGCTGAAGGAATCGGCGAAAACGGGAAAAACTTTAGACGCAGCGGGTTGGCACAGGGTGTGCTTTGCAAGTGCCGGATGTCATTTTTTTGCCGGAGGGTCCATCATGCCCAAATTCTTTGCCGCTATTTTTCTCGTCATCCTGGCCGCATGCACGTCTTTGACGGGCATCACCCCGGCTGATTCAGGGAACAGTGAACCCAACCTGATGGAGGTGTCCTACAAAGCCGCCGACCATCTGCACGGGCAACTGGCCGGCAGCGGGGTGGCCGCATATCCCATGCTGGCAGCTGCGTTTGTCGATTCGGCCGATGTCGGGATCACCAATGATGCAGGTCGCCTCATTTCGGAACAGATCGCCTCACGTTTGAGCCAGCTCGGCTATTCACTGGCCGAAGTCCAACTGCGGGCGGATCAGCTGGCCGTGCTGCCCGGGGGTGGGGTCTTTGCCCTGTCCAGGGATCTGACCCGGATCAATGCCGACGCATACGCCTATTCCATCCTGCTCGGGACGTATACGGTCGTTGGCCGCCAGATTTACTTCAATGCCAGGGTGTTGCGGACCAGCGATGGCGTGGCTCTGGCCTCGTCTGACTTTTCCCTGCCGTATGTCCGCCTGCCCCGCTCTGCGCGCGGGAGTGTCGTCGCCCTGCCGTCGGTCGGTACCCGGCTGGAATGATTTTTTGAGTTGGAGGTCCCTTTCGGGCTTGTTTTTAAGTCTCCCATGACATATTATAATTAACATATGTCACACTTCACCTATTGGGAGGAATTATGCGAAAAATTCTGGCATTGGTGCTTTTCCTGTTGGCATTTCCGGCTCTGGTCTGCGCCCAAGATCAGGTTCTCAAGATGTCCACCACCACCAGCACGGAACAGTCTGGCCTGCTGGGGGTCCTGCTGCCCGAGTTCAAGAAGGACACGGGCATAGACGTCAAGGTCCTGGCCAAGGGTACGGGAGCGGCAATCAAGGATGGGGAGGACGGCAATGTGGACGTGATCTTCGTGCACGACCCTGCGCGCGAGGAAAAGTTCGTGGCCTCCGGCTTTGGGACCAAGCGCTACTACGTCATGTACAATGACTTTCTCATTATCGGCCCGGCCTCTGACCCGGCCAAGGCCAAAGGCAAGGATGGAGCCGCGGCAATGAAGAAGATCGCCGAGTCCGGCGCGGTGTTCGTGTCCCGCGGCGATGCCAGCGGCACCCATGCCAAGGAGCAGGAACTTTGGAAGGCCACCGGTCTGGCCCTGAAGGAAGAGGAGACGATCTTGAAGGATATGACCGTCAAGGCGGTCCACCCCGATCAGATGAAGGGCTATATGTCCATTGGACAGGGCATGGGCAAGACCCTGGTTTTTGCCGAGGAAAAGCAGGGCTACACCATCACGGACCGTGGCACGTATATCCAATACAAGTATGGCCGTCCGGAGAGCCTGCAGCTTGAGCCCATCTCTGAAGGCGATGTCAAGCTGTTCAATCCCTACGGGGTCATCCCGGTCAATCCTGCCAAACACCCCCACGTCCGGTTCGACCTGGCTGACAAGTTCGCCCAGTGGCTGGTGTCCGAACGCGGACAGAAGGTCATCGGTGACTACAAACTTCTTGACAAGCAGCTTTTCTTTCCTGACGCGAAGAAGTGATCGGCACGACTGACATGCCGTTGCACAGCAAATGATAATCGGCCCGCCACCAGAGCGGGCCGATTATTCCCTGGGGGTTCGACCCGCTTTCTTCCCTGAGGTTTTTTGTCATGTATTTTTTTGACAGCTTGTATTCCGCATTGATGCTGCTTGGTCAATTCGACGCCGAACTGCTGTTCATCGTCGGCGTGTCCCTAAACATCAGCTTCTGGTCCACGGTCGCGGCCTGTCTGGTCGGGATACCAATGGGATTCGTCATCGGCATCAGCAGTTTCCGCGGCAAACAAGCTGCGATCACTTTTTTCAATACCATGCTGGCCCTGCCCACCGTGGTCATCGGCCTGGTCGTCTATACCCTGCTGTCCCGGCGTGGGGTGTTCGGCTCCCTTGGCTGGCTCTATACCCAGAAAGCCATGATCATCGGCCAGATCATACTCATCACCCCCATCATCGTGGCCTTCACCATTGCGGCCGTAGGCCGCATCGACGACCGCTACCGGCGCACAGCCCTGGCCCTGGGCGCATCATCCTGGCAGGTGGCCATGGTCATCCTGCGCGAGGCCCGCTTCAGCATCATGGCCGCAGTGGTGGCCGCCTTCGGGCGGGTCATTTCCGAGATCGGCATCTCCATGATGCTCGGCGGCAACGCCAAGGGATTCACCCGGACCATGACCACGGCCATGGCCCTGGAATACGACAAGGGCGAGTTCGTGCTTTCCCTGGCCCTGGGCATCGTCCTGCTGGCCATCAGCCTGACCGTGAACACTGCCCTGGGTTATGTGCAGGGGAAGACGTTGCGATGAATATCTATACCCTCTCGCAAGTGTCGGTAACCCATGGCGGCAGGCGGATCCTTGATGTCGATGCTCTTTCCCTGGAGCGGGGTCTGACCTATTCCCTGCAGGGCCCCAACGGGGCTGGAAAATCCACTCTGCTCGGGATCCTGTCTTTTTTGAGCCCGCCCCACGATGGCGAGGTCCGTTTCGAGGATACGCCCGTGGTGTGGACCGAAACATACCTCAGGCCTTTGCGGCGGCAGGTGGGTCTGGTGGATCAGCATCCGGTCATGTTCAGCCGCAGCGTACGGGAAAATGTGGGGTTCGGCCTGAAAATGCGTGGCTACTCCGGGAAGGAACTGGACGATCGGGTGCTGCGGGCCCTGGACAGGGTCGGTCTGGCCCACATGGCCGATACCTTCGCGCCCCGCCTTTCCGGCGGAGAAACCCAGCGCGTGGCCATTGCCCGCGCCCTGGCATGCGTGACCAAGATTCTGCTTCTGGACGAGCCAACGGCCAGTGTGGATGCTCAGCATCGATCGGTCATTGAACAGATCGTTGCCGACCTGCGTGATGCCAGGGAGACGACCATCATCCTCTGCACACACAACCGCTATCAGGCCTGGGCCCTGTGCCCCAATGTCATTTATCTTGAGGACGGGCGTTTGGCCACCAGACCCCTGACCAATTCATATGCCTGCGATTTTGTGGAACAGGATGGCCACACCTGGTGCCGGATTACGGATCGGTTCGGGGTCGCGGCTCCCTTTGCCGCCACAGGGCGTGGCCGGGTGGTCATCGAGCCCGAACGCGTGAAGGTTGCACCGGTCGCCCAGCCAGGTCTGAACAATGGTGTTGTCACCCAGGTTCAGCTCGAGGCGGGGATCGTCTCCATGACCGTGGATCTGGGTTTGCCGTTATGCGTGCGCCTGGGGATGAAGGACTTTCAGAGTCTGAGCGCATGTGTGGGGGAACTGGTCCGGGTCGAAATATCTCCCGAGTCTGTTGATTTCTGCCGGAAATGTTGAAGGCCCCTTGCCTCCAGTCAGAACACACACGGGCCTGCTGCCCGTGTCCCGTAGCGCACGCCGGTGGGGACGCACTCAATTTCCGAGGTACATATAATTGTCGATGTCACATCTGAACCTGTATTTGTCCCCGCGATAGAGAGAATACGCATATTCAACGGCCCTGCCGGCATCGTTGAAAACAACGCTTTCGACCCACAGGCATGCATTCGTGCTGGAAATTTTCAGAATCTTCCGGTCAGATTCCTCTGGCAGAATGGCCCCAATTTCCTGACTCGAATGCATCAGTTTCATTCCATACTCTTCCCGGATCACGTTGTATAAAATACTGTTGAGATTCTTGTCCAATATGTCAGGAAACAATTCTTCAGGAAGATAGCAATGCTCCAGAACCAGAGGGACATTGTTGGCCAGCATCAGTCTTTTCAGAAATATGATCTGCTCTCCGGCCTGCAATCCCAATTTCTCTGCGGTCTCTTCACAGGGATCCTGGATCATTGCCTGGATCGTTTTGTATTTCGGCTCAAGCCCTGCCCTCACAATATCATCGTAGTACGTTGAGATGCCTACCAGTGATCTGGTCAGCACAGGCGTTTTTTCCGAAAGGAGAAATGTCCCTTTCCCGCGTGTGCGGATCAGCATGTGGTTGTTGACCAGCTTATCAATGGCCTGCCGAACAGTCATCCTGTGGACATTGAACTTTGCAGCGATCTCTGTTTCATTTGGTATTTTGTCTCCAGGAACAAAGACTTTGTTGCTTATCTGCTCTGAAAGCCAGTTGTATATCTTTACGTATTTCGCTTCTGACATGAACGGATCCTTTTCGAGTTTCCAGTGAGTGATTTTGAATTCCGTGATTTTTGTAAAAAATACTCAAGAGAATGAATCAAGATCACATTGATTCATCGGGTGTTCGGACAAATCTATGCGGTCGGTCAGCCTGGCGTATCATCCGGTTGTCGTCCAGATCGGGGCGTGGACCGGTGCATGACTAAGTTCTCTCTATACTTTTTGATTAAAAGTCT
>JAAYCS010000188.1 GCA_012729655.1 Desulfovibrionales bacterium | reverse complement strand
TGCGCCCAGGCCCATCAGCGTCGTGGTCACCGGCAGAGAATACTTCTCCGCCAGCATGGTCAGCTCCTCTGCGCTGTTGGAGGAAACCACCCCCCCGCCTGCATATATCACGGGTCGCTGGCACTGCGCGATGAGTTCCGCTGCCTTGCGCAACTGCTTGCGGTTGGGGCTGTAGTTGGGATTGTAGCTGCGCATACTGATGGTCTCGGGATAGGAAAACTCGGTCCTGGCGTTGACCACATCCTTGGGCAGATCGATGAGGACGGGCCCGGGACGGCCCGTCCTGGCAATATAAAAGGCCTGCTTGATGGTCTCGGCCAGATCCGCGACATTTTTGACCAGATAATTGTGCTTGGTGCAGGGTCTGGTGATCCCTACGATGTCTGCCTCCTGAAACGCATCGTTGCCGATCAGGTGCGTGGGCACCTGGCCTGTGATGATCACCAGGGGGATGGAGTCCATGTATGCCGTAGCGATTCCGGTCACCGTGTTGGTCGCGCCGGGGCCCGAAGTGACCAGGCATACGCCAACCTTGCCCGAGGCCCTGGCATACCCGTCGGCCGCATGGACCGCCGCCTGCTCGTGACGGACCAGGATATGTCGAATCGGGTGCTTGGGGAGTTCATCGTAGATATCGATGACCGCCCCTCCGGGAAAACCGAAGATGAGATCCACCCCTTCCCGCTTCAGACACTCCATCAAAATCTGGGCACCAGTGAACTCCATGATCTCCTACCCCTCCTGACGTCTATATTTCGCAAGCAGAGCCTGGATCCGGGTCTTCCCGGCCAGCTTCTTTTTCTTGTACTCCTTCACTTCCATCTCTTCCGCCGGGGAAAGCACTGCCTTGCCGGAGTAGCGTTCCAGTATTTTTTCAAAGCCCACATGTTCCTCCCACAGAGCCTTGAGTTCCTCGTCGTGGGGCAGCTGCGCCGCAATCAATTCGAGGTCTTTCTGTTCCATAGGATGTCTCCTTAACGTTATGGTTATATCTCTGCCCGATCCGAAAAGCGGCTCCAGTCGGGCTCTTCCTCTGTTTTCAGGAGCAGGCTCTTCCGCCTGGATCCGTGACCTGCCTCGATCTCCACCTGACCCGGACGCAGGTCCAAAACCTCGGCCACAAATCGGACCAGGGCGGCATTGGCTTTGTTGTCCACAGCCGGAGCCTGCACCCGAATTTTCACACAGTCGCCGTGCACTCCCGCGAATTCGCTTCTCCTGGCCCCGGGCTGAACCCAGGTGGCAATCCTCCACCCGGTCTTTGCCCTGCCGACCCAGGGTGGACGATGTGCGCCCATGCTAGAACATCATCTGCTGCATCAACCGTGACAAAAAGACCTGCACAAACTTGATCCCCAGGACAACCAGAAAAGGTGAAAAGTCGATGCCGCTGACGTACGTGAACGGCAGCAGCTTGCGGATGCGATAAAAGACCGGCTCAGTCAGGGATCGTATGCCACGCACGATGGGGTTGTAGGGATCGGGGTTGACCCAGGACATGACTACAGCGGCGATGACTATCCAGAAATAGAGAGCCAAAAGACTGTCGACGACATAGTAAAGGGCCGAAAAAAGGCTAGAAAACACAGGCATGAACACTCCTTTCCCCAAAAAAGCGCAAACGCTAATCGATTATTTCGCAAAAGCCCTTCATAAACCATTGCCGCAGTTCATGGAAACTGTCCACATACAGTTCGGCCAGCAATTCCGGGTTGCGGTAGGCCCAGAAGGGCACCCCGGCCCTGTCAGTTGTTTCCTGATCAACCTGCGAGTCACCGATGTATGCCAGGGTCTGAACGTCCAGACCCCAGATTTCAACAATGGATCTGAGTCCTTCCGGATCGGGCTTGGGGCGGGAAACCTTGGCCGCAGTCATGACCGGATCGAAGAACCGGGTCAGCCCAAAGCGTTCCAGAACCAGTTCCATGGAGTTCTTCCGGTTGGTGTTGACGGCCATGCGCACCCCCAGCCGATCCAACTCG